>CAIPXZ010000657.1 GCA_903869075.1 uncultured Myxococcales bacterium | reverse complement strand
CGCGGCGCGCCCGCGGCGCCGCCCGCGCGCAGCGCGCACCCCCGGACGGTCAGTCCCCCAAAACCCTTCTCTTCACAAGCCCCTGCGCAGCAGTCCCAAAAACCAAAAGCCACCCGACGGCAGTCGCCCCCAACCAAACCAAATGCCGGTCCGGCCCATCCCCCAGCAGCAGCGCGCGGTAGCTCTCCGCCAAGTGGTAAATCGGATTGGCCTGCATCACCGCCGTCAGCCCCGCATTGTGCGTGTCGATGGGGAAATAGGTATTGGAAATCAGCCCCAGCGGCACGCCGACGAGAAATACCGGAAAATTCATGTGGTCGATGCTCGGCACAATCGCCGTAAAGCACAGGCCAAAGGCGGCAAAACACCAGCCGACGAAAAAGCCAATCGCCGGCAGCGCCAGCAGCCAGCCGGGATGCACGTGCAGCACGCCCAGCGCGTTGGCGATGGCCAGCACCACGCAGACAACGCCGGCGTTCATCACGCCGCGGGCGCTGGCCCAGGTAATCTCCCCCCAGACGATGTGGCGCAGCTCGACTTGCGTCGCGAGAATCCCGTCCCACGTCTTTTGGTAAAACATCCGCACATAACTCGAATACAGCGCCTCGAAAAACGGCGTGGCAAACACCGTCTGCGCCACAAGCCCGGGCGCCATGTAGCTGATGTAGTCCACGCTGCGGCCATGCCAGTGCATCGCGCCGACGTACGCGCCCAGACCGATGCCAAAGGCCAGCAGCGAGACGATGGGCTCCAGCGCCGGCGGCAGGAACGCCGTGCGCCAGTTGCGCAAATAGACCTGGGCGTTGCGGTTGAAGACGGCGCGGGTGCGCCAGTCGACGAGGTCGCGCAAATACGGGTTCATGCCGCCTCCGGTGGCGCGGGCGCGATGGCCAGGCGCAAAAACAGGTCGTCGAGCGTCGGCTGGCGCACCGTAAACCGGCACGCCGCAAAAGCCTGCGAGAACGCCGCCAGCTGGCTTGCCGTCAGCGGAATCTGCCACTCATCCAGCACGCGCGCCGGCGGGTTGCCCGTGTGCGTCTGCACCCACGCGCGCAGCGTCGCTTCGTCCACGCCCGCGACTTCCAGCACCGCCACGTGCTCGCCCAGCACCGACCCGAGGATCTCCCGCGGCGTGCCGCGCGCCACCGCCTTGCCGCGCGCCAGCACGGTAATCGCGTCGCTGAGCCGCTCCGCCTCGTCCATGTAGTGCGTCGTCAGCACGATCGCCATGCCCGCGGCGCGCAGCTGCGCCACAAGCCGCCAGACGTCGACCCGCGCCGCCGGATCCAGCCCGGTCGTCGGCTCGTCCATGAACAGCACGCGCGGCTGCTGGACAATCGACCGCGCGATCATCAGCCGCCGCTGGTAGCCGCCGGACAGCTCGCGCGGCGGCTGGCTGGCGAACTCGCGCAAGCCAAACGTGTCCAGCAGCTCGTTCACGCGCCGCGTCACATCCGGCAGCTTGGGGCGGAAATAGCTGGCGTAGACGCGGAGGTTCTGCTCGACGGAAAAGTCATGGTCCAGCGTGTCGTGCTGCGTGCAGACGCCGATCCAGCCCTTGAGCGTGTCGCGGTGTTCACTCAGCAGCTTGCCGTCGTAGCGGATCTCGCCGGCGTCGGGTGTGACAAAGCCGTAGAGCATCCGCAAGGTTGTCGTCTTGCCAGCGCCGTTGGGTCCGAGCAAGCCGAGCACGCTGCCGGCGCCGAGGTCGAGGTCCAAGCCGTCGACGACGCGCTTGTCGCCGTAGGATTTGACAAGCCCGCGGGCGACCAAAATGTCAGCCATGACCCTCCTCGTGCTGCGGCCGCTGCTGCCGGTGCGCGCCGGCCAGCTGGCCACACGCGCCGCCGACGTCGCGGCCATGCGGATACCGCACCATGACGCGCACGCCTTGGTCCAGCAGCTGTTTTTGGAACGCCCAGACCGCGTCGCGGCTCGGGCTCTGCAGGCGCGGATCCGGCCCCGGGTTGGCCGGAATCAGGTTCAGCCGCGCCGGGATGCCGTCCAGCCAGGCGTGCAGCAGCGCCGCGTCCGCCGGCTTGTCGTTCATGCCGGCAAACAGGATGTACTCGACGAGCACCGACCGGCCGCGCGGCAAGTTGTCCAGCAGCGCCTGCTTGAGCTCGGCCATCGGCACGCGCTGGTTCACCGGCATCAGGGCGCTGCGCCGCGCGTCGTCCGGGGCATTGAGGCTGAGCGCCAGGTTCGCCGTTGTGCCGGCAAAGAACGCCGCGAATTTCTGGGCGACGCCGACGGTGCTCACCGACACCTTGCGCGCCGACAGGCCGTAGCTCCAGTCGTGCGTCAGCAGCGCGATGGCGTCGAGCACGTTGTCCAGGTTGTCCAGCGGCTCGCCCATGCCCATGAAGACGATGTTGCTGATGGCCGGCAAGTCGCCGCGGACGCCCTGCCACAGCGCGTGGGCCTGCCGGAACTGCCCAGCGATCTCGTCGACAGCGAGGTTGCGGACAAGGCCCAGCCGGCCGGTCTCGCAAAAAGCGCAGCGGCGGCCGCAGCCTACCTGCGACGAGACGCAGAGCGTGACGCGCTGGCCGTTGTCCGCCGGGATGATGACGCTCTCGATGACCAAGCCGTCGTGGGTCTGCCACAGCAGCCGCCGGGTCTTGTCGGCGGCGACGACGGCCTCCACCTGCGTCAGCGGTCGCTCCGGCGCCAGCAGCGGCTGCAGCCGCGCCGCCTGCACCGGTGGCACGCGCGCCAGCGCCGCCGCGGCGTCGACACCATCCTGGTAATAGGCGTTCAGCCAGACCTTGGCGGCGTCCCGGGCTTGCATCGGCCGCAAGCCAGCCGCCTGCAGCGCTGCGACCAAAGCTGCCGGCCGCCACGCACCAGCCGGCCGCGCCAGCGGTTCGGCCAAGGGCAGGGCAGG
>CAIPXZ010000656.1 GCA_903869075.1 uncultured Myxococcales bacterium | reverse complement strand
TGGCTGGCCGGCAGCGGCGGCGGCGGCGCGGTTACCAGCAGGCGCCGCTGTAGATCGCCACGTTGTCGATGCTCAAGCCGGCGACGATCGGCGCGACGTAGTCGACGAGCGTGACAACGCGGTAGCCGATGCGGAACTGGAAGTTGGCCGTGCAGAACTCCGGCGTGATGGTGATGTAGCCGGTCAGCAGCTGCCAGGTCTGGTCGATGTCGCCGATGGTCTCGACGTTGGTCCACGTCACGCCGTCCGGGGTGAATTCGACCTTGGCCTGCTGCGCCATGGTGCCGTAGAGCAAGCCGGCGCCCTCGATGTCGAGGATCGCCGTGGGCGTGGCGTACACGGACAAGTCGATGACTGGGCTCGTCAGGTAGTACCAATCGTGCGGCGTGTTGTCGATGTTGTCGCCGATGACCATGCCGACGAGGTAGCCGCTGGGGTTGCCGCTGGCGTCGACGCCGGGGTCGCCGTAATGGTCGCCGACGGGCGTGGACGCGGCGGCGAGGCCGACCTGCCACTCGCCCTCCAGCTTCCAGCCTTTGGCTTTGCGTGAAAAGTCCTCGAAATACACGCCGCCCTTCAGCGTGCACGCGCCGGTCAAGCCGTCGCAGAAGCCGATGCTGCTGCAGGCGCCGCCGGACGTGTCGCCGGGGCAGACCTTTTCGCTGCCCGCGCACTTGCTGGCGGCGCAGTGGTCGTTGTCGGTGCACAGGTCGGCGTCGTCGCAGGTCACGGCGTTGGCGAGAAAGACGCAACCGAGCTGCGGGTCGCAGCTGTCGTCCGTGCACAAGTTCTTGTCATCGCAGGTGATTGTCGTCTGCGCCAGGCACGTGCCGTCGACGCAGCCGGCGCTGGCCACGCACGCGTCGCCGAGGATGCATGCCGCGCCGAGGATCGGCGTGAACGCGCAGGCGCCGCTGCCGGGGTCGCAGTTGTCGCCGGTGCAGGCGTTGCCGTCGTCGCAGATTTTCGGCGTGCTCTTGCAGTCAAAGCCATTGCAGACGTCCGTGGTGCACGGGTCGCCGTCGCTGCACATTCCCTGCGTGGGCGCGTGGTTGCAGCCGCCGTCGGTGCTGCACCAGTCGCTGGTGCACGGGTTGGCGTCGTCGCACAGGCTGTCGATCAGCGTGCCGGCGCACTGCCCTCCGGCGCAGATGTCGTCGGCGCTGCAGGCGAGCCCGTCGTTGCACGGCACGCTGTTGGGGGTGTGGACGCAGGCGCCGCCGGCGCAGCTGTCGTCGGTGCAGGTGTTGGCGTCGGAGCAGTCGATCGCCGTGCCGATGCACACGCCGAGGTGGCACGCGTCGCCGCCGGTGCAGGCGTTGTTGTCGCTGCAGGTGACCTCCGCGGTGGCGGCGTCGAGAAGCGTGTGGCTGCAGCCGCCGGGCTGCGCGCACGTGTCGGCGGTGCAGTCGTTGCCGTCGTCGCAGGTGTTCAAGCCGCCGCCGACGCAGAAGCCGGCGGAGCAGATCTCGCCCAGCGTGCACGGGTTGCCGTCGTCGCAGCTCGGTCCATCGAGGACTGTGTGGGTGCAGCCGAGCGCGAGGTCGCAGCTGTCCGTCGTGCAGCCGTTGTCGTCGGGGCACGAGGCGTCGTTGGCGATGCCGACGCAGACGCCGCCAGCGCACGTGTCCGTCGTGCAGGTGACGCCGTCGTCGCACGGCACGGCGTTGAAGCTGTGGCTGCAGGTGCCGTCGGCGCCGCACTTGTCGTCGGTGCACGGGTTCTTGTCGTCGCAAGTGCCGTCGCCGGGGCAGCCGGGCTT
>CAIPXZ010000655.1 GCA_903869075.1 uncultured Myxococcales bacterium | reverse complement strand
GTTGGTGAACGTCAGCGCCGCCTTCATCGCTTCCGCTTGCGCCGGCTTGAAGGCGCCGGTTTCTGCGCCCTTGTCGATCTTTTTCCACGTCCGCGCCCTGCCTGCCGCCAGCGCCGCCTCGCTCACATCGACGACGGTCACCCGCACGCCGTCCAGCACTTTGGCAAAATGCAGCGCGATGTCGGGGCCGATCTGGCCAGAACCGATGACAGCGACGTGGGAAAGGGTGCGATTTGCGAAAGTGACGGGCATGACAATCCTCTGGGTGAGCGCGCAGACGCTGCCGCATGCTAGGTTGGTGCAGGTGGTCCCGCAAGGTGCGGTGTCACAGAAGCGTCGCGCGGCTGTTTCACCGCCCGCGCGCTCGGGCTATGCTGCGCGGCGATGAGCGAGTTCCCGCAAAACTACGGCCGCTACCAGCTCCAGCAGCGCCTCGGCCGCGGCGGCATGGCCGAGGTCTTTCGCGCAACCGTCGACGGACCCGGCGGATTTTCGCGCCCGGTCGCCATCAAGCGCATCTTGCCGCAGTACAGCCAGGACGAGTGGTTCACGCGGATGATCGCCGACGAGGCGCGGATCGTCAGCCGGCTGGCCCATCCAAATATCGTGCAAATTCTGGATACTGGCGAAGTAGATGGCAGCTGGTACATCGCATTTGAACTCGTCGACGGCACGGACCTGTTTCAGCTGCTGCAGCGGATTTATGCGCGCGGCCAGGCGCTGCCGCCGGCGTTTGCTTGCTTCATCGTCGCGGAAGTCGCGGCGGCGCTGGACCACGCCCACAGCCGCCGCGATGAGCAAGGCCAGCCGCTGGGCATCGTACACCGCGACGTCAGCCCGCAGAACGTGCTGCTGTCGTGGCTGGGCGAGGTCAAGCTGGGCGATTTTGGCATCGCCCGCGCCAAGCAGCGCACCAGCGACACGCAGGCCGGCACAATCAAAGGCAAAATTTACTACATGAGCCCGGAGCAGGCCCGCGGCGAAAAGGTCGATCACCGCAGCGACCTGTTCAGCGCCGGCATCCTGCTCTACGAGACGCTGTGCACGCAGCCGCTGTACGACGAGAACGACGCGCTGCACCTGCTGGAGACGGTGGCGGCGGGCCGCTGGAAGTGGCCGAGTGACGCGGAGTTGCAGATCCCGGCGCCGCTCCGGCAAGTGGTGACGACGGCGCTGACGGCGGACGTGAACCTGCGCTTTCAGTCCGGGCGGGCGATGCGCGAGGCGCTGCTGGCGGCGATGGAGCAGTGCGGGCTGCGTACCGATCGCGACGCCTTTGGCGCCTGGCTGCGCGCGCAGAACGAGGTGCCGGACGATCAACCGCCGGAGCCGACGCCGGTGGAGGAGGACGCGCGGTGGCATTCCTCGCACCGGGTGCAAGCCGCCGTTGATAAACAGGTTTTGGCCGCGCAGGTGGAGATGACCCAGCCGCATCTGACGCCGCCGCAGCGGGCGAGCGAACCGGCGGTTTCCGCGGCGCCGCAGCTGGAACACCCGCGGCCGGTGCCGTTGCGGTCGAAGCTGCCGCCGATCGCCCACCCGGAGCCGCCGGCGGACTGGCACATGCCGGAGCCGGTGCTGCCGGAACCACCGCCGCCGCCACCGCGCCTGGACCGCAGCGCGGAGCCGGCGAGCGTGGGCCTGCTGGCGGCGACGACGCTGGTGTGGCTCGTGGCGATCGTGCTGGGCACGCTGGCGGCGCTGATGGCGCGCGAGTAGCCGCCGACAAAGCCGCTGAATTTCAAACGCTTCGCTACACGACCCGCTGCGGATGCGTGTAGATGTTGGCGCGATCGCCGCGGACAAACCCCAGCACCGTGATGCCCGCGCGCTCCGCCACCTCGACGGCCAGCGACGACGGCGCGCCGACAGCGACAAGCAGCGGCACGCCCGCCAACGCGGCTTTTTGCACGAGCTCGAAGGCTACGCGGCCGCTCAGAACCAGCACGTGATCGTGCAGCGGCAGCCGCCCCGCCAGCAGCGCCGCGCCGAGCAGCTTGTCGACGGCGTTGTGGCGGCCGACGTCCTCGCGCACGTCCAGCAGCGTGCCGTCAGCCGTGAACAGCCCCGCCGCGTGCAGCGCGCCGGTCGCGGTAAACGCCGCCTGGTGCTGCCGCAGCACATCAGGCAGCGTCTGCAGCAGCCCGAGCGGCACGCGCAAATCCTTGGATTCGACTTGGGAATTCACCGCCGTCACGTCCAGCTCCGCCTTGCCGCACGCCCCGCACGCCGCGCTCGCCACGCGCACGCGCGCCTGGGCCTCCACCGGCGGCGGCGCCGTCGCGCTCAGCTGCAGGGCTGAAGCTGAGGATGAAATTCATCCGGGAGAAAAGGTTTTTTCGGCACCTCAGTCAGAAAAGAGCTTTTCTGAAATAGATCCCATGCCACACCCTAT
>CAIPXZ010000654.1 GCA_903869075.1 uncultured Myxococcales bacterium | reverse complement strand
GGCTCGTGGTTGAACTGGTGCGACCACGGGTATTCGGGGATTTGCATGCCGAACAGCAGCGCCTCGCCGTCGACGACGCGCACATGCGCCCCGGAAATCACGCACTTACCCGCGCGCAGCACCTTGACCTCGGAGCCGTGGAGCTGGATGCCGGCTTCCAGGCGCTCGTCGATCTCGTAGTCCAGCTCCGCTTTCTTGAACGTCGCGACGTTGCGGATGCCATCTTTGTCGAACTTTTTGGATTTGAGCGGCGTCGCCATGGGCCGCGCAGTGTCGCGCAATCGGCGGCGAACGCAAAGCCCAATCTGCGTGCGTCAGAACCGCTCGTCGGGCCTGAGGAAGCGCCACTGGCCCGGGTTCAAGTTGCCCAGCCGCACCTGGCCGACGCGGACGCGCAGCAGGCTGTGCACGTGCAGCCCGACGAGCTCGCACATCCGGCGAATCTGCCGCTTCTTGCCTTCGCGCAGCACGAACCGCAGGCGATCGGGGCCGAGCACGTCGATCTCCGCCGGCTTGAGCGGCTTGCCGTCCAGCTCCAGCCCGAGGCGCAGCAGCTGGACGGCGCGATCGGTGATTCGGCCGGTCACGCGCACCAGGTATTCTTTTTCGATCCCGGAATTTTCGCCAATCAGCTGGCGCGCCAGCCGGCCGTCCTGGGTAAACACAAGCAGCCCGCGGCTGTCGATGTCCAGCCGCCCGGCCACGGCGAGGCCCTGAAAGTGGCGATTCTGCAGCCGGGGTCCGGGAAATTGCGGATCCTGGTTGTCCGGCACCAGCAGCTCGATCGCTGGCCGATAGCCGTCCTCGGGCTGTGCCGACACCCAGCCAACCGGCTTGTTGAGCAGGATTGTCGCCAGCTGCTCCTGTTGCCGCTGCGCCCGGGCATCGAGCGCGATCGCCGCCGTCGGCAGCGCCTTGGCTCCCACGCCGACGACTTCGCCATCGACGCGCACGAGGCCCTCCGCGAGGTAGGCATCGGCCTCGCGGCGCGAACACAAACCGCGATCAGCCATCAACTTGGACACACGAACCGGGACCGTCTCCACAAGCGCCTCCAGTCGCAGCGTAGCCGTGCGGGCGCCGTCAAGGCAAGGAACCGCACCGCTCTCCCGCGCGCCGCGTCGCCCGCGCACGATGCCCCAACCAGCCACGCCGCAAAATCACCTTGATTTTGCGCTTGCAGGGAAAGCGAAGCGATCCTATCCTCCACGCGGGCAAGCGCCCAACGTGCCGATTTTTTGTCTTCTGACCCAGCTCATTGCCGAGGCCACATGTCGCGTTCTATCGATTCCCGTTTGCTCCTCTTGGCTTGTGGGCTGACGCTCGCGCTTTCTGCCGCAGGTTGTGCCGCCAAGTCGACTGCGACAACCACCGACGACATCACCACCACCGGCAACGTGACCGGCGTCAAGCAGGACGCCGGCAGCACGGACGTCGGCCCCGGCGCGGGCGAAGTCGGCGCGGCGTGCACCAAAAACGAAGACTGCCACTCGGTGGCGTGCGACGCCGGCACCTGCGCCGCGACCTGCACCGGCTCCAAGGACTGCACGGACGGCCGCGAGTGCATCACCCTCGACGGCAGCAGCGCGTTCTGCCACAAGCCGACGTACCCGACCGGCATGGGCCTCGCCTGCTACATGGGCGCCGCGTGCCCGGGTAACCTGAGCTGCCTCGGCAATGACGGCTCGCCGCACGCGGTCTGCACCACGACGTGCAGCACCAACGCCGACTGCCCGTCGACGATGGAATGCCGCATCAACCCGAATGACTCGACGGGCGCCACCAACGCCTGCCGCCCGCGCGCCTTCTGCGCTTCGTGCGTGACCGACGACCAGTGCGGCGCCGGCAGCGTCTGCGCGGACATGGGCCAGGGCGCCAAGTTCTGCACGCACACCTGCGACATCGGCTCCTTCGAGTGCCCGCGCTACGCCGACTGCACGAAGGTCACCGACCCGATCGCCGGCGACCGCAACGTCTGCACGCACCGCTCGGGCACCTGCATCGGCGACGGCACCGAGTGCCAGCCGTGCGCCGACGACCTCTGCGCCACCAGCGACTACCAGTGCCTGACCTTCGGCCAGTCCGGCGAGTCGTTCTGCGCCATCACCTGCGCCGCCAACGCCGACTGCGGCACCGGCTACAAGTGCACGCAGGTCGCCGCCGACGGCACCAAGCGCTGCGTCCCGTCGTCCAACCGCTGCGTTGGTAAGCTCACGGAATTGTACAAGAAGGGCGATATTTTCGAGGACTACGCGTTCCTCGGCCGCGTCGACACCAACGGCGACGGCCTGCTGAGCGACGAGGAGCCCAAGCTCATCCACCTCTCGGACTTCGCCGATAAGCAGCTGATTGGCCTGACGGTTTCCGCCGGCTGGTGCGTGCCGTGCCAGGAAGAGACCAAGACGTTCGCGTCGACGCTCAAGACCTACGGCGACAAGGCCATCATCGTGCAGGTCCTCATCGAGGACGCCAACGAAGGCGGTGGCCACATCGACCTGGACTACAGCCTCGTGTGGATCAAGCAGTTCAAGCCGGCGGGCGTCAGCGGCATCGACACCGACGGCAACCCGGATCGCTGGAACCTCGCGGGCTCGATTCCGCTGAACATCCTGCTCGACGGCGCGACCCGCAAGGTCCTCGACAAGCAGAATGGCTCGGCGCCGGGCGGCTGGGCGACGGTCTTCGCGGCCAACCTCAAGTAGCGGTCTGTGACAAAACGGCTCGATCGATTCGTAACTTATGTCGCCGTGCGTGTCGCCCTGGGCGGGCGCACTTGGCGACCCAGCCAAGAGCAAAAGTACGTGAGTGATTTTGTACCAAACGCGAAGAGGCGTTCGATGTTCGCGACGTTCCGCGGCGTTCTTGCTGGGCTCGTCGGAAGCGTTGTGCTGCTCACTGCCGCGGGCGCCCAAGCCCAGTGCGCAACTTGAAGCAACCCAACGCTCCCGGTGGGAGACAGTGACGTAGCATCCAGTTTGTACAGCAACGCCGGCGACGTCTGGCGCGCGCGCGTTGGCGCCATTTACGGCATTGCCGGCGCCGATGAACTGTACTTTGGCGATCAGGAACGGCCCAAGGAAGGCAGCCACTACAACTACCGCGAAATGCGGATGTCCATGCAGATCGCCAGCTTGAGCGCCGGCGTGGACGCGCCGTGGGGCACTGGCCTCGGCGTGCTGTTGCCGTACGCCGCCTTGCACTACCAGGACTTCAACACCGACCTCGGCTACGCCAAGCCGCTGAACACGAGCGCGTTTGGCGACGCGGAAGTCCGCGTGCGGCAAAATGTCCTGCAGCCATTCGCGATCAAGCCGCTCGACGGCGCGTTCAAGCTGCCGCGGATCTTCGCCTCGTTCGGCGTCGTGATTCCCAACAAGGGCGCGTATGTCTCTGACGCGACGAAGGAACTGGCAATTAGCCGCGGTTCCTGGTGGCTGATCGAGGAGCTGGAGGCGCATTTTGAGCTGCCCGCCAACTTCGGCATCTCCTGGTCCGGCGGCATGCGCCAGGCGTTGACCTACGCCAGCACCGGCGACCCAGACCCGAACGGCATCGGCTGGGGCAATGAATACCGCACCGGCCTCTCCGGCCGATACATGGTGGACATGCCCGTGCTCGAAGGCTTGGCCAACGCGTTCGTGCCCAAGCGCCTGATTTTCATGGTCAACGGCGAGTTCCTCTACCGCGCGCAAGCCACCGTCGTCGAGAACGCGGACGCCGGTCGCATACCGTTCGCCCAGTCCGGCGGCCGCACCGTCAGCGTCACGCCGACGGTCATGGTCGCCTACAACGACGCGTGGTCCGTTACCGCCTCGGCGCGCATTCCGCTGTACCGCTACGTCAATGACGAGCAGCCGGTCCAATACACGAGCTGGTTCTTCGGCATCAACTGGGCGTGGAGCTCGACGCCGAAGGCGCCGGATCTCGGCAAGTTGGCTGCGGTCGGTGAGCCGCCGGCGACGCCGGAGATCGGCAAGCTGCTGGTGCCCGGCAAGGTGACGCTTGTCGACTATTTGGCGACGTGGTGTGAGCCGTGCG
>CAIPXZ010000653.1 GCA_903869075.1 uncultured Myxococcales bacterium | reverse complement strand
GCCAACCGGCGCGGGCTGGAACCGCGTGTTCTAGCTGCGAATTCCGAGCTGGCGGTGCTGGCTGAGCTGCAAGGTGACCTGCTGACGGCGGTGGCGGCGCACCGCGGCGTGCTGGACCGGCAACGGGCGCGCGAAGACAACCTCGGCATCGCGATGGCGGCGGGCAACGTCGCGCGGCTGCTGCCGCGGGTGGCGGGGCACGTGCCGAACATCGTCGCCGAGTCGCGGGAACTGCTGGCGGAGGCGCTGCAGCGGTTTCGCGATGGACCACATGAGGCTGGTATCGCCAACACCTTGATTTGCATTGGCGATCTGGATCGCGCTGACGGCCAGCTGGAAGGCGCGCTGGGACTGTTCCAGGAGGTCGTCGACCTGCCGCCGACGCCGGGTGTGCAGCCGATGCGCCTGTTGGCGCTGCACAATCTGGGCAACGTCCAGCGGCAGATGGGCGACTACCTGCGCGCGCAGCAGACGTACCGCGCCGCGTGGGCGATGGCGGACCTGCTGGGCGACGTGCGCTCGGCGCGGCGGGCGCGGACGAGTCTGGCGATGACCCAGGCGTGGACCGGGCCGCTGCGCGAGGCACTGCGCGAACTGGATGTGCTGCGGGCGCCGCTGACGGCGGGCGATGACGCGGCGCGGGCGATCCTGGCGCTGAACGAGGCGCAGTTGCACCTCGCCGCCGGGCACCTGGATCGGGCGACGTGGCTGCTACAGGACGCGCGGCGGTACTACACCGAGCGGGCGGACCGGCCGATGCTGGACGAGGTCGAGCTGGCGGTGGCGGGGCTGGCGCTGCTGACGACAAGCGACCGCCGGGCCTTCAAGGAAGTGCGGCGGCGCAAGGCAGTGACGCCAGCGCTGGCGCGGGAACGCCTGCTCCTGCGCGCGCAGGTGGCGCTGCGGCGGCTGGACGTGGCGGATTTTGATCTGACGGTGGCGGCGCTGGGCGCGCCGACGTCGTGGCAGGAAGCTGTGGGGCTGGGCGCGGCGTGCGTGGAGCGGGCGGCGCTGGGCGGCGTCGATGGCGTCGACGGTCTGGAGGCGATGGCGGCGCTGGCGACGGAGCGCGGCGCGCGCGCGGACTACCTGGCGCTGCGGCTGGCCCAGGCGAATGCGGCGCTGTGGCTGGGTGACCTGCCGCGGGCGGCGGCGTGGGCAGCGGAAGCGGCGACGGAGGCAGCGGCGCTGGATCGGCGGATTCTCGGGCTGAACGCGCGCCTGGTCCACGCGCTGGCGGGCGGGCAGACGCTGGCGCCCGAGGTCTGGCACGCCGAAGCCGAGGCGTTGCGCCAATCCCGCGCAGCGGTGCCGGCGGCGTGGGCGGCCGGTGTAGCGGCGCTGGCGATAGTGGACGACGACGCGCTGGACACGCACTTGCGGACGCTGCACGAGGCGGGCGACGAGGCGCACAAGCTGCTCCTGCTGGCGTGGCGTGCGGCGCTGGGACCGGCGGAGCTGGCGGCCTTGACGGTGCAGGCGCTGACGGCGATGGACGTCGCGGTGCCGCCGTGGCTGCAGGCGCGCGCCGACGGTGGCAACTAACTGCCGCCGCGGTCGGCCTTGACTTGAAGCGCTGGCGTGCTTGGCTATAGTGAACACAGGACGGGCGCTCAGCTGGCCAACCAGCGACGGCGACGGTCCTCAGGCACGCTGACCCCCGGTCGGCACGTTGAGGAAGCCATGTCTACCGAAAAAACGACCCCGGAAACGACAGAAGTGTCTGAACCGATTCAGTCGGGCAACAGCCTGCGCAACCTGCCGATTCTGGCGCTGCGCAATGCCGTGCTGTTCCCGGGCGCGGTGATGCCGGTCGTCATCGGGCGCGGCAAGTCCATCAAATTGTTGGAGAGCCTCGGCGACCGCCGCGCTGCGGTCGTCGGCGTCGTGGCGCAAAAAGACAAGAGCATCGACAACCCGAAGCCGGACGAGCTGTATTGGGCGGGCTGCACCGGCCAGCTCATCAAGGTGCTGCGCAATGGCGCGGAGACGTACCACGTCGTGATCCGCGGCGTGGATCGCTTCAAAATCACGAGCATTTGTCAGGAAGATCCGTACCTCTCGGCCGACGTTGAGCTGCTGAGCGAAAAGGACGACGCGGATCCGCAGATTCAGGCGTTGGTGCACTCGGTGCGCGATACGGCGATTGAGCTCGTCAACATGGTGCCGGAGCTGCCGATCAACGCCGCGGATTTGCAGGAGAATTTCGAGCATCCGGCGCGGCTTGTCTACCTGCTGCTGACGCACTTGGGCGTTACTGTGGAAGAGAAAGTCGACGTCCTGCAGGCGCCGAACCTCCAGGAAATGCTGACCAAAACCTTGCACTTGGTCATCCAGCAGGTGGAGATTTTGCGCATCAGCCAGCGCATCAACTCCGAGGTCAAAGGCGACCTGAACAAGAGCCAACGCGAGTACGTGTTGCGCAAGCAGCTGAAAGCCATCCAAAAAGAGCTGGGTGAGCTGGAAGGCGGCGAGGGCGATGAGCTTGGCGAGCTGGAAGAGCGGCTTATGAAGGTCGGGCTGCCGGAGGACGCGCAGAAGATTGCCACCAAGGAACTCAAGCGGTTGCGGACCATCCAGGCCGGCTCGCCGGAGTACACGGTGGCGCGGACGTACCTGGAATGGTTCTCGGATCTGCCATGGAGCACCATGACGGACGACAACCTCGATCTGAAGCACGCGGAGAAGGTGCTGGACGATCGCCACTACGGTCTGGAGAAGATTAAGACGCGCATTATCGAGTACTTGGCCGTCTCCAAACTGAAAAATGACATGCGCGGTCCGGTGCTGTGCCTGGTCGGGCCGCCGGGCGTCGGCAAAACGTCGCTGGGCCACAGCATCGCCGAGTCGCTGGGCCGCAAGTTCCAGCGCCTCAGCTTGGGCGGCGTGCGCGATGAAGCGGAGATCCGCGGTCACCGCCGCACGTACATCGGCGCGATGCCGGGCAAGATCATCATGGCGATGAAGAAGGCCGAGTCGCGTAACCCCGTGATGATCCTGGATGAAGTCGACAAGCTGACCCACGATTGGCGCGGCGATCCGACGGCGGCGCTGCTGGAGGTGCTGGATCCGGAGCAGAACCACACGTTTGGCGATCACTACCTGGACACGCCGTTTGACCTGTCCAAGATCCTGTTCATCGCGACCGCCAACACGACGGACACGATCCCGCCGCCGCTGCTGGATCGCATGGAAGTCATTGAGCTTTCTGGCTACACGCACGAGGAAAAGTTCCACATCGCGCGGCGCCACCTGATGCCCAAGCAGCTGAAGGAACACGGGCTGAAGCCGGAGCAGCTGATCCTGCCGGACGACGTGCTGGACCGCGTGATTTCGCACTACACCCGCGAGGCGGGCGTGCGCAACCTGGAGCGGCGGATGGCGGACATCGCGCGCAACGTCGCGGTGGGCGTGGCCAAGGGCGACTACCAGACGCGGACGCTGACGCTGGACGATCTGGACGACATGCTCGGCCACTTCGCCTACGAGCCGGAGACGGCGACGCGCACGGAAGCGCCGGGCGTGGCGACGGGCATGGCGTGGACGCGGGCGGGCGGCGACCTGCTGTTCATCGAGACGTCCAAGATGCCGGGGCGCGGCAAGCTGCGGCTGACGGGGCAGTTGGGCGACGTGATGAAGGAGTCGGCGCAGATCGCGCTGTCGCTTGTCGAGGCGAACGCCGAGAAGCTGGGCATCGAGCGCAAGATGTTCGAGGAGTGGGACATTCACATCCACTTCCCGGCCGGCGCGACGCCCAAGGACGGTCCGTCGGCGGGCGTGACGATGTACACGGCGCTTGTCAGCTTGCTGACCGGCGTGCGCGTGCGCGGCGACGTGTCGATGACCGGCGAGGCGACGCTGCGTGGCCTTGTGCTGCCGGTGGGCGGCATCAAGGACAAGGTGCTGGCGGCGATGCGCG
>CAIPXZ010000652.1 GCA_903869075.1 uncultured Myxococcales bacterium | reverse complement strand
GGCGCTGGCGATCCTCGAGCCGGCGCACAACGCCAAGCCGGCGGACCGCGAGACGCTGATGCTGCTGCTGATCGCCTACGCCGTGGGCGAAAAAGGCGAGGAGGCGGAAGCGCTGGCCAGCAAGTCGATCGCGCAGAAGCTGTTGACGCCGATGGACGTTGCCGGCGTGTGGCTGCAGGTGCAGCAGCCCGAGCGCGCGCAGAAGCTGCTGGAAAGCCTGATGGAAGCCGCGGTACCGGAGCCGGATCAGGTGACGCTGCTGGCGATGCTGTACACAGCGTCCGGCAAAAAGGACGAGGCGCTGAAGCTGCGCGATCGCATGGCGAAAAAAGCCGGCGACAAGGGCGAGGCGATCCGCGCGTCGGTTGACAAGGGCCTGGCGGCGGCGGAGGCGGAGATGGCGCGCGTCAAGGCGGCGCAGGACAAGGCCGCGCCCGAGCCGGCAGCCGCGCCGTGAGCACGCTGGACGACCTGGCCGCCGTGTGTGCGGCGGCGAATTTGCCGTATTCCGACGCGTGGTTGCCGCAGCTGCGGGCGCTGGCGACGCAGCTGGCGGCGGGGCAGACGCGCACCAACCTCGTCGGCGATGCGACCGAGGCTGGGCTGCTGACGCACGTCTGCGAGGCGCTGACGGTGGCGGCGGCGGCGCTGGAAGTGCTCGGCAAGCCGCCGCAGCAGCTTGTGGACGTGGGCGCGGGCGCGGGCCTGGAGGCGCTGACGCTGGCGATCGCCTGGCCGCAAGCGCGCGTTGTGGCGATCGAGCCGCGCAAGCTGCGGGCGGCGTTCATCGCCCAGACGGCGCAGGCGCTGGGGCTGGGCAACGTGCAAGTGCTTGCCAAGACGCTGCATTCCGCTGAAGCCGGCGCGCGGTTCCAGCTGGCGACGGCGCGCGCGGTGTGGCCGTTTCCCGAGTGGCCGGAGAAGGCCCGCGGGCTGCTGGCGCCGGGCGGCGTCGTCGCGCTGCACGCGTTTGGTCCGGCGGCGACGCTGGCGGAACGGCTCGTGGCGCCGGGCTGGCAGCTGCGGGCGGCGCGCGATGTGCCGGGCGAGAAGCCGTACGCGGTGGCGATCGCGACGCGCAGCTAGTCGATTTCCAACGCGGAAGGGCGGCCTTTGGTCGGTGCCACGGGCGTTGGCTGCGGCGCGGGCTGCGGCGCCACCGGCAGCGGCACGGCCATTTGCGGCGCGACGCGCTGGGTCGCGGCACCGGTCGTCAGCCGCACCTCATCGCCGGTATGCGCGGTGGCCCAGACGTGCTCGCCATCCACCCGCAGCCGCGCCAATTCCGCTGGCCCACCGCGGCCTTGCAACTCACGCACCAGCGCCGGGAAGGTCAGCTTCAGCAGGTTGCCGACCGCGTCGCCCTGCGGCATCACCGTCGCTGGTGCCGCGCGTTCCGTCGGCCGCGCCAGTAGCGCCGCGGCGATCGCCAGCACCTGCTCCGGCGGCAGGTGGCCAAGCCGCGCCAGCAGCTGCGCGTGGCTCGTCGGCTGCTGCGCCAACTCCGCGAATTCCGTGCGATCCAGCCGGCAGTTCAGCAGCAGCGCGCCGTCAAAGCGCACGTCGCGCAGGTTGGCATCGCGCAGATCGACCTCGACCAAGATCGCGCCCTGGAAATTCGCCCGCAGCAGGTTCGCGCCGCGCAGATCGACCTGGCACAGCACGGCGTCGCGTAGATCAGCGTTGTCCAGCACCGCGCCGCCTTGGCGGGCGTCTTCGAATTTGCTGTTCAAAATCAAGGCTTCCGCCAGCACCACGTGGTTCAGGTCCGACTGCTGGAACGTGCAGCCCAGCCACCGCGCCCGGCGAAAATTGCTGTTTGTCACCGGCGTGTCGACAAAAGTGCAGTCCTGCAGCGTCGCGCCCGGCAGCTGCATCTCCTGCGCTTGGCTCGCCGAGACGTGCCAGCGCGTCAGCTGCGCGTTGGGCCAGCGCACCGCCCGCAGCAGCACGCCGCGCGCCTGGACGTGGCTGGCGTCGAGCGCGTCGATCTGCAAGCCGGTCAGCCGCGTACCGGTCATGCGCACGTGCGCGAGCGTCACCGCGCCCACGTGCTGCGGCGGCAAATCCAGGGAGTCGATCGCGACGCGCTCCAGCTTGCCGCTGTTCAGGGCGAGGCGGAGATCGGCGGCATTGGCGAGGGTGTGCAGGTCGCTCATGGCCCGCAGTGTAGCGCGGCGCGGCGCGTGCCGGAAGCGGTAGCGGCTCGGTCGCCTGTGCGCTATCCTGAGGCCGATTGGCTGGACCCGCGGCGGGCCCGCCCGCTGGAGCGTCCGTTGGCGACCAAACCGATCGAACCCGAGATGCCGCACCAACTCGCCTACGCGCCGCGTGGCCTGCTGCAGACGCGTCCGAGCCAGACCAGCCACCCGGTGGCGAGCATCCAGCCGACGTCGGTGTCGTCGGTGGCGCAGCCGGCTTCGCATCGCGCCAGCTCGCGCGGCGGTCTGGACGGGCTGATCGGCCACGTCGTGGACGGCGAATTCGAGATTGTCCGCGTGCTTGGCACCGGCAGCCACGCGGACGTGTACCTGGCGCGGCAGCTGAGCCTCGGCAACCGCGAGGTGGCGCTGAAGGTGCTCAGCCGGCTGTACCTGACGCTGCCGGAGATGGATTTTCGCCGCGCCGGTCAGGCGTTGCAGCGCGAAGGCCAGCTGCTGGGGGAGCTGCACGGCGGCTGTTTTGTCGACGTCTACCGCGCAGGCGCCTTGGCCGATGGCCGGCCGTACATCGCGCTGGAGCACGTGGAAGGCAAGATGTTGTCGGAGTTCGTCGAGAAGGAGTCGCGGATCCCCGTTGAAATTCTCCTGGATCTGCTGCAACAGTGGGCCGACGGCTTGGCCGAGCTGCACGGTCGCGGCTGGGTTCACCGCGACGTGACGCCGCGCAACGCCATGGTCGAGGCGACGAATTTTGGCACGCGGCGGCTGATGACCTACGACTTTGGCACGGCGACGCCGATCACCGGGCGCGCCGACCGCTTTCGCATGGGCTGGGACCGCGATCGGCCGGCCGGTACGCCGGTGTACATGGGCCCGGAGCAGGCGAGCGGCGGCATTGTTGACGGCCGCAGCGACCAGTTTGCGCTGGCGGCCATCGCCTACGAATTGCTGGGCGGCGTGCGGGCGGTGCGGGCGGAGACCAATAGCGCGGCCGCGGTCCTCAGCTTCCTGCGCGGCGAAGCGGCGATCCCGGTGCAGCCGCTGCGCGAGCTGCGCCCGGATTTGCCGGCGAGCGTTTGCGCGGTTGTGCACGCCGGGCTGGATCGCCTGCCGGAGCGACGGTTTGACGACATCGAGGGCTTCGTGCGCGCGCTGGCCGCTGCCTTTCACGACGAGGCGCCGCCCGCCGCACCGCCGCCGGTCGGGCTGCTGGGACGGCTGTTCGGGAGCAAAAAGTGAAGGAATTCCTGGCGCTGACGGCGATCGCCGCGCTGGGTCTACTGGCGTTGGCGGCGGTGCTGCAGGCGTTGCGGCTGCTGCTGGCGCTGCGCGAGGCCGGCAAGCTGGACGCGGCGTACGATGCCGAGCGGACGCGGCTGCAGGATGAGCGCGATCGGCTGCTGAACCATTTGCGCGAAGTCCACTTTGACCACCAGACTGGCAAGTTGGATGTCCACGATTTCTCCCAGCTTTCTGATCGCTACGCAAACGAGGCGGCGGTGGTGCTCGACGCGTTGGAGCGGCTGGATGCGCGCCACGCTGGGCTGGCCGAGGCGCGGACATGAGCGGTCGCGCCGCGGTGATCGCGATTCTTGCCGGCGCGTGCCTGGCGCTGCCGGCGCGGGCCGCCGATCTGCCGGCAGCGCTCACGGCGCTGACCTTGGACGTGCAAGTGCAGGTGCGCGTGGAAGAAGGTCGGCTGCTGCTGCAGGAGGACCTGACGTGGACGCTGCCGCCGGGGCACACCGCGGTGGCGCTGGACGGCCTGGAGGTGCCGCTGCTGTTTCCGGCGGTGGGCGAGCCGGCGGTGGTTGTGGAGCGCGGGATCGTGCCGGCGACGACGCAGTCGATGGAGGCGGAGGCCACGGGCGCGCTGCAGGTGATGCGTACGGCGGACAGCGTGCGGCTGCAGGGCGCCGTGACCGCGGGCAAGCCGGAAAAGCTGCGCATGCGGTATGCGCTGCCGGTGGCGGCGAGCGCGATGCGGCTCGGGCTGTCTGGCCACGCGGCGGGGCGAACGTGGCTGGCGGTGGCGCTGCTGGCGGGGCCGCCGGTGCGGGTGACGCTGGCGCTGGACCGCCCGGCGCGGCAGACGCGGTTTGAAGAGGGCCGCGAGCGGCTGGCGGGCGCGAGCCTGGTGCAGGCGCTGGGACCGACGGACGTGGCGACGGTGACCATCGGCGACCTGCCGACGCCGGCGCGGCAGCCCGGGCGCACGTTGGCATGGCTGGCGGGCGCGGTGGCGCTGACCGGACTGGCGGCGCTGGCGCGGCGGCGCACGGAGTCGGCGGCATGACGCGCCTGGCCGCTGAAGCGGTCGGCTGGGCCGTGGAGGGCCGCTTTGTGCTCGTGGACGTGGCGCTGGCGCTGCCGGCGGGCTCGCTGAACGTGCTGACCGGCGAGAACGGCGCCGGCAAGTCGACGCTGCTGGACATCCTCGCGGGCGCGCGCAAGCCGGCGCGCGGGCACGTGGCGCTGGACGGTGTGCCGTTGGCGGAGATTGCGCCTGCGCACCTGGCGCGGCGGATCGCGCGGCTGGATCACACGCCGGGCCTGTACCTGGAGCTGTCGGCGCTGGAAAACCTGCAGCTGTTTCATGGGCTTGTGCAGTCTCCGGGGGCGCCGCTGGACGCCGCGGCGCTGCTGGAACGCGTCGGCTTGGCGGCGCGCGATCAGCGGCGGCCGGTGCGCGGCTTTTCGCGTGGGATGCTGCAGCGGACGGCGCTGGCGCGGGTGCTGGCCTCGGGCGCGGACGTCTGGCTGCTGGATGAGCCGTCGACCGGGCTGGACCGCGCCGGCTGCGCGCTGCTGGCGGACGTGCTCGCGGACGTGCGGGCGCGCGGCGCGACGGTGCTGCTGGCGACTCACGACCCGGCGCTGTTGCCGTTGGCGGACGCGCGGTTGCACCTGAGCCACGGCCGGCTCGTCGCCGCGGAGGTCGCGTAGATGCTGCTGCGCCTGACCTGGCTGCTGCTGCAGAAGGACCTGCGGGTCGCGGCGCGATCGCGTGAAGTCTTTGGTTTTATGCTGCTGTTTGCGCTGCTGTGCGTCGTGGTGTTCGCGTTTGGCTTCCTGCGCGAGGGCGAGGCGGCGGCGGCGCAGGTGCCCGGCGTGCTTTGGGTCACGCTGCTGTTTGCCGGCACCGTTGGCCTGCTGCGGCTTTTCGCGGCGGAAGAGGAGGGCGGCACGCTTCACCTGGCGCAGCGCACACTGGCCGGTCCGCATCCGCTGCTGCTGTCCAAGTCCTTGATGCAGCTGATATTTTCCGGCGTGACGACGCTGCTGCTGCTGCCGGTTGTGCTCGTGTTCTTTGACGCCGCGCTGGTGCAGCCGGCGCCGGTGCTGGCGGCGCTGGCGCTGGGGCTCGTCGGTCAGGCGGTGCTGGGCGCGCTGGTGGCGGCGCTGCTCGTGCACGTGCGGCTGCGGGAAGTGCTGCTGCCGCTCGTGCTGTATCCACTGCTGGCGCCGCTGCTGATCGCGGGCGTGCGCGTGACCGTGCTGGCGCAGGGGAACGCGCCGGCGGAAACCGTCGACAGCTGGCTGGGGCTGATGGCGGGCTACGACCTTGTGGTGCTGGCGACAGCGCCGTGGCTGCACGCCCGCGTCGTCGAGCCGTAGCTCGCCGATTGCCACGACTTGCGCGCGCCGCCATGGCAAATCCGCCGCCGCTTTGCTACGGTTCCGGCGCGCCTGTGTGCGCGTGTGCGACCGCATGACCCCGCCTCCGCCGCTTCGGCCCACTGGTTTTCTCGCGCTGCTTGGCGTGGCGACGGCGTTGATTTGCGCGGCGCTGTACTGCGTCGCGTTCGTCGCCGAGCCGGACGCCGTGCTGGGAATCGTCCAGAAAATCTTCTACTTCCACGTCGCCTCGGCGATTGCCATGATGCTGTGCCTGTCGTCGGGCTCGCTGCTGTCGCTCGTCGATCTCGTGGCGCCGTCGGAGCGGGTGGACGCCCTGGCGCGGGCGGCGATCGAGACCGGGCTGATTTTCGCCGTGATGGTGCTGACTTCCGGACCGCTCTGGGCGCGCAAGTCCTGGGGTGCGTGGTGGACCTGGGAGCCGCGGCTGACGCTGACGCTGATGCTGCTGCTGCTGGCGACGGCGGTCACCGGCATCCGCGCGATGGCGCCAGACGGCACAGGGCGCAAAATTGCCGCGGCATTGGCGTCCCTGGCGGCGCCGGTGGCGTACCTCATCCACGTGGCCGTGCAAAAATGGGGCGGCACGCATCCGATGGTGCTCAAGGGCGGCGGCATCCAAAGTCCTGGAATGCAATGGACATTTCGCATCGCGCTGCTGGCCATCTTCAGCTTTGCGGCGACGCTGTGGACGTTGCGCTACCGCCAGCGGCGGCTGGAGCAGCGGCTGCTCAACCTGCAACTGGAGATCTCCGCGCAGACGGTGCGGCGATCGCGAGACGGAGGCCTGACATGAAGCGATTTTGCGCCGCCGCGGCGAGTTTTCTGCTGGCCACAGCCGCACTTGCCGACGCGCCGGCGACGGATCTGAGCCGCTACAAGGAAGAGCCGGTGTCGGGCGGGCTGCTGCTCATCGTCGCGTATTTTGTGATGTGGCTGGCGCTGGCGGCGTTCGTTGGCCGCACGGCGCTCCGGCAGGCGCGGCTGGAAGCGGAGCTGAAGGCGCTGGAAGACCGCTTGGACGGCAAGCCATGACTTCAGCTCACCTTTTCTTCATCCCGGCGATGCTGCTGGCGGGCGCGGCGCTGGGCTTTGTGCTGGGGCGCAAGCTGCTGCTGGCCGAGCAGGACGAGCAGCAGCGGCAGCAAGCGCGGCGGCAGGCGCGCGAGGCGCAGGAGCGTCAGCGCAGCGACGGGTGACCGTCGACCCGCAATTGTCTCAAAAAATACGGGGGGATGCACGCACCCTGGCCTTGCGGGCCGCGGCTGCACACCAGATCGCCGCGGCACGGCGTCTCGGCGGAGCAGGCGCGGACGAGGACCGGCGCGGCGGTCGCGGCGACGCATTCGCTGAACGGCTTGCGGCGCGCGAGGCATTTGTCGAACGGGATGGGCTGCGGGATGCCGGTGCACGTCGTGCCGTCGGGCGGATTGGCGCACGCGCCGACGCACATGCCGGCGGGGAAGCCGCCGCGGCTGCGGTCGCACGCGGCGCCGTCGGGGCACGGCAGCGCGGTGGCGTGGCGCAGGCTGTCGCCGGTGGCGCTGGCGCCGGGCTGGAGCTCGCCGGCTTCGCAGACGCTGCCAATGTCGCCGGCGGCCGGGATGCACACGCCGATTTCGGCGTCGTCCACCTGCACGCAACGCAGCTTGGCCGTTGGCAAATCCGCGCACGGTGGCCAGCCGGGTCGTAGCCCACACGGCCCGTTTGGCATGCCCGCGTCCAGCAGATCCGCCTCATCCAGCCGCCGCGAGGGCGGCATCTCCGGCCAGCGATCCATGTCCGCCTGCCGCGCCACGAGCTCATGCACAAGGTGCGGCGACCGGCCGACGGCCAGCGCGCCGATCGCCGCAGCTTCCTCGCCGAGCAGGTGAAAACCGGCCAGGCTGTTCGCCTGATGGCAACCGGTGCACGCCATCGCGTCCAACCGCCGCAGCCGCGCCGGCGACAGCCCGTCACTCGCATCGCCTTCAAAAAGCCGACGAAATGGCCGATTTTGCGGCCGCGCCAGACCACGCGGCGCCACCGCCGTCGCCGCCGTCGCCAGGAACGCCTGCGGCAGCACCGCGGTGCCGGCATCGACCTCCGCCGTGTGCTCCAGCAGCCACGCCCGCAGCGCCGCCCGCGCCGCCGGGTCGGCCGCCAAGCGCGCCACATCCGGCTGATTTTCAAGCGGCGTCGGCCGCCACACGCCGTCGGCACCGGGCTGAAACACCCGCAGCAGGGACTCTGCGTGGCCGCCCAGATCCGGCTTAGCCGTCGCCGGCCAGCGCACGCTCTGCAGGTTCACCTCGACGCCCACCAGGTTCTCCGCCGCCAGCAGCGGTGGCGCCAGCGCCGCGTCCGGCCGCAGCAGCAGCTCCGGTTGGCGGTTGGCCTGCCACGGCCAGCGCTTCCACGCCTCGAAACAGGTGCCCGGCTGGCGCAACACCGCGTTCACCGTCATCGGCAGCCGCGAGGCGTCCTCGCCATGGCGGTAGGCAAGCCGGTAGACCAGCCGCGTCTCGCCGCAGCCCTCGCTGGCGAACGGCGCGCGGTCCATGCGGTTGACAACGGCAACGAGCTCCAGCCGGGCTTCTTGCGCGGTCAGCCAGCGCGCGTCAAACAGCCGGTGCGGGTGGCGCAGCCCGACGCCGAGCTGCCGGTCGGCCCGCGCGCGTGCCGCAAGCGCCGCGGTCAGGTGCCGCACAATCGCCGACCAGCCGGCAGTCTGCTGCAATTCCGCATTGTTGGCGGCAGGATGGGTAAACGCGACACTGCCGAGATCCAGGCCCGCCGCCGCCAGCTGCGCGACCGCCGCCGGCGCGTCGATGAGCACGTCGCGGTGCGCTTCGCTCGGCTGCGCCACCACCGGCCAAGCCAACGCCGCCAGCGCGCTGCCGATCACCCCTGCCACAAGCCGCCTGCGCATCATCCGCCCCCGCGCCGCGACGCTACGCCGCCGCAGGCCGTGAAGCAACTGCCGCCGCCGCGCGTTGCACTGTCAGGCGCGGCAAAGACTTGACCGCGCGCGATTTTGCCGTCAGATCACGCTACGGCTCGTGCCGATGAGGATGCCATGCGTCGTTTTGCTCCCGCCCTTGTCCTGCTGTTCTCGCTCGCTTTGCCGCACGTCGCCGTGGCGCAGACGGCGATCGGTCCTGGTCAGGAAACTGCTGATTTGAATGACTATATCGCCAAGCACGAGGACGACAAAGGCCTCGGCGCGGCGGTGGCGCAGGCCATGCAGCGGCTGGGTCGGCTGGAGGAAGAGCAAAAGCACGAGGCGGCGGCGGCGGCGCTGTGGAAAAAGGCGCGGCACTGGTTTGCGAAGCACCACTACGCCGCCAACGGCGGTCCGGAAGCGCAGGTGGCGGCGGAAGCGACCCGGCGGCTGCTGGTTCCGCAATTCGTGGTAGCGGCCGATCTGCGGGTGCGGACGACGCCGCAGCTGGCGCCCGAGGCGGCGATCGCTGAGCGCACGGCGGAGCTGGATAGCTTCTTGACGTTCTTCATCGGCAAGCGGCCGAACCCGTCGCCGGACGCGGTGCGCGCGGGCGGACTGTTGGCCGAGCTGGATCAGGTGCGGAGCTACGGCGCGCTGGCGGAGTCGCGCGCGGCGGCAAACGCGATCGCGGAGCTGGCACAGCACGCGGCCGAGCAGCTCGCGCAGCTGCCGATCCCGGAGGGTCTGGACGCGGCGCAGCAGACCGCACAGCAAGCGGCGGTCAAGCTGGCGATAGGCGAGCTGGAAGGCCGCGCTTTTACGGCGATCGAGGCGGTGTGGCTGGCGAAACCGGACACCAAGGACCCCGGCGCGATGGCGCTGCGCAAGCACCTGACGCGGCTGCGGCCGCTGCGCTATCCGCAGCTGGAGGAGTCGGCGACGGACATGGTGGCCGTGACGGACGCGCAGGCGAAGGCCTCGAAATTCGCCACGCTGGGTCAAGCGAGCAAGGATTTGAGCTTGCGGATCAGGTACTTCCAGCAGGCGGTCAAGCTCGACCCGCAGAACGCGCAGTACCTGCTGCTGCTGCAGGCGGCGCAGAAGGAAGCGGGCCAGACGCCGTAGCTACTGCGTGCCAACCAGCTGTTCTACCTCGTGAATCGCCGCCTGATCGGCGCGCAGGCGCTCGTTCTCGGCGGCAAGCTCTGCCGACGCGCCGGCGAGGTCGAGGAACCGCGCGCCCTGGCGCAGCTCCTCCATCTGGCTGAGCGCCGCGCCGGACACCAAGCCGCTGTCAAAAGCCTCGTGAATACCCGGTGTTGCCTGCGCCAGCGCCGTCGCTTGCCGCAGCAGCACCGCCTCGCGCAGGTGCGCGACCGCCGCCATCAGCCGTTGCTGCTGCGCCACCGCCCGCTGGCCGCGCGGGTCCTCGGCCTCCGGCGCCTGCTGCCACTGGTGCAGCAGCGCGTCGCCCGCCTGGCTCATCGCGTCCAGCGCCGCCACCGCCGCCTCACAGCCCGCCGCGTCCAGCTGCCGCCAGTGCGCCAACACCGGCTGCGCCTGATTTTGCCAAATCGCCGTCGAGACTTGCCACAAGTGGATCGCGTGGCTGTGGTACTGCGTCTCGGTCGCCGCCACCGCCGTGCGCAACGTCGCCAGCGCCGGATTCTGTGCGCCGCCGGGCAGCTGCTGCGCCAGCCGCAGGCCGAGCATCCGCATCTTCTCGCGCGCCTCGCGCAGCTCCACAAGCCGCCGCTGCAGCGTATTGCGCGTCTCCAGCACGTTGCGCGGCTGGCGGAATTCCCAGTTCTGCGCCGCCACCGCCGGGCCAAACACGCGCCCCGCCAACCAGCCAAAAGCGCCCAGGCCAAGTGTCAGCGCCGAGCCGACGATGCCATCGGGAAACGTCAACAGCCACTGGGACTTGAGCGCGACCGGCATTGCCAGCGCCAGCGCCCCGCAGCCGCAAAAGAACGCCACGCGCGCCGTCGTCAGCGCGCGGCCGAGCGCGTAGCCGATCGCCGTCATCGCCAGCACGCACGTCAGCCGCAGGGGCCCCGGCACGCCAAAGCGGATCGCCTGCTGCCAGAGCTGCCACAGCGCCAGCCCGCCGAACAGCCCGCCCAGCGCGCCCAGCCACGCCGCCAAATCGCGCCACGGCACGCCACTTTCCTGCCGCAACGTCAGCCAGCGTGACGTTGGCCAAGCGATGCCGCACAGCGGACACGCCTCCGCGCGCGCGTCCACCCACGCCTGGCAATCGCGGCAATGCTGGAAATTCGGGGCGGTCACCGGGCTCCTGGCGCGGCGCGGCCGCTGGACGATGATGCGTCGGTGCCGCGGCGCGAGCAAGCCCTTGAGCCGCGATGCGAAGCCGTGGACAATCGCGGGATGATGAACTGGCCCAAGCTCGGCGTTCTGGTGGCTCTCGCGGCGTGCAGTAAGCAGGCGAGCCCGCCGCTGGACGTGCCCGCGGACGTGGCGGTGGACTCGGCGCCGCTGGACGTCGCCACGGACACCGGGCCGCAGCTGCCGCCGGGACCGCCGCTGCCGAGCGCGCGCGGCTGGCACGTCGGCAAGACGGTTGTGCACATCCACAGCGCCTACAGCCATGACGCCTGTGACGGCGAGGTCAGCAAAACCGGCAACGTCAACAGCCAGTGCCTGGCGCAGCTGCGCGACGGGCTGTGCGGGTCGGGGCTGGAAGTGGCGTACCTGACGGACCACCCGAGCACGATGAACGACCGCACGTTTCCGCAGCTGCTGCTGTTTGACGCGGCACAAGGCGATGCGCTGATCGGTCCGAGCGGCGCGCCGTACGGCAACGTGATCCAGTGCCCGGCGTCGGCGACCGCGACGGCGCACGAGCTTGTGGTAACGGCGGGCTTCGAGGCGACGCACCTGATGCCGGTGGGGCTGCACGCGCACGTGACGCAGGCGGCGATGGAGGGCGGCAGCCTGGCCGACGCGGTGACCCTCAGCGACGCCCGCGCGCGGGTGGACATGGCGCATGCGGCGGGGGCGCTGGTGGTGAACGCGCACTCGGAGCAGGACGAGATCGGCGTGCAGCGGCTTGTGGATGCCGGCGTGGACGCGATGGAAATCTACAATATTCACGCGAACTTCAACACGATTCTCGGCAAGTCGAGCGGCGTCAGCGGCGCGCCCAAGCTGAACCTGGCGCGGATCTTTGAGTTGGAGAATTTTCTCGGCGACCCGGCGGCGTCGCCCGACCCGGACCTGCTGCTGATGGTGATGTTGGACCTTCAGCCGGAGGCGGCGTACGTGAAGTGGCAGCAGGTCTTGGCAATCAAGCACGTGACCGGCGTGCTCGGCAATGACGTGCACCAGGACGTGACGCTGGACGCGTACTGCGGTCCCGGCGGGCAGTTTGCCGGCGCGTGCGATGGCTTCAAGGACCAATACCCGCACCTGGTGGCGCTGCTGACCAACGGCGGGACGCCGATTCTCGCCGACGGCGCGCGCATCGACAGCTATCCGCGGATGCTCAAGGCGCTGAGCGACCGGCCGCTGGTGGCGGCGGCGACGGCGACGGCGGAGCGCCCCGACGTGTTCAAGGACGCGCTGAAAGCTGGGCGCAGCTGGATCGTCTTCGATTTGCTGGGCGAGCCGACAGACTACGACTTTGTCGGCGAAAAGCCCGGTGGTTACGCGGAGATGGGCGAGACTTTGCCGGTGGGCAGCAAGCTCTGGCTGCGCACGCCGAGCAGCTGCACGCCGGCGCGCTGGGCGCACTGGACGCTGGCGGACACGCAGAACGCGGCCGATCTGACGACGATCCGCACGATCGTGTGGTACATTGCGCCGGGCGCCACCCAGGCCGAAAACGTCCTGGAAGTTCCGGGCTTTGCCGTGGCGGCGAGCTGGGTCGCGACAAAGCCCGGCCGCTACCACCTCGAGACGCGGATCGTGCCGCGGCACCTGCGCGCGCCGTTGAAAGCCCTTGGCGATCATGCAGATGCCGAGCAGCGCTGGCTCGTTTCCAACCCCATTGCCATCCAGTAGGGCCCCATGGAACTTTTGCACTTGCCGCAGCTGACCTTGCGCGGGACCGTCACCCGAATTGGCGAGGCGCATGGCCGTGAACTGCGCGAGCGGATTCGCGATTTTGTGCCGATGCGCTTCGCCGCGACGCTGGAGTACCTGACAACGCTGGGTCACGCCGACGTCGGTCCGCTGATCGACGTCGGTCGCCGGTGCTTGACGGAATACGCCGCGTGGGACCCGCGCGGGCACGCCGAGCACTGCGCGATCGCCCGCGGCGCCGGCGTCGATGCCGCTGAGCTGTACACCGCCGCGAACATGACCGACATGCGCGATGTGCTGGCGCTCGGCGGAAATTTGCCAGCTGATGCAGAGGGTTGCACAGCGGTGCTGATCCCCGCGGCGTTCACCAAGGGCGGCCAGGCGATCGCCGCGCAGACGTGGGACTTGAACCCGCAAGATCTGGATTTTGTCGTGGCGATCCACCGCATTCCCGACGACGCGCCGGCGACGTGGAGCGTGACGTGCACCGGCTGTCTGTCGCTGGTTGGCATCAACGACTGCGGCTTGGCGGTGGGGACGACGAACATCAAGACGCACGGCTCCAAGGTCGGCGTTGGCTACATGGGCGTGCTGCACCGGATGCTGGCGAGCCGGAATTTTGCTGAAGCGGCGCGGGTTTGTGAGACGGCGCCGCGGGCGGCTGCTCACACGTATTGGCTGGCGAGCGCGACGCAGCTGGCGGAGTGGGAGACGACGGCATGGTCAGCGGTGCGGCGCGACGCCGTGGCAGGGCCGCTGGGCCGCACCAATCACTGTCTCGTGCAGGCGCACGCGGCGCGTCAGGGCGAGCCGCCGAGCGCTTCCAGCCAAGCGCGGCTCGCGCGCGTAGGTGAGCGGCTGCGCGCCGATGCGCCGCACGATGTCGCGAGTCTGCAAGCGCTTTTTGCGGATCGCGAGGATGGCATCGACTCGATCAATCGCTTCGCCGAGGACGGCGAGGGCACGTCGACCAACTCGGTTGTGATCGCCGTGCCCGCCCAGCGCACGCTCTGGACCTGTCGCGGCTCCGCGGATCGCGGCGCGTGGGTCGAGTTGCGGCTGTAACCGCCTGAATTTACTTGGTCTGCGCGGGGGCTGCCGTCGGGGCCGGTGCTGTCGGCTTGGCCGCTTCCGGGGCCTTGGCCACGCCGATCACGCCGCACGCGACGCGACCGCCAGCGTTGCCGGTCGGCTGGCCGCCGTCATCCGCTTTGGCGTGGACGATCACGCTGCGGCCGGCGACGCCGTTCCACTTGGCGACCGTCAAATTGTCGACAACCAACGAGAATTTGGCCTTGCCCGCCGCGTCCGCCGTCACGTTGCCAAAGTCGCCGGCGTGGCGCTTTTCCGTCGTCGGCAGGCCGTGGTCGTGGCCTTCCGGGTTGAAGTGGCCGCCCGCGGACGCGCCGTCGGCGGCGCTGCAATCGCCAAATTCATGAACGTGCATCGCGTGTTGCTGGCCGGGGTTGAGGCCTTCCAGCTCCGCGGTGACGGTCACCTTGCCGTCCTCGGCTTCGGCAAACGTGACGCTGCCTTTGACCTTGTTGCCCGCCGTCGGCGCCAGCGTCGTCGCCGCCAGCCGCGGCTTGTTGGCGCAGCCGGGGCAGCAGCCGCCAGTTTCGCCCTTGCCTTCGCACGGTTTGCCGCCGCCGTGCTCGCACGGCATCTTTGCGTGATCACACGGCTTTTCGGCGCCCGCCGCCGGCATTTCGGCTTTTTTCTTGCCGTCGGCATACGCCGGCGCCGTGAGGAACGCGCCGGCAGTCCAGATCGCCAGCCACTTGGTCATTTGCATCGGTCTCTCCCTGATTTGTCGTTTTCAGCCCGCGAACGCGGCCGCCAGACGTTTGGCGATCGAGTTCTGCAGCTTGCCCGCGTCAACACCCGCCGCGCGCGCCAGCATTCCCAGTTCCAGATTGACGGCCACGGCCGCGTCGGTCACCTGCACGGTGCCGGACACGCCAATACCCTTGACTTGCGCGGTGTTGCCGGACCAGTCCAGCCGCGCCTTGTATTTGGCCAAGTCGGCTTCAAAAGCCGTCAGCTTGGTTTTGGCCACCGCCGCGCCGACCGCGTGCGCCTGTTGCACTTTGACACTTGCCATTTTGCCTCCTGTTTCGCTTCGGAAACCCCGGCGTCGGTCTAGCCCGACTTCTCGCGGTTGGCAAGCACAAGCCCTTGCCCGCTGGAGTGCGCCGCGTAAACTCCCGGCGGCCGAGCGGCTGGAGGTTTCGATGGCGATCGCAATTTTGGGCATGGGTTTGATGGGCGCGGGGCTGGCTGAGGCGGCGCTGGGCCGCGGCGAGACGGTGACGGTGTGGAACCGCACGCGGGCCAAGGCCGAGCCGCTGACCAAGCTGGGCGCGCGCGTGGCGCAGACGCCGGCGGAAGCGGTGGCGGGTGCGTCGCGCATCCACCTGTTTTTGCACGCGGATTCTGCGGTGGACAACGTGCTGGGCGACATCCTCGCCGCTGTTGAAGCCGACGCCGTTGTCATCGACCACACGACGACCTCGCCGGAGCTGACGGCCGATCGCGCCGAGATGCTGGACACCGCCGGCATCGCCTTTTTGCACGTGCCGGTGTTCATGTCGCCGGCGAATTGCCGCGCGGGCACCGGGCTGATGGTCGCGGCGGGCAGTCAGGCGGTGTTCCACAAGGTCGAGGCGGCGCTGCGGCAGATGACCGGCGATGTCTGGTACCTGGGCGAGCGGCCGGATCTCGCTGCGTGCTACAAGCTGTTTGGCAATGCGATGTTGCTGGGCGTGGCCGGGCTGCTGGGCGACGTCTACACGATGGCGCGGGCCAACAAGATCGAGCCGCTGCAGGCGCACGAGTTGTTCTCCAAGCTCGACGTCGGCATGGCGGTGAAAGTGCGCGGCCTGAAGATGGCGAAGAACGATTTTTCTCCATCGTTTCAGCTGGATACGGCGCGCAAGGATCTCGGCCTGATGATCGACGCCGCGCAGCCGCATGAGCTGGCGCTGCTGCCGGGGCTGGCGGCGCGCATGGACGTCGGCCTGGCCAAGGGGCTGCACGCTGCCGATTTTGGCGTCATCGCCGCGGCGGACTTGGAGCTGCCATGAGCGCGCCGGTCGTGCAGATCGTCCGCCTGCATCCGGCGCGCGACGCGGACCTGCTGCTGCCGGCGTACCAGACCGCGGGCGCGGCGGGTGCGGATTTGTGCGCGGCGATCGGCGAGCCGCTGACGTTGCAGACGCTGCAGCGCGTGCTGGTCCCCACGGGGCTGGCGCTGGCGATCCCGCCGGGTTTTGAGGGCCAGGTGCGGCCGAGGTCGGGCATCGCCGTCAAGCGCGGGCTCACGGTGCCGAACGCCCCGGGGACGATCGACAGCGACTACCGCGGCGAGCTGTTCGTGGCGCTCGTCAACCTCGACCCGCAGCCGCAGACGATCGTGCGTGGCGAGCGCATCGCGCAGCTCGTCATCGCACCGGTGGTGCAGGCGCAGTTTGCGACCGTGGCGGTTTTGGACGCGACCGGGCGCGGCGACGGCGGTTTTGGCTCCACCGGTCGCCACGGATGACTGCGCATCCGCCCGGCCGTGCGCGCATCCAACCGCCAGGCCCCCGGCTCAGCCCGCGGCGGCCACCCTCTGTCCAGGCGCAGCGCATGATTCGTATCTTCGCGATTTTGTTGATGCTCGCCGCGCTGCCCGCGCAGGCGCAGGCGCCGGCGATCGTCGAGCCGCAGCTGTTGGAACCGGCCGCGCCGGCCTACCCGCCCAAGCTCGCTGGCCAGGATCGCGTCGGCGTCGTCGTGCTGGAACTGGGCGTGGACGCGGCGGGCAAGGTCGCGCGGGCGCAGGTTGTCGAGTCGGCTGGCGCGGATTTTGACAAGTCGGCGGTGGATGCCGCCAAAAAGCTGAAATTTGCGGCGGCGACGGCGGATGGCAAGCCGGTCGCGGTGCGCATTCGCTTTCGCTTCGAGATCGCGCCGCCGTTCAAGCTGGAGCGCCGTGACGTCTCGCCGTCGTTGGGCAAGTACGACCGACGCGAGGCGGAGACGGCGCCGGCGGGTTTTGCCAGCCTGCAAGGCCGGCTGATCGAGCGCGGGACGGGCAAGCCGGTGACCGGGACGCTCGTGACGATCGCCGCGCTGCAAGCCGAAGCGGTGACGGACGGCAGCGGGCACTACCGCTTCGGCGTGCTCGCGCCCGGCAAGCACGCGCTGTACATCCCTGGCACGGAGCACAAGCCGCTGCGGCAGGAGGTGACGATCGTCCAAGGCCAGACGACGACAGCGGATTTTCGCCTCGATCGCCTGAGCTACACGCTCTACCGCGCCACCGCCGAGGCGCCGCCGGAGCCGGGCGAGATGGCGCGGCGGTCGCTGACCGTCGAGGAAATCCAGAAGCTGCCGGGCACCAACGGCGACGCGTTCAAGGTCGTACAGAACCTGCCGGGCGTCTCGCGCGCGACGGCCGGTAGCGGCCAAATCATCGTCCGCGGCTCGGCGCCGGGCGACACGATCATCAGCGTCGAGGGCGTCAAGATCCCGATTTTGTACCACTTTGGCGGCGTGTACTCGATCATCAACACCGACATTTTGGAGGGCATCGACTTCTATCCGGGCGGCTACGCCGTCAAGTACGGCCGCCAGACCGGCGGCGTTCTGAACGCGCGGCTGCAGGTCGCCAAGGCCGATGAGCCGTGGAGCGGCTATGTGGAAAGCAACGTTTTTCACACGGGATTTCTGCTGCGTGGGCCGATCGGCGAGAACACCAACATCGCGATTGCCGGCCGGCGCTCGTACATCGACGCGGTGCTGGCGGCGTTTGTGCCGGCTGGCGCGCTGCCGTTCACGGTGGCGCCGGTGTACTACGACTACCAGCTGAAGCTGGATCACCGCTTCAGCAAGCGCACGGACCTGACGCTGTTTGGCTTCGGCACGGACGATTCGCTTGCCGCGGTGCTGACCAACCCGCCGTCAGCGTTTCCGCAGGCGCACGGCGGGCTGGAGACGACGACGCGGTTCGGCGCGCTGATGGGCATCCTGCGCCACCGCGGCGACGGCTGGACGAGCACGACGACCGTCGCCGGCCTGCTCAGCGGCGTCAACGCCAGCTTTGGCGACATCTTCCGCTTCGACGTCTTCAGCCGCGAATACACGCTGCGCCAGGACTTTACCGTCGGCGAGGGGCCGGTATCCTGGCGGGCAGGCTTGGATGTGCTGTGCAACCCGTTCAATATCCAGGTGTATGCGCCGCCGCAGCGCAGCACGGGGGAGCGCGGCACGGCGAGCTCGTCGCAGGCCGCTGACAACCGTCAGGTGTTTGTGCAGCAGACCGGCTGGTTTGTGTCGCCGGCGCTGTGGTTTGACACGGTGCTCAAGCTGCACCCGCGGCTGGAAGTCGTGCCGGGCATCCGGCTGGACCTGTACCGCGGTGATGCCAAAGGCGAATCGCTGCTGCCGCGGCTGAACGTGCGGTACAAGCTGACCGACGATTGGACGCTCAAAGGCTCCACGGGGCAGATCTCGCAGCGCGCCGACCCGCAGTACCTGGGCAACACGTTCGGTAACCCGAATCTGCTGCCGTTTCGCAGCTTTGAGACGGCCGTCGGCTTTGAATGGAAGGTCGGAGAGTGGTTTGACCTGGACGTCCAGGGCTTCAAGAAGCTGCTGACCGGCGTCATCGTCGCCGGCCAAGGGCTGTTTCCCAACCCGCCGTACACAAACGACGGCACGGGCGACATCACCGGCATGGAAGTGCTGCTGCGGCGCAAGCCCGGGGGCAAATTCTTTGGCTGGATCAGCTACACGCTGCAGCACGCGACGCGCGTGGACCACCCCGGCGACCCAGTGCGGTTGTTCGGCTGGGACCAGACGCACATCCTGACGGCGCTGGGCACGTACAAGCTGCCGTGGAACATGGAACTCGGCGCGCGGTTCCGGCTCGTCACCGGTAATCCGACGACGGCGAACGCGACGGCGGTCTACAACGAGCAGACGGACACGTACACGCGCGTGGCGTCCGCTTGCCAGCTGTGTTCGCGGCTGCCGACGTTTCACCAACTGGACGTGCGCGTGGACAAGAAATTTGTCTTTGATTCTTGGATGTTGAACGTCTATCTCGACGTGCAAAATGTCTACAACCAGGGCAACCCGGAAGGCGTCCAGTACAACTACGACGCGACGCTCGCGCAATACGCGACGGGCTTGCCGATCATTCCGTCCTTCGGAATTCGCGGCGAATTCTAGACACACCGCGGAGTTGGCGTGGCCAGACGGGGTCGGGCAGACCTGTTTCGAGCTTCGCGCTGGGCCTCCACGCGGCCCAACAAAACGCCTCCCCCGCCGGTGGCCAACTTGCGTTGGACACACCACCACCAAGGACACCCGCCGCGCCGGCTGGCGCTGCTGGAATCCGCGGACCCGCAGCTTGCGCTGCGCCGCCCTGCCGTTGTGGTCGCGAAGGTGTCCCGCGACCGCCCAGCACTTGGATGTGGGTCCGCGCCATCGCCCCGCGTACGCCGAGGTCCTGTGCGCGAACCGGGGCCCAGCTCGGCCCCGTAAAAGTATGTTCGGTCGATGGCGAATTTTTCCGCGGCCAAGCCGGCATTATTTTGCCACCGCGGCGGTTCTCCTCGTTCATGTTGCCAAACCGCCCGGCCGCAGAGTACAACTTCTGCCCCGCCGCACACCGGTAACTGGAGCGTCCGCCCATGCTTGGCTTTCTGACCTGGAATCTCGACCCGATCCTGCTGCACCTCGGCCCGCTGCAAATCCGCTATTACGGCGTGATGTTCGCGCTGACCATCTACACCGGCTTCTGGGTGTGGCAGCGCCAAGCCCTGCGCAACCGCGAGACGCGGGCATTCGCTGAGGAATTCCTGTGGTACGGCGTCGTCGCCATCGTCGGCGGCGCGCGCTTGGGTCACTGCTTTTTCTACGAGCCGATGACCTACCTCAAAAACCCGATTACGATCCTGTACTTCTGGCAGGGCGGCTTGGCCTCGCACGGCGCGACAGTCGGCCTGATCGTCGCGCTCTGGCTGTTTGCCCGCAAGCACAAGACCACGTGGTTCCGCGTGAGCGACTACCTCGCGCCCGGCATCGCGATCGCCGCCGGCGGTGTGCGCGTCGGCAACTTCTTCAACTCCGAGATCGTCGGCCGCGTCACCGATGTCCCGTGGGGCGTGCAATTCCTGCGTTACTGCCAAATGGAAGGCATCCCCGCCGCCGAATGCGCGCCGCGCCACCCGTCGCAGGTCTACGAATTCTTCATGGGCGTCATCACCTACCTGGTGGTCATGGCCGTGCAAAAAGCCGACATTCGCCGCGCCGGCTCTGGCCTGATGGGCGGCGTGTTCATGACGACCTACTTCAGCTTTCGCTTCATCGTCGAATACTTCAAGGAATTCCAGCACGAAGAGCTGCGCACGCAGGGGCCGCTCGGCGCCATCGAGCAGACGCTCGGCTACCACTTCACCATGGGCCAGTGGCTCAGCGTCATCCCGGTCGCCATCGGCCTGTGGATGATTACCCGCGCGATGTTGCAGAAGAAAGCGGACTTCCCGGCGCCGATGTCGCTCGAAGAGCTCAAGCCCATCCTCGCCGCGGCGCGCGCCAATCCGGGTCAGCCGGCGCCGGTCGCCAAGGGCAAGTCCAAAAAGTAGTCGCGTAGATCGCCGCCGCCCGCCGCGCGTCTGAATCCGAAGCCCGCTCGCGCGGGCGTGGAGGCGCGCATGGTGTGGCTCACGCTGCTGACCGTCCTGATGACCGATACCGCGCCGCCGCCGCCGGACAGCCACTTGGCGCTGGACGATGTGGCGCGCGTCGTCGAGCCGAAAGGGCCGATCCAATGCCCCAAAATCGCGCTTGTCAGCTACCGGGGCGATGTGATCCGCTACGCCTCGCCGCTGCGGGTCAATGCCGATTTCCGCGACCGGTTGCGGCGGTTCGAGGCGGTCGTGCGCGAGACCGCGGTGGAGGTGTACGGCCGCGCGCCGTCGCAGATAACGCATCTGGGCAGCTTCAATTGCCGGCGGATCCGCACCTGGCCGGATTACCTGTCAGAACATGGGCTTGGCAACGCGCTGGACGTCTCCGGTTTTGTCTTTCCGCCGCTGCCGCGCCGCGCCCAGGCGCCGGTCGACTTGCCGCGGCAGCTGACGCGCGGCTTTCGCGTGCGCATCGACCCGGACTGGCAGGGCACCGACGGCGCCGCGGCGCTGCACGCGCGGTTCCTGCACACGCTGACGCAGCGGCTTGTCGCCCGGCTGGACATCTTCCGCGTGATGCTCGGGCCGGCGTACCCGGGCCACAAGAACCATTTTCACTTTGACTGCGCGCCCTGGCGGATCGTGGAAATTTGAGCGGGGCTGCGGCACACTGTCCAGCGACGCGCGCGGGTCCCCGACGCGCCGAGGTGGACGATGCGGCAAGAATTTCTGATGGCGCTGTGCGCTGTGGCGCTGCTGGCAGTGCCGGCGTGCAGTGACAAGCCCCTGGCCAATACCGATGACGCGGCGGCCAGCGAGGGCGACGGGCAGGGCGACGGCACGCTGACGGACCTCGCCGCCGATGCGACGCCGCTCGCCGAAGACGCGACACCAGCCGCCGAAGTTGCGGACGATGTCTCCGCGGATGTCGCCGTCGCCGATGTCCCCACCGTCGCCGACATCGCCGCGGGCACGGACGTCATCGCCGAAGTCGCCGCCGACGCCGCCGTCGAGGTCAGCCCGCCGCTGGGCTGCGGCGGCATCGTCGCCGCCGGCACCAAGAGCACGACAATCGGCTTCGCCGGCGGCACCCGCAGCTACCTCATCCACGTGCCCAAAGGCTACAACGGCAGCAAGCCGCTGGCCGTCGTCTTCGCGCTCCACGGCTTGACGGACAACGCTGCCAAAATGGAAACCATGACAGGTTTCGATGCCTTGGCCGACAAGGAAGGCTTCCTCGTCGTCTACCCCGAGGGCTTGAGCGACTTCACCGGCGGCAGTTGGAACGCCGGCAACTGCTGCGGCGCAGCCAAGACCGCGAACGCCGACGACGTCGGCTTCCTCTTGAACGTGCTCGCCGACGTCAACGCGCACTTTTGCACCGATCCCAAGCGCATCTTCGCCACCGGCTTCTCGAACGGCGCGTACATGGCGCAGCGCTTGGGCTGCGAAAAAGCTGACGTTTTTGCGGCGATCGCCCCGGTCTCCGGTGAAATCAACATGAAGACCTGCACGCCGTCACGCGCGCTCTCCGTGCTCGAATTCCACGGCACCAGCGACCCGGTCGTGCCGTACGGCGGCGGCGGTTTGACCGGCGGCGCGTGGAGCGTCGACGAGACCTTCGCGTTCTGGCGGGACAACGCGCTCTGCGCCGAGCCCAAAGCCGCGGCGATCTCGCAAAAGGGCGACGCGACCTGCACCGGCTTCAGCTTGTGCAAGGATTCCAACGTCGTAGAGCTGTGCGTCATCGATCAGGGCGGCCACCAGTGGCCCAACAGCCCCGCTGGACCGAACCCGTTCGTCGGCAAGATGAGCACGGACATCGACGCGACGTCGACGATTTGGCAGTTTTTCCAAGCACATCCGATGCCGTAGCTGCCGCGCTACTTGAGCGATGGCGCCGAACCGAGCAGGATCTTCAGGTCGTTATCGGTAAACGCCACGCCGAGGCCGTAGAAAAGGTCCGTGCGCGTGGACGGGAACAGCAGCTCGTCGCCGCCGGCCCAGGCGTACAGAAACGGCAGGAATTTCCACATCACGCCGGCGCGCAGGCGCGGGCGCACGTCGTCGGTGAAGCGGAAGATGTCGGCGCTGGCGATGAGCCGGTCGTTGAACATCCACAGGTCGACGCCGCCGCCCGCGGTCGATTCGATGAGGCCGCCGCGCAGCGTCACCGGG
>CAIPXZ010000651.1 GCA_903869075.1 uncultured Myxococcales bacterium | reverse complement strand
GTTAGAACGCTGGCCTGTCAAGCCAGAGGTCGCGGGTTCAAGTCCCGTCCGCTCCGCCAGATTCAGTAAGATTGTCCAATACTTCCAGCCGTGGGCTCCGATGCGGAACCCGCGGCTGTGTTGTTTTTGCGCGAGCGGCCGCTGGCCGCCGCGGTGGCTGGCGCGCGCACTTGCCGTGCGCTTGCCGGTGCGCGGATCACCCGAACCTACTGCCGTGCTTGACCGCGCTGCCACAGCGCTCACAATCGCCGCGGCGCGGGACGAAGGGCCGCGTGGAGGCCCGCCGTGACGATCTCATCCAGCAGTCCCGTCCGCGCCGCCTTGGCCACTTTCGCCCTCGCCTTGCTGTTTGGCTGCTCCACTGCGGTGTCCGCTGGCGGCGTCGCTGGCAGTTGCCCGTGTGTCGTCGGCAACGCTGGCATCCACATGACGATCGGCTGCGGCGAGAGCCAGTGCATCGACTTGAACGGTCAGGCCATCGGCTATCGCTGCACTGCCAGCGGCGCTACGGAGGACCCAGCGGTGTGCCTGGCCGACGCCGCACATGCGGACGCTCCGAGCGGCCCCGGCGACGCGGACGCGAGCGGCGTCGACACCGTTGCCAAGCCGGACGCCGCACCCGCCATCGACGCCGGTCCATGCGGCCACCCGTGCGCGCCGCCCGAGACCTGCGGCGGTGGCGGCATCGCCGGCTTCTGCGGCTGCACGCCCAAAACCTGCGCGGATCTGCAGCTTTGCGGCACAGCCGTCGACGACTGCGGCAAGCCGCTCGCCTGCCCCGACTGCGCCAGCGGTTCGTTCTGCGCCGCCGACAGCCATTGCCACACGCCGGCGACAAGCCTCATCGTCATCGGCAATTACCAGGGCGGCACCTTCGCGATCAACGTGGACAAGCACACGCCCAACCTCGGCATCGGCTTGGTCAGCTACCAGAACATGACCGTCACCATCGGCGGCGCGTATGCCAGCGACGTCGTTGCCGTCGCGCACGCGGGCTACCAGCCGGGCACGACGGTCAGCGGCGTAGCGCCCGGCCTGTTCAGCGACGCGCTCTTGCCCAAAGCCAGCGCCAGCGCCGGTCCGGCGGACGTCATCGTCGACGACATCCCAGCGAGCCCTGTGCCGCCGACCAAGGCCGAGATCGTCGCTTATTTTCAAAAAGTTCTCGGCGGTGGCGCGCTCGCGTTTCACCAGTGCCAGTACGACGCCTACACATCGACGCTGCTCGTCAGCCAGGGCGGCAGCTGCAAGTGATGGGCGCGGCTACTCCGCGGCGGCGACGAGCGCGTCAAATTGCCCGACGTCCAGCACGAACGTGCCGTCCGCCGCGACGCTCGTCATGTCGGCGTGGCGCTGGCCAAAACGCACGTCTTTTTCCTCATAGCGCTTGATCGCGTGCACCGGCTGCAGCGTCGTCTGGTCCACGCCCGCCAGCGTCGCGATGATCTCCACTTCATCGCGCGCCAGCTGCGCCGACGTCGCGCCGTGCAGCGGGCTCTGCGCGTCGATCGTGTGCAGCACCGACCAGCCGCGCGTCACCGCCGGCATCCACGACCGCTGCAGCGGCAGGTCGATCATCCGGTACCACGTCACGCCCTCGGCGGTCTTTTCGGTGCGCATCATCACAAGGCGCAGCGTCGCGTCGACAATCAGGTTGCCGCGCTCATTGCCCAGCCGCACCGCCAGCGTGCGCTGACCGTTCATGCGGAACACAACGACGTGCTGGGCAAACACCACCGAGCTCGGCGCCAGCGTGAACTTGGCGAAGACAAGCCCGGTCGTCAGCGCCGTGAACAGCAGGCCAAACACCGCCTCGGCGATGACGAGCACGTGCGCCGCCGGCGTCACCGGCGCCATGCCGCCGTAGCCGATGGTCGCCATCGTCTGCACCGAAAACGCGAAGGCGTCGAACCAACTGCCCACACCCGAAACGCCGCCGATTGCCAGATAGGCGAGTGAAAACAGCAGATTCAGCGTCAGGAACACGCCGACGATCGCCGCCAACGCCGTCCACCACGTCGCGCCGAGGAACAGGTGGTAGATGTCGAGGAACAGCGGCCGGCGCTTGACGCCGTGCGTGATGCCGTCCGGCGTGCGGATGCTGCGGTGCTTGGGGCGGCGCATCGGGCGCTATCGACTCCGACCGAAGTTCGCGATCAAGCGGTTTTCATCCGCGGCGTGTCGCCGGAGGTGCGCGCTCGCGGATCCGGTCCGAACCGCAACAGGTCTGACTGGAAGATCAAGGTGTTGGACATCGGTTGGCATGTTCAGACCGGCAACAGGCTTGTCGCGTAGATGTCCGTGGCGCGCGGCCGGCCCAGGCTCGGCACGCTGGCGAGCTTGACCAAGGCGCGACGGCCCGCCCAGCGCGCGATGTGCTCGTCCACGCGGATCTGCGTCACCGGGCTCACCGTCAGCAGCGCCAGCGGGTCCAGGCCCATCGGCGCGCTCGGATGGTCCGGCGACGCCGGCAGATCGCCGACGACCGCCGCGCGGATGTCCAACTTGGGCTCCGGGATGCGCGCCAGCTGCGCCTGCATGTCCGCGACGCAATCCAGCAAGTGGCTGATGACGCCGCGCTCGTCGCCATTGCAGCGCATCCGCACTTCAATCCGCTGGTTACGCGGCCCGGCGACGTCGGCGCCATTGTCCCGCAAGTCCGCCAGCGCGCCGGCCAGCACGTGCCGCGCGATCTGCTCGATGGCCTCCGGACCGTACTTCACGCCGCTGTCCGCCACCTGGCGAATCTCGATGAGCGCCCGCACCTGTTCCACGCCGTTGGTTTTGTGGCGCACCGGCGCGTCCAGCTGCATCGGCGGATAGTCCGCGGACGCCTCCGGGCGGCGCAGCGCCAGCACCGACGGCGGCCGCAGCGTTGCGTGTTCCAGCCCCAGCGCCACGCGCGCGTCCTGGCGCATGCGCCGCAGCGCGTCGCGCACCGCGCGGGTGGAACTCGGCCGCTGCGCCGGATCCTTCGCCAGCATCGGCTGCAGCCATTCCTCAAAGCCCGGCGGCAACAGCGACGTGTCCATGCGCGACGCCAGCGGCGGCGGCGGCGTCAGCAGCTGCTGGTGGCACAGATCGAGCGGCGTCGCGCCCAGGAACGGCGGATCGCCGGTCAGCAGCTCGTAGGCGACGCAGCCGGCCAGGTACAAATCGGTCCGCGCGTCGACGTCGCGGGCGCGCACCTGCTCGGGCGTCATGTACGCCGGCGTGCCGACGACGCCGATGTCCTCGTTCTGCACCACCGGACCCGGCACCTGCGCGATGCCAAAATCCAGCAGCTTGACCTGCTGCACCGTGCCCTCGCGCGGCATCAGCAGGTTCTCCGGCTTGATGTCGCAGTGCACGACGCCGGCCGAATGACACGCCGTCAGCGCCGACAGCAGCGTCTCCAGGATGCCCAGCGCCGTCGGCATGTCCAGGCCCTTGCCGCCGTGGCGCAGGATGCGATCGCGCACGGACTCGCCCTCGACGAGCTCCATGTCGATGAGCAGCAGGCCTTCCGCCGTGCGGCCAAAGCGGTGCAGCCCGGTCACGTTGGGATGCTGGACGAGCCGGAGCAGCCGCGCTTCCTGCAAAAACCGCTGCGCGCTCGTGGCGTTGGACGCGTATTCGTTGCGCAGCAGCTTGAGCGCCACTTCCCGGTCGGTCAGCTCATCGCGCGCCCGGTACACCGTGCCCATGCCGCCGACGCCGATCGTCTCGAGCAGCATGTAGCGCTGGTCCAGCACATCGCCGGCGCGGCCGAGAAAGGCGGTGACGAGCTCCAGCGTCGCGCCGTCCGTTGGACATACGCGCTTTTTGCCGCGGAAATGGCGGCGACACTGGCGGCAGAAGAGGAGATCCGATTGGAGCTGGGCAGTTTTCATCGGGTCCGGCCAGGCAAGCAATGCCGGTCTTTGGCCACGTTCACGCTACCGCTAGTTCAGGACTTGGCAAAAAAATGGCACATTCGCCTTGCCATCGCGGTTTGATTCCACTACCAACGGGGCAGGGCGGCGTGCCCGGAGTGACGGTTTGATGCGGATCCTGATCACCAACGATGACGGCATTCACGCGCCCGGTATCGCGCTTTTGGCGCGCGTGGCGGTGCAGCTGGCGGGCGCGGACGGCGAGGTCTTCGTCGTGGCGCCGGACACGGAGCGCTCCGGCGTTTCGCACGCGATCACGCTGTACCGGCCGCTGCGGCTGCGCGAGGCGCAGGCGAACTGGTGGGCGTGCGACGGGACGCCAACGGATTGCGTGTACTTGGCGCTGAACCACATGAAATTGCAGCCGGATCTCGTGCTGTCTGGCGTCAATCCAGGGCCCAATCTCGGCCACGATGTGCTGTATTCCGGCACCGTCGCGGGCGCGCTCGAGGGCGCGCACTGGGGCATCCCGGCGCTGGCGATCTCGCATTGCTCCAGCCGCGAGTCGGAGCTGGCGCTGGTGGAGCCGCTGCTGGCGGACATCTTGCGGCCGTTGATCCCGGCGGCGCAGCAGCTGCGCGGCGCGCTGAACGTCAACCTGCCGCCGGTGACCCAGGGGCCGTACCAGGGCACGGTGGTCACGGTCATCGGTCACCGCTATTATTCCAATGAAGTCCACGCCCGCAACGACCCGCGCGGTCGCCTGTATTTCTGGATCGGCGGCGCGCACGTGACGATGCCGGACGTGCCGGGCAGCGATTGCAACGCCGTCCGCGACCAGTTCGTCTCGGTCACGCCGCTGGGCGACGACTTGACGCGGCATGGCCGTCTGGGCGATCTGGCGATGCACTTGGGCGTGGCGGTGCCGCAACCGCCGGATGACGCCGCGGCTGAGCGCATCGGCAAGCGCCCGCCGGCACCGCAGAGTTGACCGCCGTTTTCACCCTCACCAAAGCGAGACCACATGCGCCTGGAAGACCACCTGCACCTGATCCGCAACGTCCCCGACTTTCCCAAGCCGGGCATCCTGTTCAAGGACATCACGCCCATGCTGGCGCACGGACCGGCGCTGCGGGCGTGCATTGACGACATGATCGACGGCACCGCGGGCTTCAAGGCGGACGTGATCCTCGGCATCGAGTCGCGCGGCTTCCTGTTCGCCGCGCCGATGGCGTATGCGACAGCGCGCGGCGTGATCCTCGTGCGCAAGCCGGGCAAGCTGCCGGCGCGGGTGGTCAAGCAGGAATACGCGCTGGAATACGGCACCGATACAATTGAAATCCACGCCGATGCCGTGCGCCAGGGCGATCGCGTTGTGATCATCGACGACGTGCTGGCGACCGGCGGCACGGCGCGCGCCGCGGCGGACCTTGTGCTCAAGTGCGGCGGCACGATCGCCGGCTACGGTTTTTTGGGCGAGATCGGCTTTTTGGAAGGCCGCAAACGCCTGACCGACGCGCCGGTGATCTCGCTGATCCGCTGGTAAGTCGGCCACTTGACGCGCTGCGTCATCTGCCGCGCAAAATGCTGTGCCGCTGACCACAACTCTGCTATCGTTGTGAAAGATTGCCCAGTCTTAGGACTGGAGCATCGTGCAAGCGTGAAGCTGGAGGCGATGTGAAACGAGCTGAATCGGCGCGAAACGGCAAGCTGGGCGCGACGCTCGCTGTGGCTTTGTGGCTGGCGGCGGCGTGCGGCGGGAGCAAGGCGGCGGACACAACCGCGCAGCCCGGCGTCGACGCAGCGGCGGGCCAGGACGGCCACTTGGACAGCGCTGCGACGGACGACAGCGGCGTGGATGGCGCCCCGGTCGATGCCGCCAGTGATGCGGCACCTTCAATCGATGCTGTCGGCGATGCCGCGACCGACGCCGGCTTGGACGGCGACGCCGGCCAAAATTGCGAGTTTGCCGCCAACCCCAGCCCCGGCCAGCCCGGCGCGACGTGCGCCGCCAACAGCGACTGCCAGAGCCAGCTGTGCGTGGACGGCGCCACCGGCAAATTTTGCACCTCCGTCTGCACGGACTGCTGCCCCACCGGCTTCAGCTGCACCGCCAGCGCCAACGGCAGCGGCGATCAGACGTTCTTCTGTTTGCCCAAAGCCAACGCCCTGTGCCAGCCGTGTACGAGCGACAGCGCGTGCAGCCAGGCCGGTGGCGGGTCGTTGTGCGTGGCCTACGGCGACGCCGGCGCGTTCTGCGGCGCGCCCTGCGCCGCCGACGGCGACTGCCCGCAAGGCTACGGCTGCCAGACCGCCGCCGGCAAGAACGCCAGCGCCAAGCAGTGCGTCAAACTGGACAAGACCTGCAGCTGCAGCGCCGCGGCCACAAGCGTCGGCGCCAGCACAGCCTGCGCCGCGACCAACAGCTACGGCAGCTGCCCGGGCACGCGCAAGTGCCTGGCCGACGGCTTGAGCGCCTGCAGCGCACCGACGCCCGCGGCGGAATTCTGCGGCAACGGCGTGGACGACGACTGCAACGGCAGCACGGACGAGGAAGGCGCCGGCGGCTGCGTCACGTACTACCCGGACGGCGACGGCGACGGCGCCGGCGCGATCGGCAGCACCGGCAAGTGTTTGTGTGCCGCCAACGCGCTGTACGCGGCGACGACGGCGACCGACTGCGATGACACGAACAAGGCCATCCACGCCGGCGCCAAGG
>CAIPXZ010000650.1 GCA_903869075.1 uncultured Myxococcales bacterium | reverse complement strand
GCTACGGCTACGGCCTGCGTCCCAGCTACTACGGCGGCGGCTACGGCTACGCATACCGCGCGCCGATCTACCGCGCCGCACCGGTCTTTCGCGCCGCGCCAAGCTGGGGCGTCAGCCGGGGTGGCGGCTACCGCGGCGGCGTGCGCGGCCGGCGCTAAACGCGGCGCTTGGCGATGTGCAGCTCCGCCCACTGCTTGTCGTCGACGTCGCTCGGGCAATCTGCCATCAAATCCGTGGCTTTCTGCGTCTTGGGGAAGGCGATGACGTCGCGCAGGCTCGCCGAGTGCGTCAGCAGCATCATCATCCGGTCCATGCCCAGCGCGATGCCACCGTGCGGCGGCGTGCCGAACTTGAGCGCGTCCAGGAAAAAGCCGAACTTCTGCTGCGCTTCCTCATCGCTCAAGCCCAGCAAACCAAAGACTTTTTGCTGCACGTCCGAGCGGTGAATGCGGATCGAGCCGCCGCCCAGCTCGATGCCGTTGACGACGAGGTCGTACGCCTGCGCCAGCACGCTGCCCGGATCGCTCTCCAGGTTCGCCAGCTGGTCGACGCGCGGGCTCGTGAACGGATGGTGCATGGCGTACCAGCGCTTTTCGTCCTCGCCCCACTCGAACATCGGGAAATCGGTCACCCACAGGAACGCCCACGCCTTCGGGTCAATCAGCCCCAGCCGCTCGCCGGCGACCAAACGCAGCCGCGCCAGCGAGCCATTCACCACGCTCGCTTTGTCGGCGAGGAACAGGATCAGCGAGCCTTCCTTGGCGCCCAGCGCCGCGTTCAATTCCCCGCGCAGCGCCTCGGAAATGCCCTTCGCCACCGGTCCGGTCCACTCCCCGGTTGCCGTCACGCGCGCCCAAGCCACGCCTTTGGCGCCATGCGGCGCGGCTTCTTCCGGGAACGTCTTGTCCAGGTCCTTGCGGCTGAACGTCTCGCCGTTGGGAATGTGCAGCGCCTTGACGATGCCGCCTTTGGCGATGGCGTCGACAAACACCCGGAATTCAACGCGATCCTTGAGAATCGGCGTCAAGTCCGTCAGCGGCAGGTCAAAGCGCAGGTCCGGCTTGTCGCAGCCGTACTTGTCCATCGCCTCGGTAAACGTCATGCGGCGGATCGGCGTCGCCAGCTCAAAACCCAGCATTTCTCGCCAGATGCGCTGCACGTAGCCTTCCATGACGCTGTAGATGTCCTCCGGCGTCACGAAGCTGAACTCCAGGTCCAGCTGCGTAAACTCCGGCTGGCGGTCGGCGCGCAGGTCCTCGTCGCGGAAACAGCGGCAGATCTGCATGTAGCGGTCCATGCCGGCGATCATGAACAGCTGCTTGAACGTCTGCGGCGACTGTGGCAGCGCGTAAAACTGCCCGGGATGCACGCGGCTGGGCACCAGGTAATCGCGCGCGCCTTCGGGCGTCGACTTCATCAGGATCGGCGTCTCCAGCTCGATGAAGCCCTGCTCGCCGGTAAAATACTGCCGCGTGATCTGGTACGCCTTGGAACGCAAGACGAAGTTGTTGTTCAGCTCCGGCCGCCGCAGGTCCAGGTAGCGGTAGGTCAGCCGCGTGTTCTCGTTGGTCTCGATGCCATCGCGGATCTCAAACGGTGGCGTCTGCGCTTCAGACAAAATCTCCAGCTCTTCCACGGCAATTTCGATCGCGCCCGTCGGAATTTTCGGGTTCACATTGTCGCCGCGCGAGATGACCGTGCCGCGGGCGGCAATCACCCACTCGCTGCGCACGAGGTTGGCTTTGGCGTGGGCCTCGGCGAACGGCGTCGGCTCGCAGCGCAACTGCACGAAACCACTGCGATCTCGCAGGTCGATGAAGACGACGCCGCCGTGATCCCGGTAGCTCTGCACCCAGCCAAAAACCACGACGGGCTTGCCGACCGCGTCGGGACGAAAACTGCCATTGACCTGACTGCGTTTGTGCTGTCCAAGAATCGCCATGACCACCTTGCGCTTGTTCGGCCACTTTTGGCCGGGGCGTGCATGGTACGGGCCGCGCGTGGGCCTGACAACTGCGTTGCAGCCGTGTACAGTTGCGCCGCGGGGCGGATCGCCGTGTCCGCCCGTGGTGACAATGCGATACGCGCCAATGAGTGTCAGAGCAGTGCTGTGTGCGATTGTCGGCGTGGCGCTGTGCGCTCCGGCATTGGCGCGCCCGCCGCAAAAGCCGCAGCCCGCGCCGCCGCAGCCGGACTTGCCGCTGCCGACGCCAGCGCCGCTGCCGGTCGAGCGCTTCACGCTGGCCAACGGCCTGCGCGTGGTTGTGCAGACGGACACGCGGGCGCCGCTCGTCGCCGTCGGCTTGATGGTGCAGGTCGGCTCGCGCGATGAGGCGCAGGGCAGCTCCGGGCTGGCGCATTTTTTCGAGCACATGATGTTCCAGGGCTCGGCGCACGTCGCCAAGATGGAGCACATGAAGCAAATCGAGGCGTTGGGCGGCGAAGTGAACGCCGACACGTCGAGCGATCGCACGTATTTTCATGAAGTTGTGCCCAAGCCGGCGCTGCAGCTGGCGCTGTGGCTGGAGGCCGATCGGATGGTCGCGCTGCGCGTGGACCAGGAGCACGTGGACAACCAGCGGCAAGCGGTGCTGGAGGAGCGGCGCGAGCGCATTGAGAACAAGCCGTATGGTTTGGCGCACTTGCAGCTGGATGAGCTGGCGTTCCCGACGTGGGCGCTGGGCCACTCGACAATCGGCGAGGTCGGCGATCTGCAGCGGGCGCCGCTCGACGCGTTCCAGGCATTTTGGAAGAAATGGTACGCGCCGGAGAACGTTGTGCTTGTGCTCGTCGGCGATCTGTCGGCGGGTGAAGCGCGCGCGGCGGTGGAGGCGACGCTGGGCAAGGTGCCGCGGCGTGGCGAAGTGGCGCATCCGCCGGTGACGGCGCCGGAACAAAAGCAGCATGTGTACGGTCGCCACGATGAGCGGCTGGGGCGCACGCCGGCGTTTCACCTCGCGTGGCGCGTGCCGGCGCAGCCGCACCCGGACGCGCTGGCGCTGGACGTGCTGGCGGAAGTGCTGGGCGGCGGACCGTCGAGCCGGCTGGACAAGCTGCTGACGCGCGACCTGCCGCTGGCGCTGCAGTACGTGGCCGCGACCGATGGCCGCCGCGACGTCGACCTGTTCCAGGTGTACGTGGAGATGGCGACGCCGGGCGTGCAGCCGCTGGAGGAAGCGAAACGCCGCGTGCGGATGGCGATTTTTGACATCGCGGCCCATGGCGTGACCGCGGCCGAGCTGCGCCGCGCCCAGGAAGCGCTGGTGGCCGGCTGGGTTTTTGGCACGCAGTCGTTGGCGCGCAAGGCGGAATTCCTCGCGCAGTTCGAGCTGTTCGACGGCGACGCCGGCTTGGCGAACGGCCTGCTGACGCGCTACCTGGCGGTGACGGCGGCGGACGTGCAGCGCGTGGCGCGGACGCTGTTGACCTTTGACCGCGAAGTCGAGCTGGACGTGCTGCCAAACGGCCATCCGACGCCGAAGGACCCGGGGCTGAAGCCGGCGTACGTGACAAAGGCCGAGTACGATTTGACTGCTGACGCGCGCAAAGCTGCCGCCGAGGCAGCGCGAGCCGAACAGGCAAGAGTGGCGGCCGAAGCCAAGGCTGCGGCGGAAGCGCGCGTTGCGGCGGAACGCCAAGCTGCAGCGGAAGCCAAGGCGAAGGGCGATGCGGAAGCGGCGGTCGCGCGGCGTGCCGCAGAGGAAGCGCGGGCGGCCGAGGTCGCGCGGCTGGCGGCGCAAAAACAAGCGGTGGCGGAAGCGAAAGTGAAGGCCGATGCCGAAGCGGTCGCCGCCAAACGCGCCGCCGACGCCGCCAAAGCCGCGGAAGTGGCGCGCGTCGCCGCCGAGAAGAAGGCCGCGGCGGAGGCCAAAGCGCGGGCGGATGCCGATTCGAAGGCCGCCGAGAAGCAGGCCGCGGCGGCAGCCAAGGCACGCGCCGAAGCCGAAGCGACGCACCAAACGGCAGCGGAAGCCGCGGCGGCCGAGGCCACGCGGCGCGACGCTCTGGCGAGAGAGGCAACGGCCAAGCAGGCCGCAGGCGATGCCGCGCGCAAGGCCGCCGAGGAAGCGGCGCAACGCAAAGCCGAGGAAAAGCGCGTGGCTGCCGAGAAGAAGGCCGCGGCCGAGGCGCAGGCAGCGCAGGCCAAGCTGGCTGCAGCACAGGCGAAGCAAGCTGCGGCGGAGGCCAAGAAAGCAGCGGCGGCGGCCAAGCAGGCGGCCAAGCCCGGCGCGGCTGTCGCGCTGCCGGTCGCGGTGACGCCAGCTGTCGCGACGCCGGTCGCGGAACCCGTCGTCGAGGAACGCTCGGCGGCGGATGAAGCGGCGGCAGCGGCAGCGCAGGCGGCGATGGAGGCCAAGGCGGCGGCGCAAGCCAAGGCGGCAGCGGAGGCCAAAGCGGCAGCAGAAGCCCGGGCGGCAGCGGAAGCGCGCGCGGATGCGGAGCGCAAGGCGGCCGCTCAGGCGCGCTTGGACGCGGAAAAGCAGGCAGCGGCGGAGGCGCGCGCGGCGGCGGAGGCGAAGGCACCGGCCAAGTCCCTGGCGCCCAATCCAAACGGCGAATACCATGTGGCGCCTGATGCCAAGCCCGCGCCGCCGGCGGAGGTCAAGCTGCCGTCGTCGTCCTCGGCGACTGATGACACGGATTTGGCGCCTATCAAACGCGTGAAAAAGAGCGGCGGAGGCGGCCGATGAACCTGCCCAAGACGACGCTGCCGCGGCGCTGCCTGGCGCTGCTGGCGTTGGTGGCGAGCTGTGGCGCGCCGCAAATCCAAACGGGGCCGGCGCTGGACGCGGACGGCGTGCCGCTGGATTGGCCGGCGCGGCCGGGCGTGGACGGGCGGATTGCCTCGCAGTGGCCGGCGGAGGATCGGCTGCTGGTAGGCAGCCCGGATCTCGGCAAAGGCGTGCAAATTCACGTTGTCGCGCGGCATGACAGCCCGGCGGTGTTCCTGCGCTGGGTCATTCCCGGCGGCCGGGCGCTGGAGTCCGTTGGCAAGGACGGCAAGTTTGCGCAGCGCTGGCCGGAAGGCACGATGACGCTGGCGGCAGAGCTGGCGCCGATGGGCACGCGCGGGCTGCCGGGCGCGGCGTTTGCCACCCGCGTGGCGGCGATTGGCGCGCACATTGACCTGCTGGCGCTGCCGGACGCGGTCGTCGTGGACCTGCAGGTGCTGAGCAATCGCTTGCCGCAAGCGCTTGATTTGCTGAAGGAAGTGCTGCTGGCGCCGGAGCTGGACGGCGCGATGCTCGAGTCGCTCAAGCAGCGGCACCACGCGGATCTGGCCAACGAGGCGCAAGAGCCGGCGATCGTCGCCGATCGCCTGACGCGGCGGCTGATTTTTGGCCCGACGCACCCGTACGGCTCGCCCGGGCTGACGCTGGAGTCCGTGGCCAAGGTGACGCGCAAGCACGTGCAGGAAGCGGCGGCGGCGGCGTTCCGGCTCGGCGGCAGCCACCTGGTGGCGGTCGGCGACGTCGACGTGCAGGCGCTGGCGGCAGGGGTGCAAAAAACCTTTGGTTCCGCGGTGGATCAGCCGGCGCAGGCGGTGGCGCTGCCGCTGCCGGCCAGCGAGGCGACAGCCAATGGCTGCCACCTCATCGCCCTGCCCGACGCCAGCCAGACGGCGCTTGTGCTGGCGACCGGCGCGCCGCGGCGGGCGGAGACGACGTGGCCGGAGCTGCAGGTGGCCAACCAGGTGCTGGGCGGATCTGGCTCGTCGCGGCTTTTCGATGCGCTGCGCGAGAAACGCGGCATCAGCTACGGCGCGTCGTCGCGGCTGGAAGGTCGGCTTGTCGGCGGCGCGTGGCTTGTGGCGACCAATGTGCGGACGGACGCGACGCTGGAGGCGCTCGGCGTGGTCCAGGACGAGCTGGCGAAGCTGCGGCAGCACGCGCCCGACGAGGCGGAGCTGACGGCGGCGAAGCGGTTCCTGGCCGGACAGTTCGCGCTCAGCCTGGCCGACGGCGATGAGCTGGCGGACCTGCTGGCGGTGACGCCGCTGTTGCCCAAG
>CAIPXZ010000649.1 GCA_903869075.1 uncultured Myxococcales bacterium | reverse complement strand
TCTGAAGAAGGCGACATTGGCGATCCTCGCGACTCTGGCGTTGGCGGCACCGGCTTGGGCGACGGAGGGGGAGCATGAGATTTCCGTTGGCGTGGCTGGCGGCGCGCTGGTGTGGCCCTGGATTGGGCTTGACGCGCGCTGGCTGTACGATTTGACCGATTTCTGGGCGATCGGCGCGGGACTGCACAACCGCAACCTGTTTGTCGATGGTTCCGGACGCGAGGCGCTGACGTTCGAGGCGCGGTTCGTCGTCGACGCGCTGCAGTGGGTGCCGTCGATCGGTGCGGCGGCGGGCGTGGGTCTCGGACAACGCGGGGCCGATGGGCCGGTTTTTGCCGACGGGTACATCGCGCCGAACACCTTTCCGAACGGACCGGGGCTCTACGGCCAGGTCAATCTCGGCGTGGACTATCGGCCGGCACGCACCTGGGGCGTAGGCGCGCGGGCGGGCGTGGAGACGGATCAGGCGTTGTGGGCACTCGGCGGCTATCGATGGTTCGTCGGCGTGTATTGGAATTGGTATGGCGGCAAGGGCATCGGCCTGGATTTGTGACACCTGCAGAAAGTTGCAGCCGTCGCCGCGGCAAAATTGCGCAACTCACGAACACTGATCTACGGGGCCGGGCTGGGCCTCTTGTCTGCGCGCGGAGTCGGGTCGATCGGCCGGCGATGGCGCGGATTCCACAACTTGGCCGCCAGGCAGCTGATAGCGTGAGAGCGCAGCTGCCGAAGGTTGGGGCGGACGTCGGGAAACCGGCGGGGCCGCGAGGATTGCGGGGAGTGCGAAAGCGCAAACCGGAGTCCCTGGTGGGGGTGTATCCGCTGCAAGGTGGGTGCTCGGCGGGGTGGAGGATTGCTGGCTTCGAGTGGAGGCCGGCGCGGTTGGGTGAAATTCGCCCGGACCCCGGAATTCGGCGAATTCGCGCCTATTCCGCGAACATCCGCACGCCGTTCACCAGCCGGTCCATCATCCGCACGGTCGTCTCGTGGTCCGGGTGGCGGGCGATGAGCACGCCGTCGCTGAGCAAAGTCTGTTTCCAGTCGCGGCGTTGCGCGCCGATCGGCAGCAGTTCCTCGACGACGAGCGCCGAGCCCAGCTCGCGCTTCACCTCGTCCAGCCCCTCGACGCGCGCGATGTGCCCCTGCCCTTGCGCGCGCTTGAACACCGCCGCCACATGGTAGCGCCGCTGCGGCGTCTGCTCGAACGTGTGCCAGCACACGGCGCGAGCCCATTCGCGATAAACATTGAAATCGTTGGCATAATTCATCTGGTCGACGAGCCGGCCGCCCGGCGCCCGCGCAGCGATCTCGCCGAAGACGACCTCGCCGTTCGGCTTGCGGAACCACTCCATGTGCGTGAAGCCAGTGGCCATGCCCATCGCCGAAAGTACTTGCCGGCCAAACGCCACGGCGTCCGCCAGCTGCGGAATATGCGGATCGCGCAGGACAATCTGCGCCGGGCTGATCCACTCCAGGGTCCGCGACAGCAGCGGATTCGGGTGGTACTGGGCGATCGACTCGAACGCCGACACGCCGTCGATGCACACCGTGTCGAAAGTGAACTCGTCGCCCTCGATGAACTCCTCGGCGATCATCTCCGGCAAGTGCTTGATCCGCGGCAGGATCTCGGCGATGTCGGCCTGGCTCGTCAGCTTGAAAGTGTCGCGTGTGCCAGCGCCGTCGATCGGCTTGATGATCAGCGGAAAGCCAATGTAGTTCACGGCATGCTGCAAATCGGCGAGCGTCTGCACGCGGTAGTGCCGCGGCACGCGCAGCCCGGCCTTGTCGAGACGCGCCTTCATCCGGTCTTTGTCCCGGAAATCACGGGCATTTTCCGGACTCAGCCCAGGGATCCGCAGCTCCGCCCGCAGCCGCGCCGCCAGCTCGACGCCGACCTCCCACAGGCACTCAATCCGGTCCGGCTGCAGCCGCCGCAGCGCCGACGCCGCGTGGCGCACAACGCTCTCCTCGTCACCGAGGTTCGGCACCTGGATGTAGTCCGTCAGCCAGCGCTTTGTGTCGTCCGGGAGCTGCGACAACGGTACGTCGCCCAGGCCGTAAACCTGCGCGCCGACCTCCGCTAGGCCGCGCGTAAACCGTGGCATTTCATAGGGAAAATGCGGGGAAATGAACACAACTTTCACGGCAAACCCCTAGCGCGCCAGCACCCGCAGCGTGCGACCAACGTAGTCCAGCATCCCGCGCAGCGTGTCATAATCCGGATGCCGCAGCCGCACCCAGGCGTTGGCCATGTAGCCCGCTTCCACCGGCTGCGTGCGCGTGCCGGCGGGCGGCAGATACGCGTCGATGACCCACTGACCCAGCTGTTTTTGCAGCAGATCCGCGCCCTCGTAGCCGATGATGTGGCCGTCGCGATCCGGCCGCAGCGCCACAAGACCGGCAGAAAATTGCCGACTCGGCTTGTCATACACGCGGCC
>CAIPXZ010000648.1 GCA_903869075.1 uncultured Myxococcales bacterium | reverse complement strand
CGGGCAAACCCGTCCGTCGACGCGGAAAGCCCCACCCAGTGGACGTCCCTGCGCATTGTGCGCCAAGCGCATGCCTGGACGCGCACGGCCGCCCCGGAGCGGGCGCGCGCGGCGGCAGGGTAGTCACTGCCGCATCTGGGTATTCGGCCGTTGGCGATTTTTGCCGCGGCTGCAGCTGGCGATTTTTGCGCGGCGGCGGCAAGACTTACAAATTCTCAATCGATTCAACACCCAGCGCGTACTTGGAGTTGCGCCCGACGCGCCACGGCATGTCCCGCATCGCGTCCGAGGCGTAGGCGCGATCCGCCACCGCGCACTTGATCTCGATGACCAGCACGTCCACGGTGTGCGCCGGCCGGCCCAGCCGCGGCCGCCCCGCGCCGAGCTGCGGCCACGACTGCAGGTTGCGGTCCACCGTCAGCCGCAGCTTGCCGTCGCGCGAGCCAAAGTAGCTCCGCTCATAGCGATTCACCAGCGCCGGCATCGGCCGCGCGTCCAGCAGCATCCGGTGCGGTCCCGGCAGGAACGGCCGCAAGCCGTCGCGCCAGCCTTGCCAGGTGCGGCGCGTCAGGTCAAAAGGCCAGTCCACGCGCGCATTCCACTTCCAGCCGATGCTGTCCTTGCGGCACTTCACTTCCAGCGTCCCGCCGTTCTGTCCCGCCCAGGTCGCGCCGTACCAGCGAAACCGCAGCTTGCGCCGCTCGCTGTCGCCGGCCTGGTTCTGGACGTAGGCCTGCAAATCGCAGGTGTCCAGGTAGACATTGTTGACGATGCGGTCCGGGTGCAGCTGCGTCCAGCCGCAGCGATTGGTCGCCAACCAAGCTTGCAGCATCGGCATTTCCGTCGGCTGGGCGACAAACTTGATTTCGTAGCGCACGTCCTGCGCCGGCGGCCACGAGCAAACTTCAACGTTTTCAGCGAGGAAGATGCCGCTGTTCATGGCTTGGCCTCCGCGCAGGCCTGCAGCTTGCCGTCCAGCTCCAGCCGCGCGCCGGGCTGGCAGGTCGCCGCCGCTGTCGCGCGCAAGTCACTGAATGTACTCGCCACCAGTACCGCGCCGCCGTCCTGGACCGCCACGCCGCCACCGCCCGCCGTCACCGTCAGCTGCAGCAGCTGGGCATGGCCGCCGTCCACTTGCAGCGCGTCGCCCGGGACGCCGCGCACCGCCAATTCCTGACCGCGCAGCCGCCCGCCGACGAGCCGCAGCCCCGCGCGTTGGCCAGGCATTCCGCTTAGTTGCAGCGCGGTGATGTCGACTTCGCCGTCCAGCCAGACAAGCGCCGCGCCCGGCTGCCAGACGTCGCGGCCCGCGCCATCGGCGCCCGACACCCGCACGTGCTGCAGCTGCGACTGGTGGGCGCCCAGCACCACGACGCCGCCCCACGCCTGCGTTCCGTCCGCCGCCAGCTCAACCGGCGCCTCCGCCGTCCCCGCCGCCGTCAGCCCGCCGTGCAGCACAAGCCACGCCCCGGCGCCAAAGCGCAGCTGCGCCCCCGCCGCCAGTTCCAGCCGCCAGCCGTCGGGCAGCTCCACCGTCTGCGGCACGTGCCAGACGCCCGGCGGCACGCGCAGCGCGTGCGCTTCCGGCAGGCCCGCGTCGACGGCGAACGGCAGCGCCTGGTGCGCGTCCGTCGCCGCTAGCGGTAGGTAGACCGTCGGCACCGGCAGCGGTGGCTCCACCGGCACGCGCTCCGCCGCCAGCAGCCGCAGCGCGCGCTGCCGCACCGTCAGCCACTCGCGCTGCCACACCTTGGACGGCAGCGTCGGCCAAGTCACGAGCAACCGCCGCTCCAGCCGCAGCTGCGCGTCCGGCGCCAGCACGCGCGCCGCCTCCGCCCGCAGCAGCGTCGCCAACAGCTGGGCAATCTGTCGCGACGCCAACAGCCGCGGCAGCAGCGCGTCCGCGCGGATCTGCGGCCCCGGCGGCTCGAGATCCAGCGCGAGAACCGGCTCCAGCCGCAGCGACACCGGGTTCAGGTACCAGCGCAAGGTCGCCCACGTCACGACGCGATCGGTCAGCCCGGTCAGTTCCGCCAGCGCCAACAGCCGCGCCACCGCCTCGACGTCCAGCGCCAGCTCGGGCGCCAGCGTGCCCGCGCGCACAGCGTCCAGCCGCGCCTGCGCCCACGCGATGTGCGCCTCCAGCGGCGTGCCCTGCAGCGCCCGCGCCCCTGCGCTCCACCGCGCGTGCTGCGGCTCCGGCAGCCAGAGCCCCGTGTCCAGATCCGCGCCCTCGGGCAGCACCGCCTGCCAGCCCACGAGCGCGCCCAGCGGCCGATGCGCCGCCCGCAACATCTCCGGCGACGGCTGTTCCAGCGCCAGCGCCGGGCCCCAGCGATCGCCGTTCACACGCACCCCCACCGCCAGCGTCCGCGGCGCCACAAGGCCAACGCGCGCCAGCTCGTGGGTCAGGATCAGCGCCCGCAGCAGCCCGGGCTGTGCCGGATCTTCCAGGGAAAACAGGCGCATCCCGGCAAAATCGCCGGCGCCGTGCACGTCCACCTGCAGCCGCCCCAGCTCGCCGGGCGCGCTGCTCTGCGCCGGTCCCAGCAGGCCCAGCGTCACGTCCACCTGCCGCTCGCCCTGGCGCAGCGCCGCTGGCTGCGTCGGCGGCTCCGGTGACGGCCGCAGCCCGTCCGCGCGCCACGTCCGCCGCCGGTCGCGCAGCGCCTGCAGGTTGCGAAAATGCACATCCATCAGTAGCTGCGGCAGGCTGTCCGCCGCCGGTCCGTCCAGCATCGTCCGCGCCATGCCGAGTAGCGAGCCATCCGCCGCCACGCGCACCGCGTCCAACGCCACGCCCAGCACCACGCCCAGCACCAAAATCACAACCGCCGCAAGGACTTGCGTCGACCGCTGGCGCTTGGCCTGCTCGGGCGAGACGTCGATGCGCATCTACAGGCTCGGCATCCGGCCCTGGTCCAGCAGCGTCACCCGCACCGTCGGGTATTGCTGTTCCAGTTCCTGCGCCAGCCGCGCGACCGTCGCGATGTCGCCAATGTCGACGAAATACGTCAGCTCCATGTGGCGGTGCTCCGCGTCCATGCGCCGCAGGTCGATGCGCTTGCAGTGCCGCGCCAGCACAGCGTTGACCGGCTCGACGACGGACGCCGCGGTCTGGCCCTCGCCGGCATCCAAGCCGATGTTCACGTACAGGTTGCGCGAGGACAGCCGCCGCGACCGCGTCTGGATCAGCGTGACGATGCCGAGAATCAGCGCGACGGCGACCGGCGTCTCGCGGCGGAAATTCGCGCCCAGGCCGAGGCCAATCGTGATCGACAGGAAGACGTACGCGAGCTCCTCCGGCTCCTTGACCGGCGTGCGGAAGCGGACGATCGACAGCGCGCCAACCAGACCCAGCGACAGCGCCAGCGAGCTCTTGATGATGCTGATGAGCAGGCAAACGGTCAGCGCGATGAACGGAAACACGCGGGTGAACGTCTCGCGGCTGGCCAGCGTCGCGCCAAAAGTGCGGTAGTGCAGGCCAACGCCAAAGGACAGCGCGCCGGCAATGACGAGGTTCTCCGACAACTCCAGCAGCGACAGCGGGTTGGCGGCGTGGGCGG
>CAIPXZ010000647.1 GCA_903869075.1 uncultured Myxococcales bacterium | reverse complement strand
TCTTGCAGCACTTGAGCGACGACAAGGCCGAAGGCGCGCGCACCGGTCTGGGCGATGAGCTGATGGGCAAGGCGACGATCGTGCGCCACAAAGCCCCGGTCCATGCGCCGGTGCCGGCGGAATAGTCAGTACCGCACCTTCAGCGCCAGCTCCAGCACTGGGCCGACGAACGCGAACTTGGCGTCGTCGAACTTGGGCGGCCCCATCCGCCCGCGGGCGTTGTTGGACGCGACCATCCCCTCGTTGGGAATCCCCAGCCAGTTGGTGTCCAGCTTGCCGTTGCCGTTCTCGTCGTGAAAGCACGCGAGCGCGTAGGTGTGCGGCGCCAGCCCGTCAAAGCTGACCGTCGCGCTGCCGCCGCTGATCGCGCCCCAGTGCAGCGCGCGCGCGAGCTTCGGGTCCGTCGGATAGCCCTTCGGCTGGTCCCACAGCCAGCAGCCCACCTTGCCGTTCGCCGACTGCAGCCCCTGGATGCGCGCGTTCAGCACGCCCTCCGCCGGTTGCGCCTGCGCCAGCTGCCCGGTCAGCGCCAGCGCCAGCGCGCCCAGCCACTGCTTGCGATGTGCCATGTGTCGATTCCCGCCCCGCCGATGCTTCGGCAGCGGGATTGGATACGCACGCCCCGCGGTCCGTCAAGCGATTTGCGCCGGGACCGCGGGACGCCGCGTCGTTACGGGCAGTTGGGAATCGCGGTGTGGATGCACTGGCCGTTGTTGGCGTTGCAGCTGTCCGCGGTGCAGGCGTTGTTGTCGTTGCAGTTTTTCGCCGTGCCGGTGCAGACGCCGGCGGCGCAAGCGTCCTGCGTGGTGCACGGGTTGCCGTCGTTGCAGTTGCCGTTGTTCTGCGCGGTGCCGGTGCACTTGCCGGCGGCGCAGTGGTCCTGCGTGGTGCAGACGTTGTTGTCCGTGCAGTTCTGGTTGTTGTTCGGCGTGCCGGCGCAGACGCCGGCGGTGCAGGTGTCCTGGCTCGTGCAGGTGTTGTTGTCGTTGCAGTTGCCGCCCGTGGCCGCGGTGTGCGTGCAGGCGCCGCTCGTGGCGTCGCAGCTGTCCGTTGTGCCCGGGTGGGTGTCATTGCACTGCGGCGCGGTGCCGGCGCAGACGCCGGCGGTGCAGACGTCGTTTGTGGTGCAGGCGTTGCCGTCGTTGCAGGGCACGTTGCCGCCGCCGCCGCCACCACCGCCGCCGCCGACGTTGGTGTGCACGCAGTTACCCGTCGCCTGAGCGCAAGAGTCATTGGTGCAGGTGTTGCCGTCGTCGCAGTTCTTGGCGGTGCCGCCGGTGCAGGTGCCGATCTTGCACGCCTCGCCGGTGGTGCAGGCGTTGTTGTCGGTGCAGGTCGTGCCGTCGGTCTTGTCCTTGACCGCGCAGGTGCCGGCGTTGCAGTACGACGTCACACACTGCGCCGCCAACGCCGCGCAATCGGTGTCCACGGTGCACGCGCCGCCGCAGTTCTGCACGACGAGGTGCTGACAGCCGCCGCCAAAGCCGCCACCGCCGCCGCCGCCGCCGTTCGGGTTGCAGGAGTCCGCGGTGCACGGGTTGCCGTCGTCGCAGTTGAGCGCCGTGCCCGCGCAGACGCCGGCGGTGCAGACGTCCTGGTTTGTGCAGGCGTTGCCGTCG
>CAIPXZ010000646.1 GCA_903869075.1 uncultured Myxococcales bacterium | reverse complement strand
GCGGTGGCGGCGGTGGCGCGCTCTGCGAATACTCCCAATCGGCCGAGGCAAACCGCGTCGCCTCGTCGCCGTCCTGGTAGCCGTAGCCGTTGCCGCCGTAGCCGCCGGCGTTGCCGCGCGCCTGATCGTCGGCGTCGTACTCGAAGGCCATCTCGAAATTGCCGCACAGCAGCGTCTCGCCGCTCTGCACTTGCACCGGCACCTGGGCTTCCAGCCGCTGATTTTCGTAGAAGGTGCCGTTGGACGAGCCGTTGTCCTGCAGCCAGTAGGACTCGCCGTCGAAGAAAATCCGCGCGTGTTGGCGGGAAACGCTGGGATTGGCCGTGCGGATCGAGCATGTGCGGTGCCGGCCGACCATGACGTCGGGATTTTCCGGGCCGATCACGATTTCCAGTTCCTCGCCTGCGTCGCCCAAATAACGGATAACCGCCACAGCTTCCTCCAAGAAATCAAGACCTTGACTGCTAGTTTTGGGCGCGCAACGGCGTGTGCACAGGCGCACCCCAAGGCCGCCGCTGAAGGTAGCAGAGGACGCGGGTCGCGACAACCGCAGGGCAATCACGCACCACGCGCGGCGGACGCCTTGACAGCCGCTGGCCGCCACCTAACTTGATTTTAGCTCGGCCGACAGTAAACGGCTGTAAATACAGCGCCTTAGCACGGAAGCATGGGTCTTCCGCGGGCGCAGCTAACCACGAGGGAGAAGACAATGGGCAAGATTATCGGCATCGACCTGGGTACGACGAACTCGGTCGTCGCGATCATGGAGGGCGGTCAGCCGGTCGTCATCGCCAACCAGGAAGGCGGTCGCACGACCCCGTCCGTGGTGGCATGGAACGACAAGAGCGAGACGCTTGTGGGTCAGATTGCGCTGCGGCAAGCCGTCGTGAATGCGCGCAACACGGTTTATTCGGCCAAGCGGCTGATTGGCCGTAAATTCAATGAAGTGGGCGAGGAGACCAAGCGCCTGCCGTACAAGGTGGAGCCGGCCGACAACGGCGACGCGCACATCGTCGTCAACGGCCGCAAGATGTCGCCGCCGGAAGTGTCGGCGAAGGTGCTGGCGAAGCTGAAGGCCGCGGCGGAAGCTTACTTGGGCGAGACCGTGACGCAGGCGGTGATCACGGTGCCGGCGTACTTCAACGACAGCCAGCGCAACGCCACGAAGGACGCGGGCAAGATCGCCGGTCTGGAAGTGCTGCGCATCGTCAACGAGCCGACGGCGGCGGCGCTGGCGTATGGCACGGACAAGAAGGGCGACGAGCTCGTCGTGGTGTTCGACCTCGGCGGCGGCACGTTCGACGTGTCGATCCTCGAAATCAGCGACCACGTCGTCGAAGTGAAGGCGACAAACGGCGATACGCACCTGGGCGGCGATGACATCGACAACACGATCATCGACTTCCTGATCGCCGAGTTCAAGCGCGACCAGGGCATCGACCTCGGCAACGACGTCATGGCCAAGCAGCGGCTGAAGGAAGCGGCGGAGAAGGCGAAGATCGAGCTGTCGCAGGCGACGGAGACCGAGATCAACCTGCCGTTCATCACGATGGACGCGACGGGGCCGAAGCACCTGCAGGTCAAGCTGTCGCGGGCCAAGCTGGAGTCGATTTGCGAGAGCCTGTTCGCCCGCGTCCTGGAGCCGTGCAAAAAGGCGCTCAAGGACGCCGGCAAGACGCCGAAGGACATCGACGAGGTCATCCTGGTCGGCGGTTCGACGCGCGTCCCGAAGGTGCAGCAGCTGGTCAAGGATTTCTTTGGCAAGGAGCCGAATCGCTCGGTGAACCCGGATGAAGTCGTGGCGCTGGGCGCAGCGGTGCAGGCGGGCGTGCTCGCGGGCGACGTCAAGGACATGCTGCTGCTGGACGTGACGCCGCTGTCGCTGGGCGTGGAGACGCTGGGCGGCATCATGACGGCGCTGATCAAGCGCAACACCACGATTCCGCACCGCAAAACCGAGACGTTCTCGACCGCGGACGACATGCAGACGGCGGTGACGGTCAAGGTCTACCAGGGCGAGCGCGAGATGGCGCGGGACAACAAGCTGCTGGGCCAGTTCAACCTGGAAGGGATTCCGCCGTCGCCGCGTGGCGTGCCGCAGATTGAGGTGACGCTGGACATCGACGCCAACGGCATCCTGAACGTGAGCGCCAAGGACAAGGCGACCGGCAAGGAGAACAAGATCACGGTCCAGGGCGGCTCGGGGCTGTCCAAGGACGACGTCGAGAAGCTTGTCAAGGAAGCCGCGGCGCACGCTGAGGACGACAAGAAGGCGCGTGAGAAGGTCGAGACCAAGAACCAGGCGGAAGCGACGATCTACCAGGTCGAGAAGACGCTGAAGGAAAACGGCGACAAGCTGCCGGCGGCGGACAAGGCGACCGTGGAAGCGGTGCTTGTCAAGGCCAAGGAAGCGCTGAAGGCCGAGGATCTGGAGGCGATCAAGGCGACGCAGGAAGAGCTGAAGCAGGCGACGTTCAAGCTGTCTGAGGCGCTCTACGCCAACGCGGCGCCGCCGGCGGAAGGTGCTGCGCCTGCGGGCGACGGCGCGGCCAAGAAAGACGGCAGCGACGTGGTGGACGCCGAGTTCGAGTAATCGCGGCGCCCAGCTGGGCGAATCAGGTGCAGCTTGGCCATGAAAACCGACTATTACGCGCTGCTTGGCGTCGCCAAGGAGGCGACTCCGGACGAGATCAAGAAGGCTTATCGCAAGCTGGCGATGCAGCATCATCCGGATCGCAACCAGGGCGACAAGTCGGCGGAAGAAAAGTTCAAGCAGATGTCGGAGGCCTACGCAGTCCTGTCCGACCCGGAAAAGCGTAAGAAATACGACGCATTCGGGTCGGCGGACGCGTTCTCGCAAAACGTCTCGACGGACGACATCTTCAAGGACTTCAACCTCGACGACATCCTGTCGCAGTTCGGCATGCGCAGCTCCGGCTGGGGCAACTTCAAGGGCCGACGCGCGGCACCCGGCGCGGCAGGCCATGGCGGCGGCTCGGCGTTTGACGACCTGTTTGGCGGCGCCACGGCCACGCGCGAGCGCGTGCCCAAGAAAGGCCAGGACGCGGAGCTGCCGCTGACGGTGCCGTTCCACGACGCGATGTTCGGCGGTGAGCGGCCGATCGCCCTGCAGATCGACGGCGAGGACCGGCGGCTGACGGTGCGCATCCCGGCCGGCATCACCACGGGCAAGAAGCTGCGCGTCAAGAACGAGGGCCACAAGGCGCCGGGCGGTCGCGGCGATCTGCACCTGCTGGTGACCGTCGAGGAAGATCCGCGGTTTGAGCGCAAGGGCGACGATCTGCACACGACGGCGCACATTTCGCCGTCGACGCTGCTGCTCGGTGGCTCAGCGGACGTCGAGACGCTGCACGGCCGCAAGCGCATCAAGGTGTCGGGCGGCGTGCCGTCGGGCACGCAGGTGCGCGTACGCGGTCAGGGCGCGCCGGTGCTGGGCAAGCCGGAGACGCACGGCGACCTGTACGTGCGGCTGGAAGTGCACGTGGACGGCCCGCTGACCGATGATCAGCGCGCGGCCGTTGAGCGGCTCCGCGAAGTCGGGCTGTAGGCGCCAATCGCGCGCAGCAGGCAGCGGATCAAAGCGCGCCGCGCCACTGTGGCGGGCTTGACACAAATCCGCGGTGGACGGACAACCACGGTGCGCAGTTATCCGCGCCGGAGCCACCGCCATGCGCCTTTTTTCGCCATTTCGCCTCCTGACCGCCTTCGCGTGCCTCGCCATTCCGCTCACCGCGCTGGCCGGCGGCGACGCCACGTTGACGCTGACCGATCCGGCGGGCGACGACAATGGCCCCGGCACGTACAAATACCCGACGGCGCCCGTCTACACCAAGGGCAGCTTCGACTTGCGCAAGCTGGAAATCATCGACAAGGGCGACAAGGTCGAATTCCGCGTCACCGTCGGCGCGCACATTGAAGATCCTTGGAATTCAAAGGATTGGGACGGAAACGGCTTCTCCGTGCAGTTCGCGCAGATCTACATCGACACCGATCACGAGGCCGGCAAGGGCTTCACCGGACCGCTGCCGGGCTTGGGCTCGCTGAAGTGGGCGGATGACGAGGCGTGGGACAAGGTCGTGCTCGTCTCGCCGCAGGGCCGCGCCAAGCTGTCCAGCGAGACGCGCAAAGCCGGCGCGATGAAGTCGGCGATCGTCATCCCGACGGTGACCCGCGCGCAGGGCTCGACGCTCATCGCCACGGTCAAGAAGGCCGACCTGGGCAGCACGCCGCTGAACAAGTGGGGCGTGAACGTGGCGATGCAGTCCAACGAGGGCTTTCCGCTGTCCAGCGATCTGCTGACGCGTCCGGTGAACGAGACTGGCGGCGAGCACCGTTTTGGCGGCGGCTCGGACGGCGACTGCGACCCGCAGGTCATCGACATCTTCGCCGGCAAGGCCAAGGGCGATGCCGCGGAAGTGGCCGACCAGCACAAGGCGCTGGCCTACAAATGTGGCAGTCAGGTCGCGCATATGCCGATGATTTACCCGGGTCAGTAGGATGGCGAACCACCTCCGCGACCGCTTGCGCGCCGTAGCCCTGCTCTGCCTCGCGTCCGGCGTGCTGGCTGCGCCGGCGTGGGCGGATCTCACCAAATTCGAGATCGACGGCCGCATCTACACAAAGCACCTGTACCAAAACGACGACAGCCAGGGCTTGTTGTCGCTCGGCAACCCGTTTTGGCCAGACAAGGTCTCGGGTCACAACGGCGTCGGCTCGGAATTCGAGCTGACGTTTCGCGGCAAAGTCAGCGATTACGTCGAGGCCGGCGCGCGCGTGGCGTCGCGCTTCGGCCAGCGCTGGCAGGACTGGTGGGAATCGGGCGCCAGCGACTTCGGCGGTCAGGAAAACACCTCGGGCGACTCCGCCGGCATGAACCGCGCGGCGTACATGCAGCTGCGCGGCTCCTACGTGCAGCTGAATTTGCGCATGCCGGGCGTCGACTGGGTGCGCATCGGCAGCTCCGACTTTGGCATGTTCAACCCGTGGACAATCGGCAAAGTGCGCTACATCGACCGCGACAACGGCCGCGGCTACTTCGCGTCCGGCCACTTCGGCAAGGACGACCAGTTCCAGTACCACGTCGGCATCATCGCCATGCCCAAATTGTTCGTCGGTCCCGGCTGGTCCACCGGCTTGGGCGACCCGAACCTCGGCGGCAACGCGTTCTGGTCGCGCGACTGGGCCTACGCCGCGAGCGTGCGCTGGCAGCCGCAAGACGAGACAATCGTGCGCTGGGTCGCGGATTACACGCAGGATTTGGAGGTCGACAAGGCCGACCCGGACGCCGTCGGCTCGACAAATCCGACGTGCCTGGACCAGCTTGGCAACCCGATCCCCGGCTGCGTCATCGACCACGCCGTGGACATGCTTTCGCGCTATTCCAGCTGGAATTCGACGCTCGACATCGACCACACCTTCCTCGACGTCTGGCGCGTGCAAGGCCTGCTGGCGCTGAGCGGCCAGCGGATCGACCAGACGCTGACGGCGAACGGCGTCGCGCTCAACCAGGGCGTTTTCCCGATTGTTTACAAGGACACCGACGCTTTTGCCGGCACGCTGCGCATCACCGGCAACGACCCGTGGGGCATCGGGCTGACGCTGCAGGGCGAATACTTCAACATCGGCCAGGACTACAACGCGATTTTTGGCGCCCGCCGCGAGGCCGACGTGCTGCTGACTGACGGCCTCGTCGGCAACGGCGGGCAGCTGCCGACCATGAATTTGGCCAATGAGTTCATCGACTTTGACGACGAGTGGGTCGAGAGCTGCATCGGCTGGCACGGCGGCACCGGCTTGGCGACCTGGGAAAAAGACGAGACGCGGCTGCGCGCCGAGTACACCTTCATCACCTACAACCAGAACACGCAAGGCCGCGACATCGATAAGGTTTATCCGACCTTCCTGTTCAGCGAAGGCTTTACCGACACCGCCGTTTACGACTACGCCAACACGCTGGACCGCGGCCGCGACCCGCGCTCGGTGTTCAAGCGCGACCAGGACCGCCACACGCAGATCGCCATGACCAACCTGCGGCAGCGCTGGCCGGAGGCGCATGGCTTGGAGCTCGACGCCAAGTTCAAGTACGTCAGCGACGTGGACTACCGCCGGCTGAACGGCCCGGGCGCGCTAAATGACGATTATTACGGCAATATTTTCATCGCTCGGGCCAAACTGTCGATGCCGCTGTGGGATGGCATCAAGGTCGGCGTGCTCGGGCAGATCGATCACTGGGACGAGCAGCACCGCACCGGCACGCCGGAGCTGGGCTACGGCAACGACGTGACGGACAAGCAGACCGCCGCGTTCCAGACGCAGATCTACTGGCAGGGCGTGAAGATCAGCTACTATTTGGAATACATTCACAAATTCCAGGATCGCGAGCGCCAGCCGGACCAGCTGTGGAACATCATTCGCTCCAAGGCGACAATCGAGGCGGCGTGGTGATTGGGGCGTCGGCACCCCAGCCGCGGCGATGAACGGTTGACGGTTCAGCGGCGATCAGCGATCCAGAGGCGGTGGACGCGACCGTCCGCGCAGATTCGGAGGCGACATGGACCCGATGGACGCAGCGTTCGGTGGCGCGCGATGGCATGACCATCAGGCAGCCTTCCGCTTCCGCATCGACTTCTGGTTTGATAGCCAGTTGGCCGGCGGCTTCCAGGCCGTCGAGGGCGTCCACACGCAGGTCGAGGTCATCGAATACCAGTCCGGGCGCGACCTCTACCCGCGGCAAATTCCCGGCCGGCCGAAGATCACGCCCGTCGTGCTGAAAAAGGGCTACGTCAACACCGCCATCTTGTGGGACTGGATGAAAGCCACGATGGACGGCAAATTCCGCTTTGAAAACGCCAGCGTCGTCCTGCTGGATGACTCCGGTCGCTCGGAGCTGGCGCGCTACAACCTCATCGACTGCTGGCCGTCGCGCTGGGCCGGCTGGCAGTTGGACGCCAACTCCAACAACGCCATGGTCGAGGAATTCGAGCTGCAGGTCCGCACCATCGACCGCATCTCGGCGTTTGACAAGACGAACCTCGCGCGCGCGGCGGCGAGCAAGACCGCCAAGTTGGCCGGCAAGATCGGCTAGAACCGCGCCCTACCCGCTACGGCGGCAGGAAGCAGTTGGGGATCGGCGTGTAGTTGCACCAGCCCGCGATGCACGAGTCGGTTGTGCACGGGTTGTTGTCGTTGCAGCCGGCGCTGCTCTTGCACGCGGTGGCGGTGCAGCCAGGGATGGCGGCGTTGGAGCAGCTGCCGTCCGCGGCGTTGCACTGGTCGGCGGTGCACGGGTTGCCGTCATCGCAGGTCAGCGTCTTGTGGGCGCACTGGTTGTTGAGGC
>CAIPXZ010000645.1 GCA_903869075.1 uncultured Myxococcales bacterium | reverse complement strand
CGTAGCGGTGCACCCGCGGCCGACGTCTCCGCCAGTCCACATGTCGCGCATGCTGTCGCGCATCACCTACGCTGCGTCATCCAGGGCGTCGAGGTCAGCTTCTGGCGCAGCTTCTGGCGCAGTACGTCTGCTGGATTTCCGCCATCGTGTTCATGACAAACGGCCCATATTGCGCGACCGGCTCGCCAATCGGCCGCCCCTGCAACATCAGCAGTTCGGCGCCTTGCGCGCTCGCTTGCAGCACCGCGGGGACGTCCGCGCGCAGCCAAATCGCCTGGTTGGCTGGCACGACCTGCGCGCCAATGCGCAGCGTATCGCCTGAGAAGAAATACAACATCCGGTTGCTGCCTGTCTGCGCCGCCGGCACGGTCCACTCTGCGTTTGGCGCGAGCTTCAGCGTCCAAATCGCCACGTCCGTATCTGGGCGCGACGCCCACGACGACGGCGGCGGCGTTGGCGGCGTCTGCGTCCCCAGTTTGCCAGCCACCATCATCACTTCCGTGGGGCGCCCGTGCGCATCGTGCTCGGTCGTGTGCGGAATTGTGTCGGCCCACAGCATCTTGAAGTGCGGCGCCGCCATCTTGTCAACGCGCGGCAAGTTCAGCCAAATTTGGAACAGCTCCGCCGGATTGGGATTTTGCCGATCGAGCAGCGGAAACATCTCGGCGTGCTGAATCCCGCGACCGGCCGTCAGCCACTGCACGTCACCGTGGCCATAACGCGCTGCGGCGCCCAGGGAATCCGAGTGATCGATCAGCCCGCGACGCACAACCGTGACGGTCTCAAAGCCGCGGTGCGGATGCGACGGAAAGCCTGGCACGACGCGACCATGGTACATCCGCCAGCCATCCTTACCGGCAAAATCCTGCCCCATGTTGCGGCCAGCAAGCGAAGCGTCGGGGCCAAATTGCGCGTTCGCGGCCGGGTAGGCATCGTCGTGGTGCACGCAAAAGAGGAACGGGTCGGGCGTCTGCCAGGGAAAGCGCAGCGGTTCAAACTTCAGGACGGCGGCAACGGGCGGCGCGGGTGGCATCGCTGGCTCCTTGGCAGGCGCGGCCGACTGCGCGGCGGCTGGACTGGGACCAGTGCAATCCACGGTCGCCGCAGCCACGCCAGCGGCAGCGAGGCTCTTCAGCGCGTCTCGGCGGGACACTGCGGCCATGGCAGACACTCCAGCGCGAACGGCGCGCCCGCGCAGTGTCCATTTGCCTCGCGCACTGGTCAACGACTTTGCACGCGCTGCTGGTTAATCGCCCGAAGTTGAAGGAGAATTGCCATTCGCAGCGGCGGCTTGTCCGACTTGCAGCGAGGCTTCCAATTCCGTCAGCGCATCCACCGCATCGCGATGATCAGTCAGGATCGCGTCGACGCGCGCCAAAATCAGCGCCGCATCCTCATCGCCGCCCGCGCAGAGCGCTTCAAGCTGCTGGCACTTGCCGGACAGCCGCGCCGCGCCCAGGTAGCCAGCGCTCGACTTCAGGCTGTGCGCCGCCATCGCCACTTGCGGCCAGTTACCCGCCGCCGCGTTGTCCTGCATCGTTTGCAGCAGGTTCGGCGTCGTCGTGCGAAACAGCACAATCAGCTCCAGAATCAGCTCCAGCCCTTCTGCATTGTCCGTGCCGCCGAGGCGATCCAGCGCCGCGGTGTCCAAAACCGGCAGCAGCACACCGTCTGACTCGTGTACCGTCCCATGCGTCCGCCGCATCAGCCAGTGATCCATCGTCTTGACCAGCTCCTTTTCGTCGATCGGCTTGGCAAGATACGCGCTCATGCCGGCCGCAATGCACCGCTCGCGCTCGCCGGGCATCGCGTTGGCCGTCATCGCCAAAATCGGCACACGCGCGACCTGCTGCAGCGCGCTTGCGCGCATTTGGCGCGTCGCTTCGTAGCCATCCATCTCGGGCATTTGGCAGTCCATCAGGACCAGGTCATAGACCGTGCGCTCCGCCGCCGCGATCGCCTCGCGGCCATTGGAGGCCACGTCCGCGTCCATCCCGAGCTTGTTCAGGCGCGCCAGCATGATGCGCTGGTTGATCGTGTTGTCCTCCACCACAAGCACACGCCCGGACCGACGCGGCGCCCACACCGTCGAATCCGACTTGGAGCGCCCCAGCTTGTGCGCGCGCGCTTCCGCCGTCGGCAGCGCGACTTCCAGCCAGAACACGGAGCCCTCACCAACGCGGCTCTCCACGCCCATCTGGCCGCCCATCAACTCCGCCACGCGTCGGCAGATCGACAGACCGAGGCCTGTGCCTTCAAATCGCCGCGCACGTGACGAGTCCAGCTGCGAAAACGGCTGGAACAACTGGCCCGTGGCGTCTGGCGCAATGCCGATCCCCGTGTCAATGACTTCCAGTCGCAGCATCGGGCACGCATCCGAACCGCCGAGGCGCAACGCCCGGACCAACACGCCGCCTTCACTCGTGAATTTGATCGCGTTGCCCAAGAGATTGATCAGCACCTGGCGCAAGCGCTCCGCGTCCCCCACAAACCAGGCCGGTTCGGGCAGCAGCAGTTCAAGCGCCAGCTGCAGCCCTTTGCGCGCGGCGGCCACGCGGTACTGCTTGGTCAGGTCGCGCAGCAGCTGGGCCAGATCGAAATCGGCAAGTTCCAGCGTCATTTTGCCCGCTTCCACCTTGGAGAAGTCCAGCACGTCGTTCACCAGGGTCAGCAGACTCTGCGCCGATTGCTCGATGCCTTCGAGGAATTCACGTTGCTCCACAGAGAGTTGCGACTCCGCGAGCAGGTGGCTCATGCCGAGGATGCCGTGCATCGGCGTGCGGATCTCGTGGCTCATGTTGGCCAAAAAGTCCGACTTTGCACGGTTCGCTTCATCCGCGGTTGCTTTTGCCGTGGCCAGCACGCGCTCGCGCTCCTTTTGCTCCGTCATGTCGATGTGCGTGCCGACGAGGCGCTGCACCGAGCCATCCGCCGACCGCACCATGCGCGCCTGCGCCAGAATCCACCGCCACGAGCCGTCGCGGTGCTGCGAACGGTGCTCAATCTGCCAGGTTCCAAGACTCGGGTCGGCCAGGTGCGTTCGCACCGTCTCCATGATTTGCGGCAGGTCGTCCGCGTGCACGAGAGTCAGCCAGTGGCCCGACGGCCAGGGCGGATCGTTCTGGGAATAGCCAAGAATTTCTCTGGATTGTGGCGACACGTACCACAGGCCCAGCGTCGGCGACCACTCCCACACGCCGGTATTTGCCGCCGTGACAGCGAGGTCAAATCGCTCCTGGCGAACCGCCAGATCGTGCTCCGTGCGCTTGCGCGCCGTGATCTCTGCCATCGTGCCGTTCATCCGGTAGGGCGCCCCATTGGCGTCGTACTGCGCGCTGCCCGCATCGGCCATCCAGTGCACAGTGCCATCGGGCCAAACGACGCGCATTTCCGTGTCGTACCGCTCGTGCGTCGCGATCGCACGCTCGACTTCGGCTTGCACGCGCGGCAGGTCATCGGGGTGCACGCGCTCAAAGAATTCGTGGACCGGTCGCGGCAGTCCTGTCGGTGCAAGCCCAAGCAACTCTTCGTGAAGCTCGCTCATCGTCACGGTGTTGGCGCGCATGTCCCAGTCCCAGAAGCCAATTCCTGCCGCCGCAACCGCCAGAGACAGCTGCTCTTCGCTGCGGGCGATCTGGGCTTGCGCGGCCTGCATGGTCAGGAACGTGCGCCGCAGCTCCAGCTGCGTGATCGCTTGACGCCCGAGCGCTTCAAGCGCCGTCTGTTGCAGCGGCGTCAGCGTCCGCTCCACGCGATCGACGACACACAGCGCGCCAAGCGCGTGGCCAGCTGGTGTCACAAGCGGTACGCCAGCGTAAAAGCGAACGCCAAGTTCGCCTGTGACAAGCGGATTGTCAGCGAAGCGCTCGTCGCGATTCGCAGCACTGACGATCATCATTTTTGTGTCGAGAATCGTGTACGCGCAAAACGCGTCGTCGCGCGGTGTTTGCGTCGCCTCCAAGCCAACGCGGGACTTGAACCACTGGCGATCCTGATCAATCAGGCTGACCACAGCGACCGGCGCGTTGCAAATGATCGAAGCCAAGTGGGTGAGGTCATCAAACTCACGCTCGGGCGGCGTGTCGAGGATCTGGTAGGACCTCAGCGCGCGAAGGCGAGCGTCTTCGTTGTCAGGAAGTGGTGCGCGCATTGGGCCTTTTCTTCCCTGCGACCCGAAGGACGCCGCTGCTGGCGGCGCGTCTGCCGCCGCTCGTGGCGCGGAGGATGGCAGACTCACAGCTTGAAGCAAGCGGCCTTTTCGTTGAGACTTCCCGCATGAGTCGCCCATCATCGACCACCGCCGCTGCCGCCGTTGTCCCAGAGACCGCGTGTTGGCGCGTGCTGGTCGTCGATGACGACGCCGGTGTGCTCGCGATCACGCGGGCAGCGCTCCGTGGCCTTGTCGTAGAAGGTCGACCCCTGGCAATGACCGGGGTCCATTCGGCGGCTGAGGCTGTGAAGTGGCTCAGCGCGCACAGCGATCCCGCGGTGCTGCTGGTGGACATGCGTCTTGAAAATGCTAGTGGTGGCGCGGAGATCGTGCGAATGGCCCGGCACACGCTTGGTCATGCCCACGTCCGCGTGCTCATGCGGTCTGGCGTCCCCGCAGATCAGGTCTTGGCGCAGGTTGTGGACCTCGATGTGTCTGGCGTTTTGGGCAAATGCGACGTGTCGTTGCAGGATCTGCGCGCGGCAGTCGTCGCAGCAGTCACGGAATTCGCTGGACTTCAGCGGGGATAGGCGGTCAGCAGATGCGCGAGACGGTGCTCATCGTCGAGGACGACCGGATCGTCCGCACCATTGTCGAACGCTGGCTCACGACCGAAAACTACCACGTTGTCTCGTGCGACAGCGCAGCCGTCTGTCTCGATCGCCTCGCGCAAGTCCTGCCCGCGGTCGTGTGCCTCGATCTGAACCTGCCCGATAGCGACGGGCTGACGTTGCTGGCGCAAATCCTGCGGATCCATCCCAAGACGCCGGTGATGGTGCTGACGGCGGACACCTCGGCGGACACCGCGGTGCGGGCGCTGCACGCGGGCGCGTTTGACTACCTGACCAAGCCGATGGAGCGCGTCCGGCTGCTCACGAGCCTGCGCAACGCCATTCGGACCCAGCAACTGACCCGCGAAGTGAGCAGCCGCCAGCAGGTGACGGAAGCGTTCGCGGTCCCGGGCTTGCTTGGCGCCTCGGCGGCGATGCGCGCGGTGCGCGAGCAGATTCACCTGGTCGCCGCGAGTCGCGTCGACGTGCTGATCGAGGGCGAAACCGGCACGGGCAAGGAGGTCGTGGCGCGCGGCATTCACGCGCTGGATGCGCACGGTCCGGCGCCGTTTGTCGCTATCAATTGCGCCGCGCTGACGGAGACGCTGCTGGAAAGCGAGCTTTTTGGCCACGAACGCAACGCGTTCACGGGTGCCAACAAGCGTCACCCCGGACGCTTTGAGCAGGCCAACGGCGGGACGCTCTTTCTTGATGAAATCGCAGAGCTTTCACTGTCCGCGCAGGCCAAGCTGCTGCGCGTCTTGCAAGAGCGGCGCTTCTACCGCGTCGGCGGGACGGAAGAAATTGGCACGGACTTTCGCCTCATCGCAGCGACGAACCGCTCGCTCGAGCGCATGGTCCAGGAAGGCCGCTTTCGCGAAGATTTGCTGTTTCGCATCGCGGTCTTTGAGATCAAGTTGCCGCCATTGCGCGCGCGCCGCGAAGACATTCTTTTGCTCGCTCAGGCGTTTCTCATCGCGCAGCCGCCGCGCCCGGGTGGCGACGCCTTCGTGCTGACCGAAGCGTCCGTTCGCGCCCTGATGGAGCGCCCGTGGATCGGCAACGTCCGCGAATTGCACAATGTGTTGCGTCGGGCGATCGTGCTCGCGGGCGCGCAGGGAGTGGTCACAATCGAGGCGGTCACTGCGGCAGCGGCGCCTTCAGTTGGCCGGGAAAATCTGCGTACGTTGGCGGAGTTGGAACGAGACGCCATTGTCGCCACGCTGGACCTGCACCCGGACGACCTCTTGGCGGCGGCTCGTGCCCTTGGAATCAGCCGTTCGACGCTCTACCGCAAGCTGGCGACCTACGGGTTGCCGCTGCCGAGCCGTCGCTAACGTGTCTATTGCGTGAACTATTCTCAGTTTGAGAATCGGATTCGCAACTTGGGAATTCGCGTTCGCGCCCGCCGCGTCAAATCAGCGCTCCATTTTGTCGCGTGATTTGCATTTATCCATAAAAATCAAAACGTTGAGCTTGCACACATCTCTGCACAGTTTCTGGCGCATGGCTTGCTTAAGCGCATACCCGTTGCAGTGGGGTGCTCATGTACGGTCTGGTCAATCAAGCAGTTCAATCTTATGTCGAAGGCCAGTGGGGCGAAGGCGTGTGGCGCACCGTCGTCGCGTCGGCTCAGGTCGAAGATCCGGAGTTCCTGACGCTCGAGTCTTACCCGGATTCGGTGACCTACGCAGTCGTTGCGGCGATCGCGCTGGAGACCGGCGACTCGGCGCGCACGGTGCTGGAAGGCATCGGTCGCGTCTTCACGGGTTACGCGGCATCGCGTGGCTACGCGGATCTCCTGCTGGCGACGGGCGGTACATTCCCGGAATTCGTGGCGAATCTCGATCGGCTGCACAGCCAAGTCGCCGGCACGTTTCCCAACTTCAGCCCGCCGTCGTTTCGCGTGACCGATCTGCAGCCTGACGCGCTGCGGCTGCACTACTACTCGACGCGCGACGGCCTGGCGCCGCTGATCGTCGGGCTGATGCACGGCGTTGCGGACCGCTTCGCGCTGACGCTGGAGATCGCCCACGTTGTGCAGCGCGGGCGGGATGCCGACCACGACGAGTTCCTTCTGCGCTTTTCGACGCGCGCGCAAGGCCGCTAATGCTTGGCACCGTCGGTCTCCAAGGCGTCGCGCAGGCGTTTCCGTACTTCTTCGTCGTCGATCGCGGGCTGTGCATCACCCACGCGTCGCCGCGTTACGAGCGCGTGAGTCCGTCGTTTGCGGTCGGCGCGCACCTGCCAGACATCGCGCACCTGGCCCGGCCCACGGTCGAGTTGACGCTCGCGCAGCTGTGCGAGAGTCCGGACATGGACTTCGTCCTGCAGTCGCGCGAAACGCCAAAACTGCAGGTGCATGGCCACTTTGTCTCGACGCTGGACGATCGCCTGCTGTTTTTGGGCACGCCGTGGCTGACGTCGCTGGCCGATATCGCGGAAGCGGGGCTGTCGCTGGCGGACTTTCCCTCGCACGATCTTGTCCTGACGCTGCTGACCACGGCGCACGCCAAGGACGTCGCGCAGGCCGATGCGCGGCGGCTTGTGAACGAGCTGCGGCTGGCGAACCGGCGTGCGCACGTGAGCACGGAACTGGCTGAGACGAGCGCGGCGGATGCGCAGCGGCTGGCCTCGCTTGGCCGGTTGGTCGCGTCGATGGCCCACGAAATCAACACGCCGCTGGGCGTCGCGCGCATCGCGTCGTCGCTGATCGAGGAGCAACGGCAGACGCTGGCGGATCGCTTCGTGGCGGGTTCCATGACGCGCGGGCAGCTGCAGCAATTCCTCGACGATACCGGTGACGCAGTGACCATGCTGAGCGATAACATGCGCCGCGCTGCCGAGATTATCGCGAGTTTTCGCCAGATTGCCGTCGATCGGCGCTCGGAAGAACCGCGCACGGTGCGGCTCGTGCCGTTCATGGAAGAAGTGCTCAATGGCCACGCCGCGCTGCTGGTGCAGGCACGCGTTCAGGTCGCTGTCGTCGGCGATCGCCAGCTCGCGAACTACACGTATCCCGATGCGCTCGCGCGCTTGTTGAGCGCGCTCGTCGAAAACGCAGTCTCGCACGCCTATGCGGACGTGGCCGAGCCCAAGCTCACGTTGCGCGTCTGGGACAGCGGCAGCGCGTGCTATTTGTCGTGCGAAGACAACGGCGTTGGCGTTCCGGAATCCATCCGCGACCGCATTTTTGAGCCGTTCTTTACGACCCGCAGAATGACCGGCGGCACCGGTCTTGGGCTCTACGTCGCCCACAACATCGCCAACGAGTTGCTGGGCGGCAGCATCGGCGTCGAGCCCGTCTCGCCGCGCGGCTGCCGCATCGTCGTTCGCAGTCCGAAATCGAGGAAGACCGACCCATGATCGAGACCAAGCCCGTGTCAGAAAGACCTGATTCTACGCCACTATTTATCGATCCGGCGACCGGGCCGATCTACCTCGGCGAGGCAGATCGGCCGAGCGCATTGCCGCCGTGGCCCGTGCTTGTCGTGGACGACGATGCGGCGGTTCACAGCGTCACGCGGCTCTCGCTGCGCGGTCTGCTGGTTGAGGCACGGCCGATAGAGATCCTGGAAGCGCGGTCGGAGGCGGGCGCGCGGGCGATCCTGGCGCGGCGGGACGACATCGCGCTGATGCTCGTGGACGTCGTCATGGAGACCGACGATGCTGGGCTGCAACTCGTTGATTATGTGCGAAATACCCTGAACAACCACGTCATGCGCATCGTGCTGAGCACGGGGCAGCCGGGCGCGGCGCCCGAAGAAACCGTGATGGCCGAGCGCGACGTGAACGGCTATTTGTCCAAGCCGGAGCTCAGCGCGCGGCGGCTGCGGACGGCGGTTGTCGGCGCGATTCGCTCGTATCACGACGTCCAGACCATCCGCCGCCAGTCGAGCCTGATGGAATGCGTGGCGCGCATGCAGGGGCGGTTCATCGAGAACGAGCCAGCGGCGGCCGTGGCGCAGGCCATGTTGGGCGACATGCTGCAGGCGTTTGACGGCGTGGCCGGCATGCTGTTGGCGCGCTATGGAGCGCGGCCGCACGTGCACATTCTGGCGACGACCGAGCCGCTGGAAGCCGAGCCGGTCGCGTCGCTTTTGCGCACGCGCATTGAGGTGTCGCTGGCCGCGGCGGAGGCTTCCGCCGATTTGCGGCTGCGGCGTGCGCCGTATGACATGAGCGATGTCCCGCTGCCGGTTGGGTGTGCAGAGACCTGGCTGCTGCCGCTGTACGTAGGCAATCGCCTGTTGGGCGCGGCGTGGCTCGCTGTGCCACCGCAGACGGAGGAAACTTCACCGGCGATGGTGGCGATGCTCGCCCAAGCGGCGGGCAGCTTGTTGGCGGCCATCGACAACGCCGCGCTGCGACGCGCAGCCGATTCCGGACGTGCGCACGCGTATGCGTGGCTCCAAGCGGTGGCAGCGAATCTGCCCGATGGCGTCCTTGTCGAGCAGTCCTCTGGGCAGATCAAGCTTGTCAACCAGCGCTTTTGCGACATGTTTGCGATCCCCGCGCCGCCGGATTCGCTCGTCGGGCTGGACTGCAACCTCGCGGCCAAGGCGGCTTCGGAGCAATTTGACGACGTCGTCGGCTTCGTTCCGCGCGTCGAGGCGGTGCTCAAAGCCGGCAAGCCGGTATACGCCGAGCTGTTGCGCATGGCCGATGGCCGGTGGATGGAGCGCGATTTTGTGCCGTTTGAAGTGCTCGGCGAGCCCGCGTCGGTCTGGCATTACCGCGACGTGACCGAGGCCAAGCGCGGCGAAGAGGCGCTGCTTGTCAGCCAGTCGCGCTACGCGAGCCTCTTTCACGCGGCCAGCGACGCGATTCTGCTCATCGACGCGCAACAGACAATCATCGACGGCAACGAAGGCACCGAGACGATGTTCGGTATTCCGCGCGAGCACCTGATCGGCATGCAGTTCTCGGACCTGTTCGTGGAGCTCAACGGGCCGGGGCTAGCGTCCGTGACGCGGCTGGGCTTGGGCCAGACCGTGTTGTTTGAAGACCACTTTCGCCGCTCGGATGCCTCGGCGTTTCCGGTGGAGATCAACGCGAACGCGGTCTCGGTGGACGGCCAGATCCTCGTGCAAGCCGTGCTGCGCGATGTGTCTTCGCGCCACCGGCAGCAGCAGGCGCTCGTGCACGCCAAAGAAGCGGCGGAAGCGGCCAACGCGGCAAAGAGCCAGTTCCTCGCGGTGATGAGTCACGAAATCCGCACGCCGATCAACGCGATCCTCGGGTCGAGCGAGCTGCTGGGCGCGTCGGATCTGCGGCGGAGTCAGCGGGAGCTCGCGGCGATCGTGCACAATGGCTCGGAGATTTTGCTCAGCCTTATCAACGATTTGCTGGACTTCTCGAAGATCGAAGCGGGCCAGTTGGAGCTGGAGCAGGGCGCCTTTGATCTGGCGGGGCTCGTGGAGAGCGTCTTTGACCTCGTGCGCGTGCGGGCGCTGGCGCGTGGCCTGACGATGCGCTGCGACGTCGATGCGCAGCTGCCGACGCGTGTGGTCGGCGACGCCAATCGCGTCCGGCAGATCGCGACGAACCTCATCAGCAACGCGATCAAGTTCACCGAAGTCGGGACGGTGGGGCTGTCGGTCCGCGTGCTTGCGCGCTCGCCGGAAGATGTCGCGCTTGAGCTCGTCGTGACGGACACGGGCATCGGCATCGCCCCGGACCGCACGGAGGCCGTTTTTGCGAGCTTCACGCAGGCGGACAATTCGACGGCGCGGCGCTTTGGCGGCACGGGCCTGGGACTTTCCATTGTGCGCTCGCTTGTGCACTTGATGGGCGGCGAGATTCAGCTGAGCAGCACGCCGCAGCGGGGCACTTCTGTGACCGTGCACCTCAAGTTGCAAGTGCCGCCGGATGTCGGCGCGGTCGGCGCGTGGCCAGGACCGGACAAGCCGACGGGTTCGGTGCTGCTCGTGATGGAATCTGGCGAGGAGCGCGACTCGGTGCAAAGCTACCTCAAGCAATGGGGCCTGGGCGTGACGCTGGCCGGCAACTCGGCGGAGACGCTCGACCGGCTCGCAGCGCTGGAGCCGACTTGCCGCTGCGTGCTCGTCGATGAAGCGCTGTCGGACATGGACGGCGCCGAAGTCGTGACGGCCGTTCGCTCGATTCAGGCGTCGGCGCACTTGCCGATTCTGCTGGCGGCGCCGCTGCGTTCCGTGGATCCGGAGCTGCCCAACGTCGTGACGCTGGCCAAACCGCTGCACCGCGGTCGCATCCGCTTGGGCATCGCGCAAGTGCTCGGGTTGCGGATCAGCGAGACGCACGAAGTCGCGCATGTGCTTCCGGACAAGGTCGGGCCGCAGTCGGGTCGCGTGCTTGTCGCCGAAGACAACCGCGAGAACGCGATCCTGCTGCGGCACACGCTGACCGGCGCGGGCTATCTCGTTGACGAGGTCTCGGACGGCGAAGCGGCGGTCGCAGCGGTCGTGGCGAACCAGTACGGGTTGGTGCTGATGGACGTGGAGATGCCGCTGCTGGACGGCATTGCGGCGACGCACCGGATCCGCGATTGGGAGCGGACGTATGGTCGTCGGCCGACGCCGATTATCGCCGTGACTGCGCACGCGATTCGCGAGGTGCGGGAACGTTGCCTCGCGGCGGGCATGAACGACTACATGACCAAGCCGCTGCGGCGCAGCCGCGTGCTCGATCAAACGGCAAATTGGCTGGACCCGCGGCCGCTCGTGCTCGTTGCCGACGACGATCAGTCGAGTCGGCTCATTTTGCGCGCGTGGCTCAAGCCCGAGAAGTCGTGGCGGCTGCTCATCGTGGGCGACGGTCGGGAAGTGCTGGACGCCTTCGCGCGCTTCCCGGTCGCGGTCGTGATGCTCGACATGGAGATGCCCGAGTTGGACGGCTACCAGACCGCCGAGGCGCTGCGCCGTCTGCCAGGAGGGCGCGAACTGCCGATTATCGCTATGACTGGCCACGTGGGGCCCGAAGCGGAACGGCGCTGCCGGTTGGCCGGTTGCACAAGCTACATCGCCAAGCCGTTCAGCCGTGAGTTCGTGCTGCAAGCGGTGCGCAAATACCTGGAACCACTGCCGGTTGTGCTGCCGTTTCAACGACCGACCATCAGCGTTCGCGCGACCCAAATCACGGTGCCCACACGGCCAACGACTGCGATCGTGCCGCACGTGCCCAAGCCGGTCGCCGTGGCGATGGGCGACGTCGCCGACCTCATTCCGGAGTTCCTGTCGGCGCAGCAGGTGACGGTCGCGCAGCTGCGCGAGGCCCTGCGCGCCAAGGACTTCGCGCAGATTGCGCGACTTGGCCACAGCCTGCGCGGCGTTTCAGGCGCGATGGGCTTTGCCCCGGTGGCCAAGACGGCGCAACAGCTTGAAGAAGCCGCCGAGCGACACGAGCACCGCGCTGTGTCGCACGCGCTGCGGACGCTGGAATTTCTGCTCGCAAGCGCCGGCGAAAATACCCAGTCGTAGCGCGTCTCAGGCGTGGCGCGTCATCGCCGTCAAGTGCAGCAGCTGCGGGACGCGGTGCAACTCGGAGACCTTGTCGAGGCACCACGACGCGCGCACTTTGTCCATCTCCAAGCGGAGTTGCTCGGACACGACGCCGGTGCAAAAGACCACCGGCCCGGTGAAGCCGTCGCTGCGAATGGCGGCGGCGAGCGTCAGGCCGTCGATGCCCGGCATCAGCACGTCCGTCATGATCATGTCCGGCGGCGGGTTCTGGCGCAGCCACTCCAGGGCCGACGCGCCGCTGTCCTGCACCTGACAATCCCAGCCCGCGCCAATCGCCAGTCGCTCCAAAATGCTGCGAATGACGGCGTCGTCGTCCACCGCGAGCATCAGCGGCCGCGTGCGCGCGCCCACGCAATGGCCGTCCGTCGTGCGGCGCCCCGGTCGCGTCTCAGGACTCTCCGGCACGGTCAGAAACGCCGCGGCCCACGCGCGCTCGATCTCGGGACGTAGGTGCGCCAGCGCTTCGCGCACTTGTGCAATCGACGCAGGCCGCGTGTCCGGGTCTTTCTGAAGCATCTGCAGGACGAGCGCATCGACCGCGGGCGGAATCCAGTGGCCGTCACGCAGCGACGACGGCGCTGGCGGCACGTCGTGCATGATGCGTTGGAGCATGCTGTGTAGGTCATTGCTCGCAAAGAGAATTTCGCCTGACAGCAGCTCGTAGGCGACCGCGCCAAGGCTGTAGACGTCCCCGCGGAAGTCGACCTGCGCGCCGCGAATCACTTCGGGCGCCATCGTCGCCGGGCTGCCCAGCGCGGTCGGCTGCTCAGGGCGCCGCCCGTTGCGTCCTGAAAGCGCCGCATTGGCTGCATCCCCCGCCAGCGCATCGCGCACGAGCCCAAAGTCGAGCAGCTTGAGGCAAAAGCCCTCGGGACGCGCCGCGTCGTCTGCCAAGAACAGGTTTTCCGCTTTCACATCGCCGTGCACGTGCCCGCTGGCGTGTACCGCTTGCAACGCCGCAGCGGTCTGGTCCAGCACCGCCAGAATCTCCAATATGCCCAAGCGCGTATGACTATCCAGCACTTGCGCGAGATCCTTGCCGGTCAGGTGCTCCAGCGTGGCGAAATAGCCAACGCGATCGTCGCAGCCGTGATCCAGCACGCGCACGATGTTGGGGTGCTGAAACAGCGCTTGGGTCGCGACTTCCAGGCGAAAGCGCGCGACAAACGCCGCGTCGTTGCGGCGCGAGGGCAGGAGCAACTTGACGGCTACCCGCATCGGCAGCCGTTCGTGCGTCGCTTCGTAGACAAGGCCAAAACCGCCGGCGCCAATGCGCGCGCGCAGCCGGTACGAATCGTTGATGACCATGCCGATCAACGGATCGCTGGGCGGACGCGCGACGAGCTCGGCGCCATCGTAGCCACAAAAGCTGAGGTCATCGCGAAAGACGCTGGCGCACCGGGGACACGCTTTCATCGGTTCCTGACGGCGCGTAGTGGCCTGCAACAGGCGTTGCCACGCGCACTTTCGAACTTTGAGCCGATAGGCGTTCCGAGCATGTCCACCTGCTGAACTTGCCTGCCACATTCACCGTCCTGGCAGCGCCGGACCGTCCGGAGCCGCGCCTGGACCGAGCATGACCTGCTGTTCGCGACCTGTCG
>CAIPXZ010000644.1 GCA_903869075.1 uncultured Myxococcales bacterium | reverse complement strand
GTCCGGCACGTTGGCGAAGCTGTAGCCCTTGGCGAAGCCGAGCGCCGCCGCAACCGTGTCGCCCACCGGCGTGATCCACTGGTGCGTCGTACCGTCCGAGATCCACGGCGTGTTGCCGCCGTGCAAGTGCAGGTTGGAGCGCTTGTCCGAGGCGAGCTCCGTGGTCGTGCCGTCCGTGATCGCGCCCGCGCCCATGTAGGTGGTGTCGACCGGAATCGGCATGCCCTGGGTCAGGTTATTGTGGAACAGCACGCGAACCGGACGGTTGCGCGTCGCCAGAATCACCGGCCCGAGGTACTGGTTGACGAGCGTCGCCGCCTGCAGATCCTGGTAGCCGCGCAGCTTGGTCGCCGGCAGATCGGAGTGCAGCTGGCGCGTGTACTCAACCAGGGCGATCTTGTAGTAGTCGCTGCCCGGGAACGACGTCGTGTCCGGCGTCGCGAGCGGCAAGCACTGGCCGAGGTTGTTCGCCCCCGCCACGGCGCACAGGCCAGGCAGCGTGTCGACGAACTTGCGCATGCCGGTGCCGGCAATCACGGCGCCGGTGGCGTCCAGCTGCGGCAACGGGCTGTTGGCGTAGTTGGGCACCGCGAAATAATCGGGAGCCGAGTAGGGCGCCGCCATCGTCGCCAAAGGCGCCGCGACCGCGCCAACCGCCATCGCCGAACCACCCGCACCGCCCGTTCCCGCCGCCGGGGCCGGAGCGAGCGCAGTCGAGGTCGAGAGCGTCGACTGGCTCGACGTCTGCGCGCTCACGCCGGCATACTTCGCCGACACCTTCAAGGCGGTCGGCGCCATGTTAGCGCGGGCTGCTTGGCGCTGGGCAGCGGTCGTGCTGCGCCTCGCGAATGTCTGGGCGAACCCTGGTGTGCTGTGGACGCTTGACGCGGTTATCGCGCCCAGCATCAACCAGGCGCTGATGCGCTCAGCTGGCGTGTGTGGTTTTTGTCGCATACTCCCCCGCTCCCCCGTCTGGCCATGGCTCGGCCAGCGCTTTGTTCAGCCCTATTCCACGTCTCGGCAAACCCGCCGATCGGTGCGCTCTGCTTTACCGTACCATTTCATCCGATAAGCGCTCAACGGCGGAGTGCGTCACCTTGTCGCAGCTGTCGCAGCGTTCACAAGTCGACACAAATTCCGCGCCGGTGACTTGGCCGCAGTGTTGCGTTTGTCACCGACGGTGAAAAAATACCGGACTATTTTGGTCCTATTTATTTCGGTGATCAGGCAAAGATCGATGACTTGGCGAAAAACCACCGTCGGCGCGCAACTATTTGGAAATCCGAATTATTTTCCAGCTGATTCGCTATTGCGGCGCATGAATTCGCGAAAATGCCGCGCTGCAGCTGCTGTTTTCCAGCATTTTTGCCTGTGAATGACGCAACGTAATTCCGCAAAACATTTAGCGTTTTCGCCGCGTCGGCGCCTGGTCGGGCAGGGCTTGTTGCTGCGGCTACAGCGCGCGCTTTTGACCGGAATTTCCGCGCGGGGAGCCGTGACCGCGCATGCGGCTGAACGCGCACACAGGCGATGCGCGCGGACACAGACCGGTCGATCCGGTGACATTGCCGTGACGAAGGCCGCGCGCCGGAAAATACCCGGTCATGACATGGCCGTGACGGAACGCGCTGCGTGCAAAAACGCCAAAGCCGGCCAGACCTCGCGATCTGACCGGCTTGGCGACGTCGGGCGCGGGGCTTACAGCTTGCGCGCGTTCTTGGTCAGGTACTCGGCGACGCCGGCGGCGCTGCCCTTCATGCCGGCCTTGCCCTTTTCCCAGCCCGCCGGGCAGACTTCGCCGTGCTCTTCGCTGAACTGCAGCGCGTCAATCGTGCGCAGCATCTCGTCGATGTTGCGGCCGATCGACAGGGCATTGACGACCTGGTGCTGGACAACGCCGCTCTTGTCGATGAGGAAACTGGCGCGCAGGCACTTCATGCCGTCAAACAACACGTCGAAATCCTTGCCGATTTGCTTGGACAGGTCCGAAACCAGCGTGTAGCCGATCTCGCCGATGCCGCCGTCCTTGACCTTGGTGTTGCGCCACGCCCAGTGGCTGAACTTGGAGTCGATGGAGCAGCCCAGCACTTCCACGCCGCGCGCCGCGAATTCGGCGATGCGGTGGTCGAACGCGATGATCTCCGTCGGGCAAACAAACGTGAAATCAAGCGGGTAGAAGAACAGGACGACGTACTTGCCCTTGAACTGCGACAGGGTGACGTTGCCGAAGCTGCCGTCAGCGAAGACGGCTTCAGCGGTGAAATCGGGGGCGGGCTTGGTGACGAGGACGCTCATGGGACTCCTTGGTGGTAACGGCAGACGGGCCGTGCGGGACCGGAAAGTTAGGATGGAAACCGTGCGGCGCAACCGCGTCGCCATCACGGACCGGAATGGTCGCACTTGCGGCGGCGCCGGTCAAGGCGATTTTGCGCGGTTTTGCACCGTTTCGTGCAAAATTTGCGGCGCGATCGTCAAAAAGCCGCGCCGTTCGCCGCGCTAGTCGAGGTTTTTCGGCGGAATCCAGCCGCCAAACGCCGTTTCCAGCGCCAGCGCCACGGCGATTGTCGTCGCGTCATTGCCGTGCACAGCGCCGACCTGGACGCCCAGCGGCACGCCCAGCGAGCCAAGCCCCAGCGGCACCTGGGTAATCGGCATCTCCAGCACGTTGCCGATGGCCGTGTACACCCAATCCAGCGGCCGCCGCAGCGGCGCGTTGTGCAGCGGCGCCGGGCGCGTGTACGACGGGTAAAGAAAGACGCCGTGCGGCCCGAGCAGCTCAGTCATTTCCTGACGCAATTCAGCCGCTTGCGCGAGAAACTTGGCCTGCCCCATCGGCAGCACGTGCTCCAGCGCCTCGCCGATGCCCAGGGCGATCGCCGGAAACGTGTGCGGCGACTGGCCGAACGCCCAGCGCACGAGCTCCGTCCATGGGTTCACCGCGCCGTGGCCGCCGCCCATCAGCTCGACGAACGGCGTGCCGTTGCCAGCGCTCATCGTCGCGCTCCACATCTCAAAGGAATTCCGCAGCTTGGGGATCGTCGTCGTCTTCACCGTCGCGCCGAGGCTGGCCAACGCATCGGCCGCCTTGCGCTGGGCGGCGCGCAGCTCCGGGTCGACCTCGAGAAAGCCGTTGTCCTCGATCGACCACACCGTCAGCTTGGCGATGTCGATGTCCCGCGGATCGCCCGCCAGCACCTCCGTGCAGTCCGCGTCCTCGCCGTCGGGGCCAGCCAGCAGCCGCACAAGCGGCCACAGATCCTCGGCTTTGCGGCACAGCGGCCCGGTCGTCAGCGTGCGGCACAGGCCGTGCATCGCCACCGGATAGTGCCCGGAATTCGGGATGATGCACGCGGACGGCTTGTGCCCGAACACGCCGTTGAAGAACGCCGGCATGCGAATCGAGCCGCCGACGTCCGCGCCGAGGCCGAACGGGCTGGCGCCCGAGCCAATGATCGACCCTTCGCCGCCGGAGCTGCCGCCGACGATGCGCTTGAAATCATAGGGGTTGCTGGTGACGCCGTAGAGGTTGTTGCTCGTCTCCATCCACATGCACAGCTCGGACGTGTTTGTCACGCCCAACACGATGCCGCCGGCTTTGCGGATGCGCGCCACCGTCGACGCGTCGTGCGCCATGCGCAGGTCCTTGCGCGACACGAGCCCGGCGGTGTGCGGCATGCCCTCGACCTGGATGCTCTCCTTGATCGTGCACGGCACGCCGTGGAACTGCGGCACGCCGGCGGCGCCGACCTCCGCCAGCAGCCGATCCGCCGCGTCCGCCTCCGCCAGCGCCTGTTCGTAGCGCTCGGCGACGATCGCGTTCAGCTGCGGGTTGTGCTTGCGCGCGTGGTCGACGTGCGCCTGCACGACCTCGCGCGAGCTGACCTGTTTGCTGCGGATCTGCGCCGCCAACTGCGTCGCCGAGAGCTGAAGGAGCGGGTTCATGGGACTCCGATGGCCGAGCTATTTCTTGGTTTTCGCGGGCTTGGCCGACTTGGCCGCCTTGCCAGGCGCCGCGCCGCGCGTCCACAGGCCGTCGACCGACAGCCCGCCCGGACCAAACGCCGCCAGCACCAGCGCCAGCAGCAAGTACAGGAACGCCGGCGTCTGCGTAAACGTCAGGTTCCAGTTGAAAGTCGCCCAGTTCGACGTCGCCATCGCCAGCGCCAGCACGCCCGCCGCCGGCACCGCCGCCAGCCGCGCACCGACGCCCAGCAGCAGCGCCAGGCCGCCCAGCGCCTCGATCAGCGCCGCCAGCGTCAGCTGCAGCTTGCCGCCGCCCGGCAGCTGCCAGCCGGCGTGGCCAAACAGCGGCGCGGTGCCATAAGCCGCCAACTTGTCGTGGTTGATCGCCTGGCACTGCGTCGCCCGCAATGCCGCGCAGTTGGCCTGTGCGTCGTCGCGCTCGCAGTCCGGCAGCGGGTCCTCGGCGCAGCGATCCGCCAGCGTGTACAGCTTGGCCTTGCCCGGCTCCAGCAGGCCCACGCCCAACGTCAGCCGCACGGCCAGCAAGACCAGTGAAATCGCCCACATGCGATGCGGAACCAGATGCGCGCGCAGCCACTGCACCATTGCGACCTTCCCGTGGCGGGGCCGACCCCGCGGCTACCATCGCTGACCTTGGCGCGGACGTCAAAGGAACGATCGGCTATGCTTGCGGCCATGGAACTCGCCGACGCCGCGCTTGTGTACCTGGATGACGCGCTGCTGATTCTCGACAAACCGCCGGGAATTCCAGTGCATGCGACGCTGGACAAGCAGCGCGACAACCTGCTTTTGGCGGCGGCGCGGCTGCTGGTGCGGCGCGGCGTGGCGGTGGGCGAGCTCGGGCTGGGGCATCGGCTGGACGTCGGCACGTCGGGGCTGATCGCGCTGGGGCGCGACCCGGCGGTGACGGCGCAGCTGGCAGCGCTGTTTGCCGGGCACGCGGTGCAGAAATTCTACCTGGCGCTGACGGCGCACGCGCCGCCGCTGCCGGAGGCGCCGCTGGATGTGCGCAACTACCTGATCACCAACAAGGATCGCCGCGGTCCGCCGATGGTCGCCGTGCGCGCGGGCGGCGATCGCGCGTGGACGACGCTGACGGTGCTGCAGGCGCGCCCGGGCGCTGTGCTGTGGCAGGCGGAGCTGCACACCGGTCGCCGCCACCAGATCCGGGTGCACCTGGCTGGGCTGGGGATGCCGCTGTTCGGCGACGACGCCTACGGCGCGGTGGTCCCGGCGCCGCGGCCGATGCTGCACGCCGCGCAGTTGGTCCTGCCGCATCCGCTCACGGGGGCGCCGCTGGCGTTTCAGGCGCCGGTGCCGGCGGACTTCGCGGCGCTAGCGGCGCGCTACGGGCTCGATCCGGCGTGCGCGCGGCGATCCTGAGTTTCGCGCGAGAAAGCCAAAGTATTTCAATGATCTGACAAAGCCTTCGGCTGTGTCGCCACCGCGCCGTGGCGGCCAGCGCCGTCCCGCCCGCGGATCGCAAGTGCTTGACGCCGATCGGCTTTTCGCCTGCTAGACGATCGTCAAGTGCGTCACCGCTGAGCGCTGAACCAGCGAAAAACTTGCGCGATCGCCAAGCTGAATGAGCATCGCCGCGGCTCCAACGCCGAGGTCTGCATGCCCGCTGCTGTCCGTTCCCGCGCTACGCCGCGGCCGCAAATTGACAAACGTCCAGTTCACCTGCGCGTCGTGCCGCAGCCGCACGTCCCGCGGCCGGCGCCGTTCCTGAAGTGGGTCGGCGGCAAGAGCAAGCTGCTGCCGGCGCTGCGGCCGCTGATGCCGAACGGCAAGCTGCGGTATGCTGAGCCGTTTCTCGGCGGCGGCGCGGTGTTTTTTGACCTGAGCGCCGAGCAGCGGCTGGAGCATGCGCTGCTGTGCGACGTCAGCCGCGACCTCGTCGGCGCCTGCCGCGTCGTGCGCGATGAGCTGCCGGCGCTGCTGGCGCGCTTGAACGTCCACGAGGCGCATTACCTGAGTGAAAACGAGGAGAACCGCGCGCTGTACTTCTACGCCGTGCGCAACCGCCACCCGGCGGACTTCGCCATGGACGACGTGGAGCGCGCGGCGCGGATGCTGTTCCTGAACCGCACGTGTTTCAACGGCTTGTGGCGCGAGAACCGCGCCGGCCGCTTCAACGCGCCGCATGGCCGCTATCCCAACCCCGGCATCGTACAGGCCGACAAGCTGCATGCCGCCAGCGCCGCGCTGCAGGGAGTTGATGTTCGTCAAGCGGACTTCCGCGCGCTGCCGGAGCTCGTGCAGGACCAGCGCGTCGCGTTCGTCTACCTCGACCCGCCGTACCATCCGCTGAGCGCGACGTCGTCATTCAACGCCTACTCCGGCGGCCAGTTTTCCGGCAAGGCGCAAGCCGAGCTGGCGGACGTCTGCCGCCGCCTGGACCGGCTCGGCGTGCGCTTTCTGATGTCCAACAGCGACTGCGGCTATGTCCGCGATCTCTATCGAGGTTTTGAGATCGGCACGATCCGCGCCGCGCGCTCGATCAACTGCAAAGGCGAGAGCCGCGGCGACATCGATGAGGTCGTGGTGCGGAACTACGCGGACTGACGGCGAGCCCACGGGTCCAGCGCGGTAACCACCCGTTCCCAAGCAGGGTTTTGGCGGATCTCGGCAAGCGGCCGCTGTTCCTGCTACGCTCACCGACCGGAGGCGCGCGTGGGCAAGTTACTCAGCATCGAGACCGGCTTCACCTGCAACAGCCGCTGCCAGTACTGCACGCAGCTGGACTATCGCGTGATTCCCCAAGCAGATCAGCTGGATCTGACGACTGAGCAGATCCGCGCCCGCATCCTCTGGGCCAAGGACAACGGCCACGACGAGCTCGGCTTTTCCGGCGGCGAGCCGACAATCCGCCCGGATTTCCTCGATCTTGTCGCCTTTGCCCGCGACACCGGCTTTGAGCGCATCGCCGTCACGACCAATGGCCGGATGTTCGCCTACCCGAAATTTGCCGACACCGCGATCGCCAACGGCTTGACCCGCTTCACGTTTTCCCTGCACGGCGCGACGCCGGAGCTGCACGACAAGATCGCCGTGGCGCCGGGCGCGCTGACCCAGGCGCTGGCCGGGCTGGACAACATCACGGCGGCGGCCAAGCGCCGCGGCGTGAAGCTGCACCTGATGAACAACCAGATCCTGATCCCGGAAAATATCCGGCAGATCAAGGACATGGTGGCGCTGCTGGCGCCCCGCGGCGTGCGGCTGTTCATGATCCAGCCGTTCATCGCGCAGCGCTCGAACGTCGCCGATCTCGGCCGCTGGTTCGTGCCGTATGCCGACGTCGTCGCTGGCGTGCAGGACGCGCTGCCGGTGCTGGCGCAGTTCGGCGCGCGCATCAAGCCGTACAACGTGCCGAACTGCCTGCTGACGCCGCTGGGCCGCGAATTCATCGAGCCGCAGTTCTACGGCATCTCGGTGTTTCGCGAGTTTGAGCAGGAAAGCGCCGGCGAGTTCCGGCCTTTCAAGGCGCGGCAGTGGTTCCGCATCGACGCGTGCCAGACGTGCCAGGAGGTCTGCCCGGGCTTTCGCATCGAGCAGCTGCCGCAGGACAAGATGGCCGAGGCGATTGTCACGGCGGCGCAGGCTTTTCGGCCGCAGCCGCTGGCCGATACGCCGCTGGTTGTGGGCGGCACGGAGCTGCTGGCGCCGGCGACGCTGGCGGGGGCGCTGGCGACGCTGGCGCAGGCGCACGGTCCGGTGGCAGTGCTGACGGCGGCGAGCGAACGGTCGACGCGGCCGGAGCTGGCGCAGCTGGCGGTCGACGCCCACGGCCAGGGTCACCTGGCGGAGCTCGTGCTCTTGGCGCAGCCGATGGACCAGCGGTTCCTGGCGCAGCGCGTGCTTGAAAAGGGCAACCTGGACGCGCTGCGGGAGCTGCTGCTGCGGCTGGCGGAGCTGCGGCAGCGCGGCCTGGCGCTGCCCAAGGTGCGTCTGATGCTGGCGATTCCCGATTTTCTGCGGCTGCAGACCGACGACGTGCTGCGCGGCCAGTGGCCGCAGCTGGCGGCGGCGCTGCGGCGGGCGATGCCGGATGGCGCGCCGGAGCTGCTGCTGGCGATGCCGAACTTCGCCCGCGGTCAGGAGCCGCCGGGCGTCGAGCGGCAGCGCGCGGAGAACCTGGCGATGCTGCAGCAGCTGATCGCCGCGGCGCAGGCGGAGGGCGTGCGGCCGCTGCTGCTGACGCTGTCGGCGGCGCGGCGGCAGATCGACGCCAAGCGCGGCGGGCCGATGGCGCAGCTGGAGGCGCAGCTGGCGACGCTGCTGCCGAGCGAGCCCTGGGATGACAGGCTGTTTCGCCACGCGCTGGCGGATGGGCCGATGGAATTCGTCACCTGGATGCCGGCGTGGCTCGTGGAGCGGCAGGATGCGCCGGCGCGGCACGCGGAGCCCGAAGGTGCACACGGCGCGTCGCTGACAGCGGCCAAGGCGGTGACGGTCGATGCCCCGGGGCGCGCGGGCGATCGCTGGGCTGGGCGCGTGCGCGGGTAGGCGCGGTTACTGCCGCAGCACCGGCTCGTGGTTGTTCGCTTTGCGCGGCTTGCGCGGCGGCGGCTTGCTGCCCAGCGGCGTCGTCGGCGTCGCCGCCAACGGCAGCACGGCCGCTTCCATCGCCACGCCCGTCGACTTCGGCGCCGGCTTCGCCGTGTCGTCCACCCACACCGCGGACCAGACGAGCGTCACCTCGTCCGGCAGCGGGCAGGGCGCCTGGCTCGTCCGGCTGGCGTCGTGGATCGTCACGTCATACGCCACGTCGCGCTCCTGCCGGCGCACGTGCGCGCCTGGGGCAAAGAGCTGCTTGTGCCGGAGCCCGGAAGCGCGCGCATCTGTGCCAACGTTCACCTGGTAGTGCGTCGTCGTCAGCGCGCAGTCGCCGTCGCCCTTGCGCGCTTCGCGAAACGCCACCTGTTCGCTGCGGCTGATGCCGGTCAGCAGCTTGGGCAGCGCGTCGGCGGAGAACAGCTCCTCGAACCGGGCGATGACGAGCACCGCCTTGAAGTCCGCGCCGGTGCCCAGCGGCCGCCGCGCCGAGACGATGAGATTGCGCTGCACGCTGCCGTCGTCCATCAGCCGCGAAAAGGTCCGCACCACGATGGTTTCATTGCGAAACAGCGGCAGCGTCGTCCCCGGTGCCAGCCGCAGGAACAGCCGCCGCTCCAGCCCCATCGTATCCACGAGCCGCACCGTCCAGTCCGCGCCCACGGCCTCATCGGGACCGGCGACGAACCGCGTGATGTCGATGACCCGCGCCGCAACAGCCTCGTCGCTCACCCGGCCGCGCAACGGCGCCAACAGCGGCGGATCCAGCAGGGCGATCGGCGGCGGCAAGGCCTCCTGCCAGAAATCCGCCTGGTCGCGCGTCTGGCCGCGACCGCAGGACACGAGCACGAGCAGCAGCGCGAGGCGGGAGAGTTGGCGATGGCGTGGCGGCGGGTACACGCTGGCAGTGTAGCCAAGTCTTGCAGGTACGCGAAGTCCTGCCGTAGAATCGCCGCCCGGC
>CAIPXZ010000643.1 GCA_903869075.1 uncultured Myxococcales bacterium | reverse complement strand
GCCCGGCCGACGGCTCGCGAGCTCTACCGGCTGGGCTTGAATCCGCGGGTGCAGGGCGGCTGGTTCGCGTTCGTGCAAGAGGAAGGGCAGCTGCTGCCGGATGAAGTCGCGGCGCTCGCGCACGCCGGCGGATTCCTGGAGGACCTGGAGCGCACGCCGATGAGCAAGTGCTTCAAGATGGTCACGCTGCAGGTCCTGATTGACGCCGATGCGCTCGCCGGCGGCCTGCCGCTCAATGACCTTGCCGACCGCGCGCACGCGATGCTCGTGCGGTCGCCGGAGCTGCTGCGCGATATCGAAGGCGTCAAGGCGCTCGGCAACGCGCGCGAGCCCGACCTTCAATCGTGGTGGCAGTACTGGCGCGTGAACCCGGTCGCGGCGTGGCTAGGCGAGAGTGCGGAGAAGCGCAAGAAGTCGTGGTTCGCGCTTGAAGGCGACCGCTTCGTGCCGCGGTTTCAAGTGCCAGAAAGCGCGCGGCCGGCGCTCCACCGCATGGTTGCCGAGCTGGTCGACTGGCGACTGGCCGAATACCGTGCGCGGACCCGGTCGACGTCGCTGACTGACGCGACCGCGTTCGAGTGCAAGGTGAACCACAACGGCTCAGGGCCGATCCTGATGCTGCCCGACCGCGCGATGATCGCCGGCGTTCCGCTGGGCGAGACGCCGGTGCGGCTGCCCGATGGCCGGGTGTGGAATTTCCGGTTTGTGAAGATTGCCTGCAACGTCGCAGGTGTGGCGGGCGAGAGCGATAATCGGCTGCCAGAGCTGCTGCGCGGCTGGTTTGGCCCGCAGGCCGGAATGCCGGGGACGCGGCACCGCGTGCGCATTCGCCCGACGCCGGAAGGCTGGCGCATCGAGCCGGTCGCGCTCGGCGACGCGCAGGTCATTCCGTTTCCCGGTCGCGCGAAGTTGCCGGCGTTTACGTCGCTGCGCGCGGCGGCGGGCTGGGAGGGCAAGCTCGTGAATGCCGACGAGCTGGCTCCCGACGACATGGTCGCGCTGCCGGGCGCCTTCCCGCCGGGCTGCTTCGCCGTGCGCGCGTCGGGGACCTCGATGGCTGGCTGGCGCCACGAGATCCTGGACGGCGACTGGCTGGTGTGTCAACCGCTTGACAACATTGGCTTTGAAGCGGTCGCCGGGCAGATCGCACTGATCGCGCGGGGACTGGGTGAGAATCGGAGCTTCCACATCAAACGCGTGGCGCGCGACGGACAGGGCTGGGCGCTGCGCTCGGACAATCCCGACGTGCCAGCCATCGCCGTGACCGACGACGATGCGGTCGTAGCCACGGTGCCGCGCGTCGTGCACCCGGATGCGCTTGGGCCGGCGGCTGGCGCGGAGCTTGAAGCGGGCAGGGTGGCAAGCGCGTTCGGCCTGTCGCACGAGCCAACGGGCACCATCGACCGCGTCGACGGGCACCTGTTCCTCCTGGCCGAGCGGCTGGACGCGTACGATCAGCTCCGAGTTGCCGTGGCCGACCGTCGGCCCGGCGAAACGGCGTTCGTGCTCGTCCGCAACCGAGCTGGCGGCCACCGCTATCTCGGCGTCGGGCGGTGGGATGAAGCGACGGCGGCATGGACGGTTCCCGAGGTCGATTTCGAGACCTGGCGCGCATTTGGCCACGGACGCAGCGCGAGTCGGCGATTGGATGACAAGTGGCTCGCGGAGGCGCGCCAGTTCGTCGAGCGGCTACTGGCGGAGCTGCCTGAGGGTGGCTGGCTCGGACGCGACGGCAAGCGCTGCCGGGTCTTGGGCCGGTCGGCGGAGGGCGGGCTTCGGATTGACGGCGGCGGGGACCGTTCTGCGCCCAGGACTGTGAGCCTGATCGACATCGGCTGGGTGCTTGCAGCACGCGCGCAGACCGTGGCGCCAGACGAGGCCAGCGTGAACCAGCTGCGGTATTTGGTGGGAACGCCGAAAGCTTCAACGCGGTGGATCGATACCGGTTGGGCGTTGCTGCTTGCTGCCACTTTGGGCGACAATCGGCCGTCGTAGGGGCACACTCCCTGGCACCTACTCTGGCACGCCCGGCAAAACCCCCGCTCGCCGCGCCAGCTGCCGCACCACCGCGTCCACCGCCGCGCGGTCGGCGCGGTCCAGCCGCCGCAGCAGCTCCACCGTCAGCTCCAGCCGCTCATGCTCCGATTGTGCAAGCCGCACGCGGCCTTGCGGCGCTACGCCGGGTGGCACGTCGCCGTCGTCGGGCATCGGCGGATTGCGCAGCGCCAGCGGACGACGGCTTAGCGCGTCGGGCTTGCCATCGCGGTCGGAAATCGGCGCCGGCCGTGACCGCATCTCCCTGAAATTCTTGCGCATTCGCGGCGGTCCGCTTGGCGCCGGGGCATCGGCCTCCGGGCGCGCGTCCAGCAGCAGCGCGTTGGGCGTCGTGCCGAGAACCTCGCAGACGCGCATCAGCGTCGGGAAGCTCGGCAGCGCCTGGGCGCGCTCGAGGCGTGAATACGCTTCCAGTGAAATACCAACTGTTTCAGCGAGTTCGGCTTGGGTCAGCGACTGCGCGAACCGCCGCGCGCGCAGCGCCCGGGCGAGCGTCTGCGCGGTGGCCTTGGCGGCGTCGGCATCCTGGGGGCGAGCGGGCATGGGGCGGCTCCGAGAGGCGCGCGCAGTCTGTCCGGCGTTGACGCCCACTTGAATGAACTGTTGAGACGTATAAACTGCCTTCGACGACGGACCAGATACAGCGCATCCCGCGCCGTGGCCGACGTGGAGGCGTTGTCATGAAGCAAGGTAGCAGTTTGGCGATGGTGTGGTGGTGCGGTGCCGCGGTGGCGATGGCGATTGTGGGTTGCGGCGCGAGCGCGGGCGGCGGCGGGGGCGGTGGTGCGCCGCTGGATGTGGGCGGCAACGGCAGCGGGCTCGGCACCAAGGACGCGGGGAGCGACGCACTCGTACCGTGCACGGCGGCCGACAACACGTGCTCCGGCGACACGCTCCACTTCTGCGGCGCGCTCGGCACGATGGACCAAGGCACATGCTCGACCGCCAGCTGCATCGCGTCGCACTACGCTGGTTACGACCACTGCGGCGCCAGCCAGGACGGCATCACCGGCTGCCTGTGCCTCCGGTGCACGACCGCCGACGTCAAGTGTTTGGACAGCGTCACGCTGCAAACCTGCGACGCAACCAGCGGGCAGATCGGCCAAACGACGTGCCCCGGCGCCGACATTTGCTCCGGCGGCACCTGCATCGCAGCGACCAGCTGCGGCAACGGCAAGTGCGAAGCCGGCGAGACGCCGTCCAACTGCCAGCAGGACTGCAAGCCACCCGCGTCGTGCGGCGACGGCAAGTGCGACGGCAGCGAGACCGCCGTCAGCTGCCCGTCGGACTGCAAATGCGCGCCCAAGGATAGCTTTTGCGACCCGGACGGGCAGTCGCTGCACTACTGCGACACGACGACCGGCGCGTTCACGCAAAAAGGTTGTGCCGCGGATTGCGCCGGCAGCGGCATGACGTTCACGAAGTGCGACATCAAGTCCAGCGATGGCTTGGCCTACTGCTTTTGCAAAAAGTGCGGCGACGGCACGTGCTCATTCGGCGAG
>CAIPXZ010000642.1 GCA_903869075.1 uncultured Myxococcales bacterium | reverse complement strand
CGCTGCAGGGCGCGCTGGACGCCGAAGGGCCGCTGTGGACCGCGCCGCTGGCGGTGGTGCCAGCGAGCGTCGACGCGCCGTTTCCCAAGGAAAATCAGGGGCTATTTGCAGCGATCGTCCAGCGCGGCGGCAGCCTGTGCAGCAAGGTCACGCCGGACGATCGGCACACCCGCGGCCGGTTCCTGGCGCGCAACGATCTGCTCGTGCAGCTTGTCGACGCGGTCATCGCCGTGTGCGCGGATCGGCCCAGCGGGACTTTGCACTGCGCCCACAGCGCGTGGCGGCGCAAAGTGCCGGTTTTTGCTGTGCCCTGGGCACCGGACGCCGCGAATACTGCCGGGACGCGCGCGCTGCTGTTCGCGGGCGCGCGGGCGCTGTGGCCAGGAACCGCGCTGCGCGAGGCGATCGGCGTGCTGCAGCGCGATCCACAGGGCCTGCTGGCGCGCGCGGCGGAGTTGCCGCTGTGGCCGCGCCTGGAGGCGGCTTGTGGCACAAAAGCTCCGCAAACATTTGACGCGCCCGCCACCGCTTGGCCATGCTACGCACCCGACGCGCTGGCCGCAGGGCCTTCGGCGGGGGATCCACCCGGCTGTGATGCCGGTCTGGTCGCGCGTTTGCGCGCAGAACTGCGCCAGGCTGGCGAGCACGGCCTGACGGTGGATGAGCTCGCGGCAACGACCCAATCGGATCGGACCGCAGTGGCGGCTACGCTTCTCAACTGGACGCTTCACGGCGGCCTGAAGCGGGTCGCAGGTAGTTGGTACGCGCTGGCAACGGCGCCGAGGTTGTGAATGGCAGGCAAGCAGAAAGTCGGGACCGGCACGGGTATTTCGCTGGTGATCGTGGAATCGCCCACCAAGGCCAACACGATCAAAAAGTACCTGGGCGCGGGCTACCTGGTGGAGGCCAGCGTCGGCCACGTGCGCGATTTGGTCACCAAGAAGACGGATCTGCCAGCCAACGACAAGCGGCGCGCCGAGCCATGGGTGCAGTACGGCGTCAATATCGCCAATCATTTTGAGCCGTTGGAAGAAGTGTATCTGGTGCCGCCGGAGAAAAAGCGGCAGGTGGATTCGCTCAAAGCGGCGCTGGCGCAGGCCGACACGCTGTATCTGGCGACAGACGATGATCGCGAGGGTGAGGCGATTTCCTGGCACTTGTTGCAGGTGCTGAACCCGAAAGTGCCGGTCAAGCGCTTGGTTTTCCATGAAATCACCAAGGACGCGATCCACAAGGCGCTGTCCGAGACCCGCGAACTGGACGATCACCTTGTGTCAGCGCAGCGCACGCGGCGCGTGGTGGACCGGCTGTACGGCTGGGACGTCAGCGAGGTGCTGTGGCGCAAGATCAAGCCGGGTCTGTCCGCCGGCCGCGTGCAGTCCGTGGCGCTGCGTCTGCTCGTCGAGCGCGAGCGGGCGCGCATGGCGTTCATCTCCGCGAATTTCTGGGATGTTTTGGCCAAGCTCAAGGCCAATGGTCAGGGCTTTGACGCCACGCTGCAGCGCGTTGGCGACAAGCGCATCGCCACCGGCAAGGACTTTGACGACAACACCGGCAAGCTGACCGCCAAGGACGCGATCATCCTGAACGGCGACGCCGCGCGCGCGCTGTGCGGGCGCATCGACGGCCAGCCGGCGCGCGTGCTGACCGCCGACGTCAAGCCGCAGACGCTGCGGCCGGCGCCGCCGTTCACGACCTCGACGCTGCAGCAGGAAGCCAACCGCAAGCTGCGCTTCAACGCCCGCCAGACGATGCAAGTGGCGCAAAAGCTGTATGAAAGCGGCTTTATCACCTACATGCGTACCGACTCGGT
>CAIPXZ010000641.1 GCA_903869075.1 uncultured Myxococcales bacterium | reverse complement strand
TGATGCAGCGCGCCAACGAGCCGTAACGCCGTTGCGCCACGGAGTGCCAATGCGCTTGATTCTTCTGACTTTTCTGCTGCTGCCCGGCCTCGCGCACGCGCTCGACTGCGCGCCCGTGCCGGCGAGCGCGCCGATGGCGGCGCTGCCTGGTTGCGTGCATGGCGCGCCAGTGCGCCAGGGCGACCTGATCCTCGTGCCGCGCGTCTGCCATCTGGTTGTGAGCGGTGCATCGGTCGACCGGCGGTCGGTGGATGTCCGCCACGGCGATACCGGCGCGCGCGTGGGCGCGGTCTCGCTGCCGCCGGCGCCGCTGCCGCCGGAGCAGTTTGTGCCCGGCGCGGTGTTGCCCGGCGACCCGCCGCTGCTCGTCTATCCAACCGGCATCGCGGCGATCGACCCGCGCGCCAACCGCGCCGAGGTGTCCTTTGACGCCGAGGGCAAGCTCGTGGGCGTGGCGCGGCTGGGCGATCTGCTGCTCGTCGTCGAGGCGCAGGCGCCGGACAAGCAGTTCGTCACTGGCAGCCTGGCGCTGACGGTGATGGACCAGGACGCGGGTGAAGTGCTGGGGGATCTACAGTTGGCGGGCACAGCGCTGGAGGCGATCGCGCTGCGGCCAACGACTGGCAAGGGCGCGGAGCTGGTGCTGACGCGCCAGGAAAAAACGCAGTTGGTGGAGCTTGTTGCACCGCTGCGCGACGCCGCGGGCAAGTCGCTCGTGCACAAGGGCGCGCTGGCGGCGCGGGTGCTGCCGGTCAAGCCGCTGCCGCCGACGCCGACGGGCTGCGCGCTGCTGGCGACGAGCCACAGCGCGCTGTTGGCGCACGCGCCGGTGCTTGTGCACGATGGCAAGCTGGAGGTGGCGCCGCCGCCGGGGCTGGCAGTCGTGACGACGCCGCCGACCGACGCGTGCGCGGTCGTGGGCGCCCTGGCGGGCAGCGGCGCGGAGCCGATTGGCATGGCGTGGTTTGATCGCGCCGGCAAGCCGCAGCTCCAGGCCGTGCGCTGCAAATAGCTGCTTTTACGAGAAAATCTTGGTCTCGTTCTTGCGCGGCAGACCGGCGACGAGCACTTCCGTCGACGTGGCAAAGCCGGTCGCGTCGCCGCGGTCGGTCTTTAACCGCGCCAGGATGCGCAGCGGGCTCGGCGTCAGCTTGCTTGACGTGTCCTCGACCAAGCCCTTGCGCCGCGTCACGCTCACCGTCATCGTCCGCGAAATCCGCGCGCCCGGCTGTGCCGGCAGCAGCTTCTCCGGCGGCGACTCTTCGCCGCCGTGCTCGATCAGCTGCAGCCGCGCGTCGTCGGTCAGCAGCGTCACCGTCACAACGCGCGCATCGCTGCCGGCGGGCAGATCGACCGAAAACGCGACGCGCACCGGCTCGCCCTCCTGCAGAAGGGACGGCGTGACGGAATCAATCACAATGGACTTGTGCATACGGCGGGACCTCAGTTTCGGCCGGCGAGACTGGTGCAAAAGCCCGCAATTTGTCAAGTAAAATCGCGCAAAGGCAGCCGCTTGCAGCGTTCAGCGATCACTGCGTAGGGCCGCGCTGATGACGCGATCCAACAAACCGGCATAGCTCAGGCCCGCGGCGCCAGCGGCTTTGGGTAGCAGCGACGCCGGCGTCAGCCCGGGCAGCGTGTTGGTCTCCAGCAGCACAAGCGAGCCATCCGGCCGCAGGATCTGGTCCGTCCGCGAATAGCCGGCACAGCCGAGCGCGCGGTGCGCCAGCGCGCCATTGCGTTGCGCTTGCGCCGTCGCCTCAGCGGAAATGCGCGCCGGGACGATCTCCTCGCTGCCGCCCGCTTGGTACTTGGCTTCATAGTCAAAAAACGCGCTTTTCGGCACGATTTCAACGATCGGCAAGCTCTCCAGCGAGCCGTCGGCGCGCTCGAGCACCGCCGCCGTGATCTCGACGCCGCTGACGAACTGCTCGCACAACAGCGTCGTCGCGTCGGCGCCGAGGCGCTGCAGGCTGGCGACGAGCTCGGCTTCATCGCGGGGAATTTCAACGCCGACGCTCGAGCCGCCGGTCGGCACTTTGACCACAACCGGCAAGCCAAGGTCCGCAATCAGCTTTTTCGCCGCAACGAGCGCTGACGCGGCACTGCGCACGCTCGCCGCATGCAGCTCGATGGCGCCGGCGACCGGCAGGCCAACGCCGGCATAGACCCGCCGCGCCACGGTCTTGTCCATCGCCAGCGCGCTCGCCATCACGCCCGAGCCGGTGTAGCGCAGCCCGGCGAGCTCCAACACCGCCTGGACCTTGCCGTCCTCGCCGTAGTTGCCGTGAAAGCCGAGGAAGCAGAGGTCGACGTTGCCACGCAAGTCATTGATCGCCTGCAGAAAATCGATGCCGTCGCCGACCGCCACGCCGGCGTCGCCCATCGCCGTCAAATGCCAACGGCCGGCGCGATCGACAAAAACCGCCAGCGTCTCGTGGCCAGCTTCGCGCAGGGTCTGCAGCACGCCGCGGGAACTCCACACGGAAATGTCGTGCTCCGACGACGGCCCACCGTGCAACACGGCGATACGCAAGTGCTTGTGACTCATCAGGATCCTCGCTAACGGCTACGGCAACGGCGCGACGTTCAGCTGCGCCTTGCACTGGTGACAGGTCAGGTCCAGCGGCCACGTCGGCGGCTGGGATTCAACCTCGAAGGTCGCGCGGCATTTGGGACACGTCACGGCGCCGTCCAGCAGCGCGTCGGTGCGAATCCGCACGAAAAACGCGACGATCGCCGCGATCAAGAAGCCCGGCACCAGCAGCCAGTGCACCGGCGGAATCGGCAGCGACACGACGGCGAGGCCAAAAAGCAGCGCGGAGGTCTTGGTGGCGCGGGCAAAACGCGCGCGGTCGGTCAGCGAGGCAATGCGCAAGGTCGCCTGCGCGGTCACGCCGCCCTGCCCGCGGACCTGGACTGCAACCTCACGGAATTGTTCATCACCCGCGGCGCGGTGCGGCGGCTTGGGCGGCGATTGCGGCGGCGTGAAAGCGTCAGTCATCGGTCAGTACCCCTCACAGAGCGACTATGCTAGAACCGCGCGACGGGCATGCCAAGAAACAGGCTTGTCACGCAGTTGGACATGATTCAGAAACAAAACGCTGGTACTTTCGGCGCGCGACAGAGGTCGCGACCGCAATTGTCAGCACGTTTGTCCCCCGGGACGAGCCAACAGGAGCTACCGTGAGCGTTTACAAGGCTGAGTACATTTGGATGGACGGCGCGGAGCCGACCCAGAAGCTGCGCTGTAAGACCAAGATCGTCAAGAAGGGCAAAGAGCCGCCGATTTGGGGCTTTGACGGCTCGTCGACGAACCAGGCGGAAGGCCACGCCTCGGACCGCGTGCTCAAGCCCGTTTTCACCTGCCCGGACCCGATCCGCGGCGGCGACGACATCCTCGTGCTGTGCGAAGTGCTCAACATCGACATGACGCCGCACTCGACCAACACGCGCGCCAAGCTGACCGCGGTCGCCGAGAAGTACAAGTCGCACGACATCTGGTTCGGCATCGAGCAGGAATACACGTTTTTTGAAGGCATCAAGCCGCTCGGCTGGCCGGACAACGGCTTCCCCGCCCCGCAGTTCGGCTACTACTGCGGCGTCGGCGCGGACGAAGTGTTCGGCCGCGACATCGTTGAAGAGCACATGCAGGCGTGCCTGGATGCCGGTCTGCTGTTCGAAGGCATCAACGCGGAAGTGATGCCGGCGCAATGGGAATTCCAGATCGGCGCGGCGGATCCTGTCACGGTTTCCGACCACATGTGGCTGGCCCGCTGGCTGCTGTACCGCATCGCGGAGAACTACGGCGTGTCGGCAACGCTGGCGCCCAAGCCGGTCAAGGGCGACTGGAACGGCGCGGG
>CAIPXZ010000640.1 GCA_903869075.1 uncultured Myxococcales bacterium | reverse complement strand
TGTCGCTCGTGCACGGGTTGCCATCGTCGCAGGAAATCGCCGAGGTGCCCGCGCAGGCACCGCCGCCGCAGACGCCCGCGCTTGTGCACTTGTCCGCGCCGCACGCGCCGCCGTCCAAGGCCTCGTTCACGCAGCCGAATTCTGGATCGCAGCTGTCCGCGGTGCAGACGTTGTTGTCGTTGCAGTTGATGGCCGGGCCGCCGCAGACGTTGCTGGCGCAGACGTCGGGACCGGTGCATTTGAGGCCGTCGTCGCAGGCGAAGGCGGCGGGCGCGCCGTGGCTGCAGCTCGATGCCGCGCAGGAATCGGCGGTGCACGGGTTGCCGTCGCTGCAGTCGGCGTACGACTTGGCGATGCACGCGCCGGAAGCGGCGCAGGTCGTGTTGCCGAAGAGATCGGTGCGCAGGAGCCAGGCTTGCTGGCTGGTGCCCTTGGAGTTCGTGTAGCCAGCGAGCGCAAAGCCGTCGGACAGGAGCGCGAGGTGGGTCCCGCCGTCGTCCTGCGCGCCGCCGTACGGGAAGCCGAACATCTTGTTGCCCAGCGTGTCCGTGCGCACGAGCCACATCTCGTTGCCGCCGGCGCCGGTCGACGCGGTGGTGCCTGAGAACGCGTAACCACCAGGGACGGCGAGCACTTGCAAGGCGCCGTCGGGCTGCTTGCCACCGTAGGTTTTGTCCCACAGCTTGGTACCGTTCAAGTCGGTGCGGACAAGCCAGGCGTCAGAGCCGCCCGCGCCCTTGGACTCCGTGCTGCCGGCCAACAGGTAGCCGTCGGCGAGCGCGAGCACCGACCATGCCTGGTCCGAGCCCGCGCCGCCGTAGCGTTTTTCCCACAACTTTCCGCCAGCTGCGTCGGTGCGCACGAGCCAGTAGTCGTCGAATCCGGCGCTGGCGTTGTTGGTGGAGCCCGCCAGGGCAAAACCGCTGCCGGCGGGTGTCACGGCGTAGAACTGATCGTTGGCAGGCCCGCCGTAGGTCGTCGTCCACGTCGCGCCGCCGCTGAGATCGACGTGCTGCAGCCAGCCCACAGCGGCGTCATTGGCGTCTTTCGCCGCGCCGGCGATGGCGATGCCGGTGGCGTCGACGGCCAAGGCGTTGCCCACTTTCGCCGCGCCGGTGCCGCCGAATCCTTGGCTCCACTTCACCGCGCCGGTCGCATCGACGCGCCGCAAGAACGCGCCGGTGCCAAACATCGTTTCGCCCAGCGACAGCAGCAGGAAGCCGTCGGACAGCTCTGCCGCGTCCTTGGCCCAGCTCTGCACTGCTTCGGGCCCGCCGTAATTCTTCTGCCAGACGACGGCGCCCGCGCGATCGGTGCGCGTGAACACGAGCGTGTCGGGAGCGGTTGCGCCGTCGCTGAAGATGCCAAAGCCGTCGCCGAGCGCGAGAACGCTGGCGGCGCCGCCGCTGGTCGCCGGATAGCCCTTGTCGACGAACTTGCCGACGCCCGCGCACTTCCCGCCCGCGCACACGTCCGCGGTGGTGCAATCGTCGCCGTCGTCGCACGTCGCTGTGTTGGCCAGGTGCACGCAGCCGGCCTTGGCGTCGCAGCTGTCGTCGGTGCAGACGTCGCCGTCGTCGCAGGTCGCGGGGCTGCCGCCTTGGCAAACGCCGGCCTTGCAGGTCTGGCTGATGAAGCACAAGTCGCCGACGCAATTGCCGTTGTTGAGCGCGACGTGCGTGCAGCCCGTCGCCACGTCACAGCTGTCGACCGTGCAGTCGTTGCCGTCGTCGCAAGAAATCGCCACGGCGAACTTGCAGACGCCGGTGTCGCATGTGCCGTCGCTGTGGCACGGGTCGGGCGCGCATGCCTTGCCGCTGGCGGGGCTGTGGTTGCAGCCGGTGAACGGGATGCAGGAATCGTCCGTGCACGGGTCGCCGTCGTCGCAGCTGAGCGTCAGGCACGGGTCGCTGACGTCAGCCGCGTCGCTCGCGTCACTGCCGTCGGCGGCATCAGCGGTTGCCGTTACGTCCGCGGCGTCGGCCACATCGGCGCTGTCGGCCACATCTGGCGCATCCGCCGCATCCGGCGCGTCGGCGCTGTCTGCCACGTCTGGCGCGTCCGCTGAATCCGCGGCGTCCAGGGTATCCAGCGCATCGGCAACGTCGCTGCCGTCGGGCGCATCAAGCGCATCCAGGACGTCGGTCGGATCGTCGGCGTCGGCGCTGACCTGGTCCGTGTCCACGGCATCTGGCATGACGTCGACCGCGGCGTCCAGCCTCTCGGCCTCGGTCTGAAACGCGAACTCTTCCGGGGGCTTGACTTCCGCGCAGCCGGCGGCCAACAGCAGCGCAAAGGCCAAGAGCAGCACAAGCGTGGGGCTTCGCGACGGCATCAGCTAAAACCTCACAGCGAGCAGCGCACCGTTGGGCGACGGCAGGACGACGGCCGTCTGCGCCGGGTGCCGCGCCAGCCACCAGGTGCCAAAACCGGCAGCGGCAACGCCCAGGCCGGTCGCCGTCGCGCCCAGCACCAGCCGCGTGTTGATCGCGCTCGCGCGGTTCAGCGCCGTCTCGCGGCTCATCGCGGTAATCAGCTGGCCGGGATCGTGGCTCTGGTCGCGCGTCAGCTGCGCCGCGTCCGCCTGCGCCGTCACGAGCAGCGCCACGCCACCCGCCAGAAACGCCGCGCCGCCGCCCAGCGCCGTCCAACCTGGCCACGTCGGCCGCGCCGCTGGCTCCGCCGGCTGCACAACGCCCGGCGTCCGCGCGGCGCTGTGCGGCTCGCCTGGCGCGAGCACCGTCGGCAGTGGCGGCGGCGCCTCCTTGGTCTGCGGCGGTGGCGCTTTGACGCCCAGCTTTTGCCGCAGCCACGCCGCGCGCGCGGTCGCCTGCCCGCGATCGTCATCGGCGTTGGTCGCCAGCGACAGGTACGTCTCAAGATGCTGCAGCGCCGCCGGAAAATTCTCAGCCATCTGCTCGGCGACTGCCGCCTTGAACAGCCAATCCAGCCGCCCGGGCGCGGTCTTGTACGCCTGCAGGTACAGCTCCGCCGCGAGCGCCGGATTGCTGGAGCGCGTCGCCGCGTCGGCCTCCCGCAGCCGGGTCTTGTTCACTTCCTGTTCCACATCCGCCAGATACGCCTGCGCCTTGGTCAGCCGCGCCGACTCAGCGCCCGGGTTGGTGATGAACTGCCGGTAGTGGTCAATCGCGTTCTCGTTCAAACCGGCGAGGTGCTCGGATCGCGCCAACGCCCACAGGTACGCGGGCGACGGGTCGAGCCGCCAGGCCTTCTCGTACAAATCCGCAGCTTTGACAAAGTCGCCGGATTCATAGGATTTTGCTGCCTGCTGCACGAGCGTCACCGCGGTGCGCGCGCTGTCAATCGCATGGGCGGCGATCGGCACCAGCAGAACCAGCAGCGCCACGCGCAACGCCCAGCGCCGGGCAAGCCGCGGGCCGAAGACTTTTGTCCATGATTTCAATACGCTTTGCATCTGCGGCGGTCCAAACGTCCCGGCGATCGTGGGCAGCGGGGGCGGGAAAGTCAAGGGCAGAATGCCGCGGCGATTTTCAGTGCTTTTGATAGTCGTCGGCGACGGCGTTGCCGACTTCGCACGCCTGGCGATCGGCCGCCGTCGGCGCGCTCGCCAGCGCCTGTAAGCGCGCGCACACGGGATCGGGCGCGGGTCGCTGCGCGCAGACGCGATCAGCCAACGTGCTGCACGGATCGGCGCAGCCGGCGACAAACACCAGCAGCGGCAGCAGCCGGTTCACGCGGGGCTCTTGGCGCTGTCCGGCAGCGGCTCATCACCGGGAATCGTCAGCCATTCAACGACTTCCAGCCCATAGCCGCCCACACCGCGCAGCCGCCGCGGGTGGTTGGTCATCACGCGCAGTTGACGCACGCCCAAATCGACGAGGATCTGCGCGCCGAGGCCAAACTCGCGGAATTTCGACGTCTGGTTGCCAGAATCCGGCGGCGGCCACGGCTTGCCTTCGCCGCGCGAGACGTACTGCTGCAGCGCGGCGGACAGCTCGGCGGCGTCGCGATCCACGTCCAGGTAGATGATAACCCCTGAACCTTCCTTGGCTATCGCGGCCATCGCCGCCGCCAGATGCTTGCGCCCCGACGAAAGCGCGAAGCCAAACGCGTCGCTCAGCAGGTTGGCGCGGTGCACGCGCACGAGCGTCGGCTTCTCCGGGTCGATCTTGCCAAACGTCAGCGCAGCGTGGGTCGTGCCGTCGATCAGCGAGCGGTAGATCGCGATGTCGAACTGCCCGTAATCCGTGGCCAAAGTGCTCTGCGCATCGCGCACGACAAGCGGCTCCGACTTCAGCCGGTGCTGGATCAAATCCGCCACTGTCACGACGCAAATACCATACTTTTCGCCAAGTTCCAGCAAGCTCGGCAGGCGCGACATCGAGCCGTCGGGCTCCATCACCTCGCAGATCACGCCGGCGGGCGTCAGGCCAGCCAGCCGCGCCAGGTCGACGCTGCCTTCGGTCTGGCCGGTGCGCACCAGCACGCCGCCATCGCGCGCCGCCAGCGGAAAAATGTGCCCCGGCACGCTGAAATCCTGCGGCCGCGCCGACGCTGAAATCGCTTTGAGAATCGTGTGGGCGCGGTTGCGCGGCGAGACGGCCGGGCCGTGGCAGTCGACGGCATCGATGGAAACCGTAAATGCAGTGCCGAGTTGCGCCTCATTTTGCGGCGTCATCGGCGTCAACTCCAGCCGCGAGCACAGCTTGCTGTCCATGGCCAGGCAGATCAGACCGCGGCCGTGCTCGGCCATGAAGGCGATGGCTTCCGGCGTGACCTTTTCGGCGGCGATGACGAGATCGCCTTCATTTTCACGGTCTTCGTCGTCAACCAGGATGACCATGCGGCCGGCGGCGATGTCAGCGATGGCTTGGCGGATGGGGGCGATCTTGTTCATGACTGGTCTACAGCGGCCACGGAAGCCGGGCGCGGATGGTCCGAGCCGCGGGCGCGGAAGTCAAGCGGCGGCGGCGGAAGGCATGGGCGCACGCCAGGATCCGTCTGGGCGGGCTCGGTCGATTTTGCCGCGGCAAAATCCGCGAACGGACGAACATGAAACTGGCGCGCGTGTCGGGCGCGCTCCCGCTGACGGCTGCACGCGCGCGCGTGCCGGCGCGGACGCGGGCCACCAACCAAGCCGGGCTGCCACGGGGACCAAGGAATCCCAACGGGCGGCCGAAGGATGGGCGAGCAGCGGAAACGCTGAGGACTCGCGATGGTGGTGGTGTATCTGGTGAAAGCCAGGTCACCTTCGGCGGGGACGGGCATTTTGGTCGGGAGGGCCCCGGCCGTAGGCCGGAAGTGTGCCCCGGTCCCGGAGCGGCGGCGCTCAAGGCTGCAACGGTCGCAGTGGCCGCGCGACGAGCCCGCGTTGGCAGGCGGCGGCGACGACTTCGGCCGCGGGGCGCGGAATCAGCCGCGATTGCAGCACGACCCCGGACGGCAGCCCAAGCTGCGCCGCGTGAAGGGCAGCGTCGACGGCAAACTGCTCGCCCGCCAGCACCGCGTGGCCCTGGCCAGCGAGTTCAGAAGCGAGCCGCAGCCGCAGCAGCCCAACTTCGGCGACCTTTAGCGCGCGGTCCAGCGCCGCCAGCAGCGTCAGCGGCGTGTGGGCGTGGAGCGTGCCCAGCGCGTCCTCATCTCGCAGCACTTGCGCTGGGTCCGCGAACTGGCCGTGCAGCGCCGCCAGCAGCCCGTCGTGCGCCTGCGGCAGCTGCAGCGACTCCAGCAGCGCGTCGCCCGCATCGAGGATGCCTTTGTGCAGCGCCGCCTCGACCGATGCCAAATCACCAGTGATAATCAACAGAAAACGCCCGGGATCGATATCGCCGGCGAACAGCACCGCGACCTGCGCCTCTTTGCACACGGCGTCGAGCGCCGCCAGACCGGCGGGCACGTGCAGCAGGTCCAGCCCGGCGAGAACGGCCATGGTCAGACGATCCGGAAAAAGCCGTGCAGGGTGCACCGGCGCTGCTTGGTCCACGTCCGCGCGTTGGTCAGGCCTTCGCCTGTCGTGCCTGCGATGGTCCAGGCGGTGTAGCCTTCGCCGCGCATGCCCAGACCGGCGAAGCTCGGCGCATTCTTGATGAAAATCGAGGTATTGACGGCCTTGGCCATCCGGTCCAAGCGGTCGATCGCCATCGAGTGCATCGTCGCGGTGTGGAAAAAGCCGTGCTCGACGCGCACAGCGGCGGCGATCGCCTCTTCCCAGTTCGGCACGCGGAAAAAACCCACCACCGGCAGGAGCATTTCCAGCTGCACGAACGGGTGGCTCTCGTCCACCTCGGCGAACGCCAACCGGCAGTCATCGCCGACCTTCACGCCAATCTCCCGCAGGATCACGCTGGCGTTCTTGCCGACGAACTTGCGGTTGACGTGGCCGTCCTCGATCAGCACTTTTTCCAGCGCCGCCAGCTCGCGGTCCTTCACCTCATAAGCACCCGCCGCGACAAGCTCCTGCTTGAGGCGATCCGCGATGGAAGCCACCGCAATGATTTCCTTTTCGACGATGCAGACGATGTTGTTGTCCAGGCTCGCGCCGTCGATGATGTTGCGCGCCGCCTGCTTGAGGTCCGCGGTTTCGTCAACGACCGCCGGCGGATTGCCAGGGCCCGCGCACACGGCGCGCTTGCCGGAATTCAGCGCGGCCTTGACAACCGGCCCGCCGCCCGTCACCGCAATCAGGCGAATTCCCTGGTGTTTCATCACCTGGTTGGCGGACTCAATCGACGGCTCGGTCACCATCGTCATCAAGTTGTCCGGCGCACCCGCCGCCGTGCACGCCTGATTGAGCAGCTGCACGTACCACGCCAAGGTGCGCTTCGCGCTCGGGTGAACGTTGAAGACAACGGTGTTGCCGCCGGCAATCATGGAAATCGCGTTGTTGAGAATCGTCTCCGTCGCGTTCGTCGTCGGCGTGATCGAGCCGATCACGCCCAGCGGTCCGAACTCGTCCAGCGTCAGCCCGGCGTCGCCGGTGTGCGCCGTCGGCTGGAGGATCTCCATACCCGGCGTCTTCAGCGCAACCAATCGATTTTTCTCGATCTTATCAGCCACGCGGCCGAGTCCGGTCTCCTCCACCGCGCGCCGCGCCATCTCTTCCAGGTTCTGCAGTGACACCTGCCGCATGTTCTCGATCGCCCGCTGCCGCACGTGCACCGGCACTTTGTGCAGCTGCTCGTACGCGATCTGCGCGGCGTGAACGGCGGAGTCGACGTCGTCGAACAGGCCGCTGCGACCGGCGCTGAATTTCGGCGTGGAGATGATCGGCGCGGCGCCCGCGGGCGTGCCGATGCGCCGGACCACTTCCGCAACAATCGCCTGGATCCGGGCGTCGTCCATCGTCTGGCCCCTGTTCAGCTGTGCGACTTGTCGTAGACGATCGCGCCGTCGGCTTGCACGGCGTCGACGATCGCCATGATGACGTGGTCGACGGGCCGATCCTTGGTCACGGCTGTCAAACGCGCGCTGGAACCTGCGGCAAACAGGACGATTTCACCATCGCCCGCGCCGACCGCGTCGATCGCCACGATGATCTTGCCCGCCGGCTGATATGCGCCGTCCAGCTCGCGGACCACGAGCATGCGCAAGCCGTTGAGTTCAGGCTCTTTGCGCGTCGCAACAACCGTGCCGATGACTTTGCCGAGCAGCATCTTGCGTCCTCAACTTGCGCGCCGTACCGCCGAAAACCCGCGCGCCGCGCCGCTAGTAGGCTTGCGCGCGCGCACACGGGCGAGCGGGCGAACCGATCAGGTGGCGGAGACGTCGGTCTTCTTGCCACGACCCAGCGGCAGCACCGCGTCGACGTTGCCGTGCGGCCGCGGAATCACGTGCACGCTGACAAGCTCACCGACGCGCTCGGCAGCGCGCTGCCCGGCTTCCGTCGCCGCCTTCACCGCCGCCACGTCGCCACGCACGATCGCCGTCACATAGCCGCCGCCGATCTTCTCGTAGCCGATCAACTCGACCTTGGCAGCCTTGACCATCGCGTCCGAGGCCTCGACCAAGCCGACAAAGCCGCGCGTCTCAATCATTCCCAGTGCATCCGACATGAGCTACTCCTTTCTACTGCAATTCCCGTTACTTGCTGACGCCATCGACGTTGTTGAGGGCCGCCATCGCGGCCTCGCGCGCCGAGTCGATCTCGCTCTCCGAACCCGCCATCCACAGCCGACCGAACGCGCCAAACGGCCGCACTTCAATCAGCTTCACGTTCGCGGCCTTCTCGGCCTCGTTCGCGGCGTACGCGGCGTAACCCGCCGGCTCGGTCTCCAAAATGAAGAGGCTGTCGCCCGGCAGGATCATCATGCCGTTGGAGTCGCGGTTGATGATCTGCGCCTGGTACGGCTCGATCGAGCGAATCACCTGATTTGTCGCGATCTTCGGCTTCATCCGCTGGCCTTCTTCGAGGCCCAGATCGGCGAGAATCGCCTTGCCGGCGGAGCGCACAGCGCCCTGATCGGCATCGTGCACTTCCAGCAGGCCAAACGCGCGCTCAACGACTTGAATCGCCGGCGCGACGGTGGTCGCCTTGAGCGCCACGTCGGTCACGCGGTTCACGGCGATGCCGGGCGCGATTTCCACGAACAAACTCGCCATGTTCGGCAGCGGCAGGAAACCCCGCGCGGTCTTGCCGATGAACGACGCCAGCTGCGGCTGCAGACTGTCCAGGATGATGAAGGTGCGGAGCGCAATCGCCATTACGGCCTCTCGGCGGGCACGGAGCCGAGACGTCTTGTGCCGCATCCAACGGCCCTTGGCAAGCCCCGGTGCGGCGATTGATCGACAAGCCCTTGCCGTCGCAGCGCAAGATCGGTGACACTCAGAGACCGGTCAGAATGGACCCACCTGATGGAGTTGCTTTGAGGGAGCCAGCGGCATGGTGACCTGCCCGCGCTGCGGACGCAGTAATGAAGGCAAGTACCGATTTTGCTTGGGGTGCGGCGCTTCGCTGAACCCTGATGGACGAGTCTCGTCCGGCGTCCAGAACGCCGCGACGGTGCCGGCGCCGATCCCGTCTGCGCCGACGCGCGCGCCCCAGTCCGTGCCGCCGCTGCGGTCGACGGTCGCGCCGCCACCACCGCCGCCGATGGCCAATCCGGCGGCCGGCCAACGTCCCGGTCAGTCGACGCCCAGCCACCGCACGCCGCTGCCGCATGATCTGGACGCCTCTTGGGAGTACGGCGTGGCGACGCCGCGCCCGCTGCCGCCGGGGAACCAGCGCCCGACCCAGAACGACTTGGAAGCCTCATGGGATCAAGGGGTTCCGACGCCACGGCCGCCGCAGCACCGCGATGGCCGTCTGCCGTCGCCGCCCCCCGCTGAGTACCAGGATCTACTCTCAGCGTCGACCGAGCCGCTGCCGGGCAGCCTGCTGGACCCGCCGCCGCCGCCGCGCCCAAACCGCGCGTCGACCGTTTCGGAGCTGGAGACCGGCAGTGTGCGTCGGGTGCCGCGGCCGATCAGCGGTGCCACGCCGGCGCCGAACCTGCAGCAGCCAACGCCGCGCGTCACGACCGGTCCCGTCCACCCGCCGCCGCGCGCGCTGACGCCCGCCGCGCACATGGCGCCGCCGTCGCATATGAGCCAGCCTGGGCAGATCGGCCAACTGCCGCTCGCTCGTCCAACTGTGCTGGCTCCACACAACGTCAGCACAGCGCACCCGATTCCGCAGCAGCGGCCGATCACGTCCAACCCGCGCATGGCGCCCAGCCCCTCGGCTGCACATCCGACGCCGACCGCCGCGCCTGGTCCGGCGGCCGTTGTGCAGGTCCAACCGAGCCGCACCGCCGCCGGCAGCGCCGCCGCTGGCGTCATCTGCGATCGCTGCGGCCACCCGATTCCGCCCAGCCACAGCTTCTGCGGTGCCTGCGGTGCGCCCAACAACCGCCACGCCGGCGCCACGTCTTCCGCGTACGTCACTGGCGCGCGCGCCGAGCGCATCGGCATGTTGGCGCTGATCGACGACAATGGTCAGGAAGCCCAGCAGTTTCCGCTGCATTCCGGTGAGAACCGCATCGGCGCGGGCGCGGACTGCCAGCTGCGCTTCACCGACGACGGCTTCTTGGCCGAGCTGCACTGCGCCATCGACGCCACGCCGGGGCGCGTCGTGCTGCGGCCGATCGACACCGCGAATGGGACGTATCTGCGCATCACGACGCCGATTGAGATCCACCACGGCGATTACATGCGCGTCGGTCAGGAAGTGCTTGCATTCGAGCGCCTTGAGCGGATGACGCCGGAGCGCGGCCGCACCGGCGAGCAGGAAGTCGTCGGCTGGCCGGTACCGCGCGGCGTTTGGGGCCGCCTGTGCCAGATCGGCTTGCAGCGACAGATCGCCAATGCGTATTTGCTCGCCAATCCGGACGTCTTCCTCGGCCGCGAGCGCGGCGACATCCTGTTCCCCAAGGACGGCTTCGTCTCGGGCTCGCACGCCGTGCTTTCCGACCGCAACGGCCGCGCTTTCCTCAAGGATCTGGGTAGCTCCAACGGAACATTCGTGCGCGTCAAGCAGGACACGCCGCTGCGCGCCGGCGACCTTTTCCTGTTGGGCCGCAACCTGCTGCGCGTGCGTTTGGGCACCTGAAATCTGCCGATCCGCATTCCCGGCCCCCCGGCGCCACCGGCCAATGTGAAAAATGATTTGCAGTACGTGCACAATTCAAAATTGCGAGTAGCCTATCGTGCGCTGGCGTTTGTCCTGGGCCGATTAGGTCCCAGTCAACGCGGTGCTTTTCTCCCATTTTCCGTTTGAGGCGACCATGAGCTCCGTCCCCAACCACCGTCCTTCGAGCGGCTCCGAGCGGCGCGACACGTCGCGTCAGGGCTACGACATCCAGGTCGGCGTCGCCACCGATCACCGCCTGTTCGTCGGCTTGACCTCGAACATCTCCACCGGCGGCCTGTTTATCGCCAGCGACGAGCCGTTCAAGAAAGGCGACAAGGTCGAAGTGCGCTTTTCGATCCCCGGCGCCAGCCACGTGTTCCACAAGCACGCCGTCGTCTGCTGGACGCGGCCGTTTGACGCCGACGGCCATGGCCGCACCAAAGCCGGCGCGGGCGTGAAATTTGAGGATCTGACCGACGAAGAAGCGCGCATCCTCGACGCCTTCCTCAAGGTCCATGATCCGATTTTCTACGACGTGTGAGCCCCTACCAGAGCTGATGGCGCCGGGCGAACGCGTCCAGCTTCAGCTCGATCAGGTCCGGCAGCTCGATCGGCGCGGCGTGTGAGCCCGCCGGCACCAGGCAAAACTCGCCGTTGGGCAGCAGGTGCAGCATCCGCTCGGCGACGCGCGCCGGCGTGAAGTTGTCGCGCTCGCCCGCCACCACGAGCACCGGCATCTGCAGGCTGCGCAGCCACGGCCGCGCGCTGTGCTCGGCGACCGCCTGCAAATAGTGAACGAAAATCACCGGATCCATGCGCGCCATGTGCTGCAGGTACGGCACGAAGTCCTCGCGGCGGACCATCGCGGCGTTCAGCTCAGTCGCCACGGCCATTTTCCAGGCGATCTCCGTCGGCACCACGCGCTGCCACAGGTCGCGCAGCTTGGTCGGCCAGCGAAACGCCGCGCCGGTCACAAGTGGCAGCAGGCGGTGGCCAAAGTCCGAGCCGTGAAAGGTGTCCAGCGGCCGCTCAAAGGCGCCGCACAGCGCGACGATCGCCCGCGTGCGCTTGCGCTCTCGCCACGCCGCCTCGAGGATGACCTGCACGCCCATCGAGTGGCCGACGAGCACCGCCTGTTGCACGCCCAGCTGGTCCAGCACGTCCCAGGCGTCGTCGGCGCACTGCTCAATCGTCAGCGTCGCGCGGTCCTGCGGAATCTCCGACTGGCCGTGACCGCGGTAGTGAAAGTGTATGACCCGACACGTCTTTTCCAGGTGCGGCCGCAGATAGCGCCAGATGTAGCCGTCACAGCCCACGCCGTCGCAGAGCAGCACGACGGGCGCATCGCGCCGGCCGGTGTCACGCACGCTGAGCTGGGTGCCGTCCGCCGCGGCGAGAGTAAAAAGCGCCATCAGAATGCTCGGTTAGCTGTGCTGCTTGCGTTCACGCCACATGCGCGGGCCTTGGACGCCAAAGCCAAACGCCAGGTAGCCCAGCAGCAGCGCCAGCACGAAAGTAAAGCCGGTGCGCGCCAGCACCGTCACGTAAACAGCGACCGCCGCGCCGACCTGCAGCGCCTTGGCCAGCGGGTGCGCGGCGAGGTGCAGCTTGGGCAACGGCAGGTTGGAGACCATCAGCGCCGCGTTCAGCACCAGCAGCGCCGGAAACAGCCGGTAGAGCGCCGGCGATTCCTGGCCAAGCTCGTGGATTGTCAGGAACGCGCTGCAAATCAGCCCGCCCGACAGCGTGGACGGCAGGCCGAGGAACAGGTCCGGGCCCATCTCGGCAGTAATCACGTTGAAGCGCGCCAGCCGCACTGACGTCAGGATCGCGTACAGCAGGCAAATCACACCCAGCAGCGGCCGCGCCGGCAGGCCCAGCAGGTGCGCGTCGTGGCCCCAGGTCGCGGGCGCCAGCACCGGCGCGGCGGCAAAGATCAGCGCGCCGGGCGCCAGGCCAAACGCCACGGAGTCAGCAAAACTATCGAATTGCACACCGAATTCCGACGAGCCTTTGAGCGCCCGCGCCACCGAGCCGTCGGCCTTGTCGAGCAGCGTCGCCAGCAGCACGTACCACGCGGCGTGGTTCAGGTCGCCGCCGGTCAAGGACAGGAAAATCGAGTAAATGCCGCAGGCCATCGCCGTCGCGGTGATCGTGTTCGGCGGGATTGTGCGCCACGGGACCGGAGGAAAAAAACGCACGCGCGGCCTCTGTCGGTCGATGCGACCAACCGGAGCGGTATGCTAGGGGCGCGCGGAGCGGTTGTCCACTTGCCGGCCGACAATCGCGGTTGCGCGCGGCCGACGCGGCGTCTAAGCTGAAATCTGGGCAGATTCAGGCGGTGGCGATGCGGACGGCAGTTCTGGCGATGGCAGCAGCGCTGGCCGCATGCGGCGCGCCAGTGACGCCCGCGCCCGCGGACGACGCGCTGGCGGGCGATAGCGGCGCTGTCGATGCTGCCACCGACGCCACGGTCGATGCGCCGAAAAGCACGGACGCTGTCGACGTGCCGGACGCGAAGCCCGACGTTGACGCCGGCCCCGCCTGCACGTGCGCGAGCGCGGGCGATTGCGGCGTTGCATCAGCGGCCTGCCTCATCTGGGCCTGCAACTGCCAGTGCGCGCTCGTGCCGTCCGCCGCCGCCTGCGACGACGGCAACCCGTGCACCGCGGACCTCTGCAACACCAGCGGCGTGTGCCTGCACACAACCAACCTCGGCGCGCCGTGCGACGACGGCAACGCCTGCAGCCACCAGGACAGCTGCCAAGCGGGCGGCACGTGCGTCGGCGCCATCGAGCTGCCAACCGCGGCGACCAACGGCTGCTACGCCAACGTCTGCGACCCGGCGACCGGCGTGTCCAAGCCGCAACCGGTGCCCGGCTCCGACGGCATGGGGTGCGACGACGGCGACGCCT
>CAIPXZ010000639.1 GCA_903869075.1 uncultured Myxococcales bacterium | reverse complement strand
GGTAGCCGGTCTCCACCACCATCACCTGTTGGCCCGGATGCACCAAGGCGATGAAGCGCTGCGCCCGCTTGCCAACGACCGTCCCGTCGGCCGGTTGGGCAACGTAATAGTTTGGGTAAGTGTCAAAGCCGATGACGTCCGCCAGGTCCCGCCACGCCACCACCACATCCTCCCATCCCGGCCGGCCAAAATTGGTATTGAACGCGTCGTTCATGTCGGTGTTGATGTTGATTTCCGTCACGGCGTCGGCGTCCTCGGTCAGCACCGCATCGCGCAGCGCCCGCAACAGGTCGGTTTGAAACTGGAAATCGGACCACGGCGAGCTCGTAAACGACGCCAGCCCGGCCGGCTGCCTCCAGCCGATCAGCGCCGCGGCTGGCGCGATGTTCAGCTCATTTTCGGTCTGCCAGAGCACGATCGTCGCCACTTCCGGCGGTGCTCCCGTGCGCGCGCGCCCGTACCGCCGGACGATCGCACGGGTCGCCAGCGCTTGCCCGGCGATGTAGGCTTCCGGCCCAAGGCTCGCCGGGTTGAGCGCGGTGCCGTTGAAATTCGGCGGCGAGGAAGCGCCAACAAAACCAATGACATGCAGTCCGAGCTTGCTCGCCGCCGCCAGCGTTGCGTCGGGCACCGACCAATCTGCGTGCGCGGCAAACGCGTCGACAAGCTCCGGATGCGCTGCCAGATCCGCGCGCGTCAGCGTTGGCAGCGCGCTCACCGTCGGCTGCAGCATTTGCCAGCGAATCGGCACGCGAATCCAGCGGTAGCCAATCTTGGCGCACGTCGCCATCGCCGCCTGGCCGATGTCGGTCGCCGCCGAGCCAAACACGAATTCCGGCAACGGCCGAGGCCGCGGTGCGGGCGTCGTCGTCGTACTCGGCGCCCCTTGGCACGCCGTCAGCACCGCCAGAAGCAGCAGGTGCAAGTGGCGCTGACGGGGCGAAACCATGGCAATCCTCTGGCGCAGCGCGCCGTTGCGCTACTGCGGCGGCGTCGTGCCGGCGAGCGTCCGCGCGTTGCGTTGGATGAGCGCCGCGTCGTCGGGACTGACCGCAAGCTGCAGCGTGATGTCGCCGATCGCGACCTTCACCGCGCTCAGCGGCGCCTGGGCGAACTTCAGGAGTTCATCGCGGCTGACGTTGAACACAACCATCCACTGCGTGAAGATCTGCGTCTGGTTCACGCCCGTCACCGGCTTGGCGTCGCCGCCCGCGTCCAGCGTAAAGGTCTCGGCGCCAAGCTTGAAAAGGCCTTTGTCCCCGGCGTGCCCGACGTTGTGCGCCTGACCCGGCATGACAACGAGCACTTGCACGCTGTACTTGCCGCCGCCTTCGGCCATGCCGACCGCGGTGTAGTGGCCAAAGTCCAGGTAGCGGGCGAAAGCGCGCTGCGGGCCGTTGAACGGGTCCTGGATGGTCTTGATCTCGCCGTTGGCGCCGCACGCCGACAGGGTGAGAATCCACGCGAGGGCCAAAATCCGGAGAGCGTGAGCGTACATGGGCCGTCCTTGCTGCAAGTTGCGCGCAGTGTGCGGCGGCCGGCGCTGGCCGTCAACCCGGGTCACAGGCACAGGCACATGGTGCCGAAATGGCAGGTCGCGCCGGCGAGGACGAAACAGTGCCAGATTTCGTGGAAGCCAAAGCGGCCGGGACGCGGGTTGGGCCGTTCCAGGCCAAAGATCGCGCCGCCGACGGTGAAGAACGCGCCGCCGGTCGCCAGCGTGACGAGCCCGGGCACCTGCAGCGCCGCGTACACCGGCTTGACGAGCACGACGGCGACCCAGCCCATGCCAATCGTCATCGCCAGCGTCGCCCACTTGGGCAGATCGGGGTACAGCGCCTTCGAGGCAATGCCGCCGAGCGCCAGGAGCCACACAAGCGCCAGCACGCCACTGCCCAGCGGTCCCGGCACGAGGATCAGGCAAAACGGCGTGAACGACCCGGCAATCATCAGGAAAATCGAGAGGTAATCGGCTTGGCGCAGCAGGAAGTTCTGCCGCGGCGTGCCGTGGAAGCCGTGGTGCAGCGCGCTTGTGACAAAGACGCTGAGCGTGCCGATGCCGTAGATGAGAAAGCTCCAGACGCGCACCGGGCTGGCCACGGCGCTCGCGCGCCACATCAGGAAGCTGACGCCGACGATGGTCAGGAGCGCGCCGAGGCTCGAGATGCGGGTGTTCCAGACTTCGTCGGTGACGTGGACGCTGCCGTCCTTGCTGAGCGGGGGCAGGGTCAACATCTGGCGGGCTCCACATCGCAAAATCGGCTTGGAGCTTACGGATTTTTGGCCGGGGCCGCCAGCGACGGACCGGGGCGCAAGCCCACTTCCGCGTGCCCGGTGGCGAGAACTTGCCAATTTTTCACGATTTGCCACGCGCCGCCGCGCCGCTCCTCCAGCCGCACCGTGACGTCAGCGCGCGCGCTGTTGGTGCACACCGCCGCGCGGCCGTCCGGATCGCGGTAGTCGACGACAACGCACAGCTCGGGCGGCAGCGCGACCGCGACGTGAAGGCGCCGCCGCCCGACCTGACCGGACAGCGTCCAGCCCGGCAGTTGCGGCGTGCAGTGGAACGCGCCCAGCGCCGCAAGCGAGGGAAAACGCGGCCAATCTTCGCCCTGCCAGCGCAGCTGGACGAACGGCAGCGGCCGCAGCCGATTCAGCCCCGGCCGGGTCGAGACTGCCGCTACCACCTCCAGTACCGCGCCGTCGCCGAGGTCGGCGTGCAGCCAGGCCCAACGCTCGGCGCTGCCGTGGCCGTAAATCCGCGCCAGTCCAGCGCTTCCGGCGAACGGCCGCGGCGCGCCATCGACAACCAGCGCGCCTTGCCACGCCGCGCGCGGGTCGAGAACGACCATCGCCCCGGGCAGCGCCTCCATCTCCCACAGCCAGCGGGCGAACGGCAGCAGCGGCGGCGTCCTGAGATTTTGCTGCAAATTCCAATGGATTCGCGGCGTCTCGCCTTGCCAGCTGCTGGCCGTCAACGCCGTCCCGCCGCCAGCCACCCACGCCGCCCCAGGAACGACCGGCTCGGGGCCAAAGCGCGACAGCACGGGAGCCGCGTCCACCGGAAAAAACGCAGCCCAGCCATGGACATACGGAGCAGCATCCGGTGGCGCGACTGTCTCGGCGTGCAGCCACAGCCCGTCGCCGCTCTGGGCATCGGTTGCCGTGCCGTACCACACTTCCTGCCGCAGCTTTTGCCCGCACCAGCGCGCCGGACCGAGCGCCTCGCCCTGCCGCAGCCGCGGCCAGCCCAACGCCAGACCCGCCAGCAGCCAGAACGGGTAGGTTGTGAAAATCAATAACGAAATCAGGTGGGTCGGCCAGCCCGGGTGGCGGTAGTCAAAGTGGAAGATCCCGGAGTTGAGCATCCAATCGCGGCCGGTCTCGGCGCCGCACATCTCCCACAGCCAGCGGGTCCAGGCGAGATCGAAATACAGCGACACGGACGTGCCCCAGTAGACGATGAGCGTTACCACGACAGTGCCCTGCATCACCGCCGGGCGCACGCGCACTGGCTGCCGCGCCAACAGCCAGCTGACGCCCAGCCCGGTCAGAAATAGCAGCAGCGGGTCGAGCAGGAAGCTGTCGTAGGGCATTACCACGCCTCGAGGATGCGCGCCGCGGCGCGGTGGGCGAAGGCCATGATGGTGACCTGCGGGTTGACAGTGAGCGAGGTCGGAAAGACGCAGGCATCGCAGACGACGAGGCGGTCGACGCCATGCACCGCGCCCCAGCCGTCGACGACGCCCTGGCCGGGGGCGCCAATGCGCGCGGTGCCCATCGGATGATAGGCCGACAACTGCAGGCGCGCGGCCGGCCAAGCGCGGGCGAAACAGGCGTCGACTTCGGCGCGCGAACGCAGCGGACCAACGCCCTCGATCATCGGGACAACCTCCAGCGCCCCGGCGGCCAGCAGGATCTCGCACGCCAGCTTCATGCCGCGCAGCGTCCGCAACCGGTCGACTTCATTCAGGTCATACAGCAGGAGCGGCGACCGCGTGCCACCGAGGTCGACGACCCGGCCTTCGGTCGTGTCCGACACGAGCAGTCCCAGCGTCGCCAACTGCCCGAAATGCCCCAACAACTGCTTGCGCTCGCGGCCGGTCAGCGTCATCCCCGCCTCGGCATAGCCCAGACTCGGCGGCGGGAAAGTCGCCTCGAACAGCACGCCTTCGTCGGCAAGCGTCTCCACGAGGTAGCTCTGCAGCACACCGCGCCATGCGCGAATTTCCTGCGGAAAACGCCCGGTTACGCCCGTCGCCGGGTGAATACGCAGGTGCCGCCCGAGCGCCGCCGGACGGATGCCAGACGCGCGCAACAGCCCCGGCGTGCCAATGGCTCCCGCGGCGACAACCACACCGCGGCGGGCACGCAGACTCAACTTGCCGCCAAACGTGCCGTCCGGGTTGCAAAAACGCCCGGTCACGGCCACCGCGCGCCCGCCGTCGCGCACCACGACATCCGCGCGGGCGCGGGCGAAGATCGTCGCGCCAGCCGCGACGGCTTGCGGGAGATAGTTGAGGTGCACGCCGCGCTTGGCGTCCACCGGGCAGCCCACCGCGCACTGGCCGGCGCCATGGCAATCCGGCGCGTTGCGCGGCAGCGGGCGACCGGACAAGCCCAATGCTTCCACGCCTTTGCGCACAATCTCCGCATTGCCGCCCAGCACGGACCACGACGCCGGCGCCACGCCCAACGTCTGCTCCACTTCGGCGTAGTGGGCAGCCAGCGCTTCCGGCGCCAGACCGCTGGCAAAATTCGCCTGCCAGCCGGCGACGACACGCTCCGGCGTCCGCAGACACGTCCCTGAATTCACTACTGTTGTCCCGCCAACCGCGCGGCCAATCGGCAGCAGCACGGATGGCCGCCCCAGCGTCACTGTCGCCCCCGCGTCCCGGTACAGCAGCGGCATCCGGTCCAACGGCGGCGCGGCGTAGTCAAGCCGCGTGTGGGCATCGCCTTCCTCGATCAGCGCGACCGACCAGCCCGCGCGCGCCAGCGTCCGCGCCAGTGGCGCCGCACCCGCGCCTGAACCGACGATGACCACATCGAATTCCGCGTCGACGAACGCCGGCAGATCCTCGGGACGCTGCACGGGCAACGGCTGGACCGGCGGCAGCGGCGCGGCGAGCGGAACCTTCTGGCCGTTGCCGATGTCCAGCAGCGCGGCGATGCGCGGCGCCTCCAGATAGGCGCCCATCGAGAGCATCTTCAACGGCAGCAGGGCGCGCGCCGTCAACGGCGAGAGCGCGGCGATGCGTTGCAGCCATCGCGCACGGCGGGCGTGATCCAGGCGCGAAAACCGCGGCTGAAGTCCCAGCCAGGGCAGGTGTTCCAGTAGCCAAAAACCAGCGTGCAACAGGCGCTGATGCAGCCGCGGCAGGTGGCTGACCAGCGCCGCGATGCGGGGCGCGATGTCGACCTCGGCTGCGCCGGGCAGGGCGTCGTCAGCCGCGAGGTCGCCCGGCGGCAGGAGGGCATCGGCTGCAGCCGCAAGCAAGGCGAGCGTTTCGGCCTGGGTCATGGGCTCCTCGGCGGGCTGGAGACCGCTGCATCCTAGCGTTGCGGGGCGAGCTTGAACAGGTGCCAAAATAGCGAATCCGTTTGGGAAAGCCACGGCTAGGCAGACGTGCGGTGCGGCGCGCGGATCCGGCCATCGCGGTGCGGCAGCGTCCCCAGCAACGTGTGAGGTGGCAACTCCAACCCGGCATAGCGGACCGTGCCGGGCAAAGTGCGCAGGCGGCGTAGCCACGCGCGCTTGGCGGCGCGGTAGCTGGCGACGATCTGGAGGTAGTGCAGCGCATAACCGCGCGCGGCTTCCGGATCTGCAGCGAGCAGCAACGGGCGCTGCGCCCGACGCCGCGGTCGGTCCGGGAGCTTCGGCTGGACGGGGCGAGCGGGAGTTAGCTGGGAATTTGCTTTAGAATTAAAGGCATGACAAAGCCGAAGGCTTTGTCCGGTCGCGTCGATTGCCAGTTCGTCCGCCAGCGCCCGGTATCGCGCGTGGAGTTCGGCTGGTGGAAGATGTCGCCAGCAGTCTGGGGCCGTGATCTCGACCTCCAGACGCCGTGCGTACGTCTCGTCCAGACCCGGGCCGTTCCGCCGACGGCGATCGCGACACCTCTGAGTTGCGTCGAAAGTCTGCCCCGCAATCGGCCTCCGGTCTAACATCCATCCGACCGACGACGCCCAGCGGGACTGCCGCGGGTGCGCCACTTGTCCGGCCGCGACGGCCTGGCCCATGATGTACGCGAGCCGCTTGGCCACCGACGCTTCATCTGGCGCCACCGGCATCCATTTCATGTACCCCCACAACTTGCCCTGCGTGTCATGCAATCGGTGGTAGGCATTCGCTAAGCCGGCGTGAAAGTAGGCGAGAAATCTAGTAAATTTCCCTGCGGAGGGAATCTGGAAGAGCCCATGGTAGTGGTTGCTCATGAAGTGGAATGCGAGCACCTTCACCCCGTACCGGCGCTGGGCGAGTGCGAGAACTCCAATGAATGCGTCCTGCAAGGCCTTGTTATTTGGGTCAAAGATCATCGACCCGCAATTGACGCGCTGGGTCACTTCGTGAAGCAGCTCCGGGTCGTAGAGGCGAATCGGCGGCATGGCCCCTCCGCGCGGCACGCGCCGCTGGCAGAAGGTATTCGGCCCGTGGAGGAAAATTCCGCGCCGGCCCGCGCGACACCGGAGACCGCGTCGGGCGATCGAACCGAAATCCGCTTTGAAATTAAGGAGTAGACAAAGCCTACGGCTTTGTCCGACTAGCGATCCGGCTGCATCTGCCGTTCGACGTGAACCTCAATCACCACGTCCGGCTTCTCGCGGGCGATGAGATCTTCGTCGATGGGCGGCCCGAATTCCACTGCAAGGAAGTGACTCGCGCTCTCGGCCAAGAATGGAATTAGCCCGTTCCCGTAGGAATCGCCGAACATCAGCACGCGCGGTCCTTTGCTACCGGGGCAGTCAAAAGCCTCCAGTTTCGTGCCCTTGGGCCGTGTCACGCTGGGTTGCACGCGCTTGCAACGGTGCGCGAGCTGCTCAAACGTCTGCGGTCCGGCGTAGCGCTTTTCCAGGTCGAGTTGCCGCGCGAGATCGCCCCCCGGTCGCGCAACTTCGACGAACCGCACTTCCCCCGGCTCCAGCATTTTCATCTCCGGAAACCACTGGCGCAGCTCGGTCACGATGCTCCGATAGCCAAAATACGCGCCCACCGCGTTCCAGTGCGTGTCGGTCTTGTGGTACGCCAACGCCTGCGCCTTCGCCGCCTGCTCTGACGCCCGCAGGTCCAGGAACGACAGCCCAGCCTTGTGCAGCGCCGCCCCAAGCTGGTCCATCCGGCACGGCCCACGGGTCTTTTGGATCCACAACGGCAGGAATTCCGGATACATTTCCTCCTTGTTCGGCGCCCAGACGTTCAGGTACCGGATGCCCAACCCGCTCAAGTACGCGGTGCGTTCGCGGGTGTAGGCGATTTCGTGCGCCAACCCGCCGGCATCATAGGGAAAAATGCAGCGATAGGCGTCGATCGACTTGTTGGTGCCCAAGAACAGCCAGCCGTCCTTGCCGAGCACGACGTCAGCGCGCGGTGAGATGCCCAGCACATCCAGCATCAGCTGCGAGTGCCAGCCGATCAGCGTGCTGCGGTAGCCAAAGCGGTCGCGCACCCACGTTTCGTACTGCGCCGGCCACTTCTGTAGCGCGCCCAACTCCAGCCGCAGCGGCGGCCAGTCGGCCAGCTTGCGGTTCTCTTCGGGCGGCGGCGTGGTGTCCAGGTGCCAGCGCATATCGGCGGCCGGCAACAGGATCGCCACCGCGCTCGTCGCCAACAGCAGCCACTGCGCCCACGCAGGCAGCCAGACGTGCGCCGGCTCCGTCGTTCGGGCTGCAAGTTGTGGCACCGGGCGTCTGGCCATCCGCTAAAACCGAAAGTAGATGAAGGGGTTGTGGGTCGAAGCCGCGAGCATGACCGAGCTTGCCAGCAGCATCGCCAGCATCGCCGCAACCGCGACGAGCGCGCTGGCGTGGCGCAGCAGTAGCCCGCCGTCGCCGGTCTTGCCCGCTGCCTCCAGCCGCGCGCCCAGCCACGGCACCAGCGGCGCCGCGCCCAGCACTGCCAGCGCCAGCGCGACGCCAACGTCCAGCGTCAGGAACTGCAGGACCGGCCAGATCTCCGGCGGCCCGCCGAGTCCCAGCATCGCGTGCAGGTAAGTGCCTGCCTGCGTCAGCGTCGCGGCGCGAAAGGGCACCCAGCCGACGATCACGACCAACAACGCGTAGCCGTGACGCAACGGCCGTGGCAGCGCGTCCATCCAACGGCCCCAGCGCGTCCGCTCGAGCGCCAAAAACGCGCCGTGGTACAGGCCCCAGGCGATGAACGCCCAGCTCGCGCCATGCCACAGGCCGCAGAGAAAAAATACCATGACGAGGTTGAAAGCATTGCGGAATTCGCCGCAGCGATTGCCACCCAGCGGGATGTAGAGGTAGTCGCGAAACCAGTTGGAGAGCGAAATGTGCCAGCGGCGCCAGAATTCCCGGATGCTCTGCGAGGCGTACGGCCAGCGAAAATTCTCGGGAAAGCGAAAGCCGAGCAAGTGGCCGAGGCCAATGGCCATGTCCGAATAGCCGCTGAAATCAAAGTAGATTTGCCCGGTGTAGCACAAGATCCCCAGCCAGGACGTGCCCGCGCCCAGCTGACCGGCGGGCAGGGCAAAGATGCGATCCGCCGGCACTGCCAAGGTATTGGCAATCAAGACTTTTTTGCCCAAGCCGACCAGGAATCGCTGGACGCCGTAGGCCGCGCCCGGCACCGACATCTTGCGGCCCAGAAACTGCCACGCGACCTCGTGATAGCGCAGGATCGGCCCGGCGACCAGCTGAGGGAAGAGCGTTACGTAGAGCGCCAAGTCGGCAATGTTTTTCTGTGGTTCTGCGTCGTTGCGGTAGACGTCAATCACGTACGACATCGCGTGAAAAGTGAAGAACGAGATGCCCAGCGGCATCACCCATTGCGGCACCGGCAGCGCCGGCAAGCCGAGCGTGTGCGTGAGGCTGTTGACTGTCGTCGCCGCGAACCCTGCGTATTTGAAGGCGGCGAGCACGGACAGGTCGATGGCGACCGCCACCGCGAGCGCGCGCTTGGCCGCCGGCGTGCCGCGCAGCTTGCCGATCCACAGACCGAACACGTAGTTCGACGCGATTGTCGCCAGCATCACCCAGACGAGCTGCGGCTCGCCCCACGCGTAGAACAACAGGCTGACCAGCAACAGCCAGAAATTACGCAGCTTTTGGGGCAGAAACAGGTGCCCGCCCACGGCGATGGGCAAGAAGATGAACAGGAACAGGGTGGAAGAAAAGACCATGCTGTTCCGGAACTCCGTGGACTACTTGATCAATTTCGTGCGAAGCCCGTACTTGGTGATGGCGTAGATCGCGCGGAAGCCGTCCTTGACGCCAATCTTCTTGCCTTCCGCGTAGGTACGGCCGTCGTAGGAGATCGGCACTTCATAAATCCGCAGGTTCGGCATCGCCGCTAGCTTGGCGGTCATCTCGGGTTCGATGCCGAACCGGTTCTCCTCCAGCGTGATGGCCTGGATGACCTCGCGCCGAAAGACCTTGTAGCAAGTCTCCATGTCCGTGAGGTTCAAGTCCGTGACCATATTGGAGAAAGTCGTCAACACGCGGTTGCCGACCGAATGCCAGAAGTACAGCACGCGGTGCGTCGAGCCAGCAAAGCGCGAGCCAAACACGACGTCCGCTTTGCCCTCGAGGATCGGCTGCACCAAGTGCGCGTATTCACCCGGGTCGTACTCGAGATCGGCGTCCTGCACGAGCACGATGTCACCGGTCGCTTCCTGGAAGCCGCGCCGCAGCGCCGCGCCTTTGCCCTGGTTGATATCCTGAAGCAAAACGCGAACTTGCGGGTACTGGATCGCCAGCTCAGCCAGGATGTCGCGCGTCCCGTCCTTGGAACCGTCGTCGACAATCAGCAGCTCAATGTCGAACGGCTGCTTGAGCACGAGCGCAACGATTGTCCGAATCGTCTTCTTTTCGTTGTAACACGGCATAACTACTGACAGTTTCATGAATCGCCTCGACCCGACGCGCGTCGGCGCGCGGCAGTGTAGCTGCAAAGCGTTGGCCGGCAAAGTGGCTAGTTTGCAACGCGCTTGCGCAGCATGGGCAGCAGGAGCGTGAGCGCCCCGTGCAAGGCAGGAAGATCACCGTCGTTTTGCACGACTACGTCCGCCAGCGCCGCGGTCGCCACGAGCTGTTGCGCCGACGGATCGCCGGACGCCAACTCGGCGGCCTCTTGCCGGCGGAATTCGTCAAAATTCTGGGCATCACCCGCACGACTGCGTAGGGCGAGACGCTGGTAGCGCACGGCCTCGTCGGCCGCGACCTCCAGCAACACAAAATCCGCGCGCTTCCGCAGCGCTGCGACCTCGGCGGGATTGCGAATGCTGTCGACAACGAAGTCCACATCCGGCGGAATCCGCGGCAAGGTCCGCTCCGCCAACACCCCGGGACCACCGCTCGTGCGCAGTGCGGTTCCCGCGGCAATCAAGTTGTCCCGCGAAGTTTCTTGACCATTTTCAGTCAGGTACAAGCGAATGGCGTCGGACAGCGACGTGTAGCCAAAGCCGTGACCTTCCAACCAGGCAGCCACCGTCCCCTTGCCCGACGCGTTGCGTCCCGTCAGTCCAACGATCATGCGCTACGCTCGCTTGCCGGAAAGACGTCCGGCTGGGTCGTCGTCACCACGCGAACGCGCGCCTGCTCGCCCGTCGCCTCGTCCTGCGCCAGCAGCACGCCGCCGGGAACGTAGACCTTTCGCGCCACCGTGGCCAGCCCCAACGTGCGATTTCCCGCCAACCGCACCGCCGTGCCCATCTTGCCGGCGCGCTTGCCGTCCTCCGTGCGCAGCTGCCAGCCCGGCTGCGGCGCGCCCGTGTCCACCGTGACCCAGCACAAATGGCGACGCAATTGGCCGCGGTACGTCATCATCGCGATCGCTTCCTGGCCGACGTAGCAGCCTTTGCGATAGCTGACAGTGCTGCGCAGGCCCACCTCGAGCGGCAGGCTGCCTTCTTCAATGTCGCCGCGCAAAAGTGGCGCGCCGGCCAGGATCCGCAGCGCGTCCTGAGCGGCGTGGCAGCCAATGACCGCGCCGGCCGCCGTGAGCGCCGCGACGAGCGCCGGGACGCCGTCCCGCGCCAGG
>CAIPXZ010000638.1 GCA_903869075.1 uncultured Myxococcales bacterium | reverse complement strand
GATTCTACACGATCAGTGGATCGGAGTCGATCTTGTGGGGCGAGAAGTTCAGCAGCCTGCTAAGGAGTCGCTGGGACCGATGGACTGGAATACCGCGCTCAAATCATGCGCGGGTAAGACTTACGGAGGCTTCTTGGACTGGCGGCTGCCGACCGTGAATGAGCTACAGGCGCTGGTATATTTTGGCAAGTCAACTTCCCCGGAGGCCGCGGCTCCCAACCTGAATTGGCCGACTGACCAGTGGAGCTATTGGGCAGGGGAACCCTACAGTAGCTTGAATTATGGTTTTTGCATATCATTTCAGGGAGATGCGTCGAACGGCGAGGCCAGCGGTTGCCCGATAGCCACTCTGCTGCATGTCCGGTGCGTCCGCTGACTCACTTCCCTGCCCGTTCTATCCCTGAAACTCACCACGTTTCCTCTCGGGCGACGGATGCAATTTCGGTATGAGTTCGAGAACGGCGGACGCCGCGACACGCAAACCCTCGCTATCCGCCTTGGACTCTCGTTGCGCAGTGACGAACGCCGCCCCACCGTCGTCGGGAAACAACGGATCAGGCTCAATCGTACCTGCCCGGGCGATGCGTTCAGTCAATTCGCGCACCGTGTCGCCGCGGAGCGGGCGAGGATCGATTTTGATATACCCCATGACGTCTCCTGACTTTTGTGCGACCGCCCGCGCCCGCGCCACCGAAAGTGCATAGAAGGGTGTCCAATGGCGTCTGCCTGCTGAACTTCCCGTCCACATTGACCGCCGCCGCAGCCTCGGACCGTCCGAATCGCCGCTTCTGCCCAAGTTTGCCGCGCCCGCCGGACACGTCAAGCCCCAAAACCGCGCGGTTTTGCCCACTTCAGACAGATCTCGGCAGCCGCGGCCAGCATTCGCCAGGCCACACGCCCTCCCGCGACCGCGCGTGAGCGCGCTACGCGGCGTCTTCGTCAAAGAACGGCCGGTCGATCTCGTCGCTCCCGTGGTGGCGGACGAAATGCGCCAGTCGCTGACGTCGACGCCGTCCACGCCTCCGCATACGCATTGCCACGCGTGAACCGGGCGCGTCTGGGCGGAAGGTGTGGGCCACCACCTCGCACCGCGGACACCAGACGACCAGGATCGTGTCAACATCTACTTGTCCATACTCAACATGAAGCACCCTGGCCGCGCCGCGATTCTGACGACGGCACTTCTTCGCCAGTCCACACGTTGCGCGTCATGTCGCGCGTCCGCTAAGCTGCAGCGTCCGGGGCGTCCTGGAAGGGCATTGGCGCAGTGAGGCGGCAGGTCGGAGGTCGCGCCGAATGCGGGTCTGCGACGGGGTGCGTGATCGCACGGAGCTTGGCTCCACCCACGCCGTCGGTTCTGGCCCGCGGGAGGCTCGCCTGCGGGGCCCTTCATGTCGGTTGAACGCCCGGTCAGGTCGTCGCAAGCGCGGGCGGAGTTTCGCTAACCAACTCTTGCGCCAGCCAGTCGATCGCGTCGATCAGCGCCTGCTCGCTCTCGTCGCTCGCCACCTCTGCAAACCATTCCCAATCGCCTGACCACCAGCAGTCCGCCAGACCCTGCGCGAACGCCGATTGGGCGCGCGACCGAATCTCCGCGTGGCAGAACGTCACCTTCACGTAGGCGCGAATTCCTGGTTCCGAAGGGTTGTAGATACCGACGCTCCCCACGGTCGTGCTGCCTTGGCGCAATCGCGTCGCCAGCACGGCACGCGCCCAAGGTACTGCATTGCCGCGGATCCGGTCGTTGTCGAGCAGCTTGCGCAGCGCGTCCTTGACCGGCTCCGAGACCGGCAACCGCTGGATCTCCAGAAAGCGATCGCGGAGGACCGGTTCAGCGGGCGGTCGGAGCGCTTCGCTCGGTTGCTGCGCCAGGGCGGCGGTCGCGGCGGCGGCGACGCGTTCGGTAAACGCAGCGAAGCCGTTCGCGATCGACTCACGTCGAACCTTGCAGTACGTCTCGAACCATTCGTTTGCCGGCGCTTTCGCATTTCTCGTGAACTTCGCCGGGCCCTCGTGCACGTCGTGGAGGACGTGCGCCAGCAGGTTCTCCAAGGGCTCGTCGGTCAAATCGACCACTTCCTCCATCAGCCCGCCTTCGCCCAGCCTGACCTTCATTCCCCCTTCGCGGTTCTGGGCCTCTGAGATGTAGGTCACGTTCGCCACGCCATTGCCCACGTGTGAGCGCATCCGCGACTTGTAGTCCACGACGCCCAGTGGCTCTTTCGCGGAGTCCTGCAGTTCCTTGGCGGGAACCATGTGCTGTTTCTCCGGACTGAACTGCTTCTTGACGGGCGGTGGCGTCGGCTCTTCGTGACCGAGGTCGGCCCATGCCTTGCGCACCAGCTCACGGTCCGCGCTGTACTGAAAGTCCCGTGCGCCGCGCCAACGGACGAGCCAGTAGAGCAGCAGGACGTAGCGGTCGCCGAGGTTCTGCGACTCTTTCAGGCGTTCGCCCAGCACCGATGCGTCCACGCTCCGTTCGGTGCGGAGAGTTTCCAGCATCGTGGTCGAATTCTGCGCTTCCATCACCACGCCCCCGGGATCCTCGCCTTTGCCACGGAACGACCGCAGCACGACCTCGCCAAGCACCGGTGCAGCCCAAGGCTCGGCTAGGCGGGGGAAGCGGATGACCGCGAGGAACGCCGGCCAGAGGTGGCTGGCGTCCGGCAAGAAGCGCAGGTCATCGCAGTACAGCTGCTTCTCCAGCGCAGCTGCGACCGCGCGGACCGCGTCGCTTGCTGCGCGCAGCGACGTGGCGACGCCGCCGGACTTGGTTTGAGTGGCCCACGCGTGCGCCGATGCCAGCGCGATTGCTTTGGGCTCCGCCTTCTTGCTGCCCGCATGGTACCCGTACGCGAGAGATGCGACTTGCACGAACAGCTTGAAACCAAAATTGCGCTCGCGTTGCCGCTTCAGCCAGTCGTTCCGCGACCAGTCTTTCCCCTTCGAGGGCGGGTGAACGGTGGCGAACATGTCGCGCAGCCAGTCGGACGGCCACTTGGCTGGAATCGGCGCGCCGGCCGATTCTTGGCCCGCAAGGGCCGCAATCCGCGCCCAGACCCGCTCTTCTTCCGAGACACGGAGGCCGGCTTGGTTGATCCGGTTGTAGAGCGCAACCACCTCCGCCAAATGGTTGCGTTCCGCTGTCTCGACCAGAAGCTCAACGACGAACGCGCGTTCGAGGATCGCATCGAGCGCGGCCTGGAACGGCGTTGGGGCAGTCGACCCGCGCGCCGGCAACAGCTGTTTCAAGAGCGGTGACCATCCGTCCAAGTCTTTCGCGCGGTCACCGGCGAAGCGAAAGCAGGGCTCGCCCGGAAGGACGGTTTCCGCGTCGTCGCGGACCCACCAGATGGCGTCGGGCTGCTCGTCGTCGTCCACTCCAGGCGCGACCAGCGCGTCATCGACCGAACCAAGGATCTCCAACAAACTTGCGATGCGTTGCTGGCCATCCAGAACCAGATATGCCGGGCACGCGTCGCCGTCCTGTCGTGACACGCCTTCGTCTGCGGGCTTGAGCGGCTTCCAAAGGATCAGCGCACCGCACGGTGAACCGCGAAACAACGACTCCAGCAAGGCAGCCTTCTGCTCGCTTCCCCAAACCAAGCCGCGCTGGAAATTCGGGATCCCGATGCCATTTCCCGCCTCGAGCACGTCTGCGACGCTCGCCGTGAGTTGCGCCGGCGAAGGAAAGCGCCCGTTTTGCGTGCGGGCCGTTGCCCCTTCAAGTCTGGTTAGCATCGCGTCGCCCTTTTGCCTGTCCAGCGGGCCGATGCCCGCTTGCATGGCGGCATCCGTTTGGTTGCACGTCCGTCGTTCGCTCTGTCAGAAGCCGAGCCGCGTCTAGCGCAACTCGCCCCACAAGAAACTGTAAATCAGCGCCTGCATTTTCGCCACCTGTGGGTTATTCGCCGCGCCGCCGTGGCCGCCTTCGGTGTTCTCAAAATACAGCACGTTGTGCCCCCGGTCCTGCATTTTCGCGAACATCTTGCGCGCGTGACCCGGACGCACGCGGTCGTCGCGGGTCGACGTCAGAAAGAAGATCCGCGGGTACTTCACATCCTTCTTGACGTTCTGGTACGGCGAATACTTCTGGATGAACGCCCATTCTTCGGGCTTGTCCGGGTCGCCGTATTCGCCCATCCACGACGCGCCGGGCAGGAGCGTGTGGTAGCGTTTCATGTCGAGAAGCGGGACTTGGCAGACGACCGCTTTGAACAACTCCGGCCGCTGCATCGCGACCGCGCCGACCAGCAGTCCGCCGTTCGACCCGCCTTGCATTGCCAAATGCTGCGGCGAGGTGAATTTGCGCGCAATCAAGTCTTCCGCGACCGCGGCAAAATCGTCGTACGCGCGCTGACGGCCGGTCGGCATTCCAAGCATGTTCACCTGCTGAACTTGCCTGTCACCTTCGTCGCCCTGGCAGCGCCGGACCGTCCAGAGCCGCGCCTGGACCGAGCATGACCGGCTGATCGCGCGTTGTCGAGGCCAAAAAGCGTGCGTTTATAAAAACTTGGAGTTTCGGCTGGCGGGACTGCGCCACCGGCACTTCGCAATGCGGGCACCCGATGACGACGATGGTGTAAACGCCGACTTGTCCTACTTCAAGGTGAAGTCCGTCGCTCCTGCCGCGCATTTGTCAGGTGGACGACCGGGTTTGAACGGCTCTGGATGGTCCGGCACTGCGTCGGGCCCGATGTGGCCGGCACCGACGCGGAGGGCGGGCGAGAATGTTGGCTCGCCGCCGCATCCTTGACTTGCGGGCGGTGGAACGGTGGCGGGCGCGGGCGTGCTCACGTTCCATTGGCGAGCCGTATCGGCGTTGCCCGTTGATCTTTGTAGCGTGACAACGTGTCACAGCGACACCGCCCGATGCTGCCTCAGTTGCCGAGCGGCTTGAGCGTATGCCAGACTCCGTGCCTCGCCGGCACTATCGCGGTCACCAGGGAATCATGAGGCACGAACTTGGATTGCGGTTTTTCCTGTCCGCGGTGCTGGCCGTGACGACCGCTTGCGGGTCGAAGGTGGCCGAGAGCGGCGGCGAAAGTGTCGATGTCGGTGAGAGCGCCGATGCCGACGTTGATCTGACCGACGCAGGAACTGGCAGTGACGCCGACGCGAGCAGCGCCGGGGACACGGCGAACGCCGACGCGGTGAAGGACGAAACCGCGACCGACACGGGCCCCACAGATGCCGGTCCAGACAGCGCGACCGACGTCCCGGTTGACACAGGCCCGCAGGTGGACACGGCGCCGGATGGTGCGACAGACGGCAAGGACGGCGGCATCGACGCCGAAAGCGGCAGCGACGTGGACGCCAGCGGGATGGACACGGCGCCAGATGTCGTTCCGGACCTCGCGCCCGATTCCGCCATTGACGCCGCACCAGAGGCCCAAGACTCCAATGTCGCTCCGCTGGACGCGGACGATGCGGCCTTGGGCAACGATGCTCCCCCTACGGACGCCGTCGAGGACAGCAGCGCTTCTGATTCAGGAGGCTCCGATGTCACGCTGTCGGACGTTGCTGAAGCCGACGATGGCGATGCTGTTGCGGACGAGTCGATCGCGGCCGACGCCAACGCGAACGACACCACCGTCGCGGACTCCGACGCCGGCGGCCCCAAAGGCGTGCCGCCAAACCCGTGTGCGATCGACACGGATTGCAAAAGCGTCGGCGGAGTCTGCGATCCGCTGAACCTCGTGTGCGTGGAGTGCGTGGTCGACACAGCGTGTCCGGCGAATAACCACTGCCAAGGCTACAAGTGCGTCCCCTTCACCCCGTGCACGTACATCAGCGAGTGCGCCGGGGTATTCTTGCCAGCGGGACAGACCGCGGCGTGGTGCGACCATTTCGTGGGCGAATGCGCGGAATGCCGGACCAGCGCGGATTGTCCTGCCAGCAACGAGTGTATCGCAAAGCAATGCGTGCCGTACAAGCCCTGCACCAAGTCGACGCAGTGTCCGGGCATCCAAATCTGCAACACCGGCGCACAGGAGTGCATGGACTGCGCGATCGACGCGGACTGCACCGATGCAATGTGTCTGAATCAGCAGTGCGTGCCCACTGTTGCGCCGACGACCTGCGCGTCGGACACAGCGTGTAAGTCGCTTGGTCTCATCTGCGACAAGACGATGGGCAAGTGCGCGCAGTGCGTGACAGACGCCGACTGCCCTGCGGAGTACAACTGTCAGGTGCTGAAACAGTATGGCGTCGGCCGGTGTGTAGTGGATGAGTGCGTGCCGGGCGAGTTGCAAGTCGCGGCAACTGGCGTGGGCACCAAGTGCGGTCCGAACGGGCGGTGGACGAAGATTGTCGCAGCGACCGGGACCTGCGATGGGGCAACTGCAGAGGGCCCGCTCGGCAGCAAGTGTTGCGAAGGTTATGCACCGGGCTCGGCGCTTGCCTATGCGTTCGGGGACGGCTCTTGCTCCTGCATCGAGGCCACCGCGGCCGTTGGCGGTTCGGTCATCAAGTGCCTGCCGGCAACGTGCGCGCCCGGTGCGTCGTGCGACAAGAACACAGCAAATGCCTGCGATGCTGAGGGTCTCCAACTGCTCGGTTCGATAGCCTGCGGCGCGAAGGAGTCTTGTTCGGCCGGAATCTGCGAGCCCTGGATTTGCGATCCGGGCAAGGGGGTCAGCTGCGACAGCACGGTCACTGCAGTGCAATGCGCGACGGACGGGCTCAGCACCGTGCAATTGACGTGTAACAGCGCGCAGTACTGCTCGAACGGGGTCTGCTACGCCGCTTGCATCGCCGACGCGCCCATGTGCTCGGGCGCGATCAAGACGAAGTGCGACGCAAACGGTACCGGCCCTGACCTGAGTAGCGGATCCACGTGTACAAGCGCGTGCTCAAACGGCGCGTGCATCACATGCGACGCCGTTAACCAGTGCGTGCTTGGCGCGTTGACCTGGCAATTCCAGCCGTCCATACCGCTTGCGCCGCTGGACGGCGAGGCGTACTGCGCGAACCTCTTGCTGGCCGGGTACGACGACTGGCGCCTGCCGACAACCGGAGAGTTGGATGGGTTGCTCTTCAAGCCGGCGTGGTCGCCGTACAAGGTACTCGTGGAGCCGCTGTCGGTCACCACGCCATTCGACTACTGGTACATGGCCGCGCCGGTGGTTCACATTGGGAGCTTGTCCTACTCGTCCAGCGTGCAGTATTCGTCTGGCTCGCAGTACACTACGGTATCCACCGCTAACGTTGACCAACAATACGTCCGCTGCGTTCGCCCCTGATCTGCTTGTGCGCAAGCGGTAGTCCGGGCCGGCGGCCAAACCGGTCGGAGATCAAAATGACTATTCGCTACAAGAACACGAACTTCGACCCGGCGGGCCCTCGGCACGTCGCCTACTACGACCTGCAACCGCCCTTCAACGGCGCCATTGGCGCGACTTCTCAGGTCCAGTTCAGCGACCACGCGTACGGCCAAGCCCTCGCAATGGCCCAAGCGGGCGACATGATGGTCATGCATCAGCTGATTCACCGTCGTCGTCGTGTTGTGACACATGTGGCCGTGGCAGCTTCGCCGGTGCTGGGTTTCAACGCGGCGATTCCTCGGTTCCCACACGAAATGACCGTGCTTGTGGTGGCTAGGCTCCAAAGCGCGGTGTTCGCCGGTGTCTTTCCACAAGGCGCGCTGCAGATGGATTCCCAGGCCGTCCCGGTGGCCGCGCCTCAGCTCTGTGACGTTGCCTGGCGCCCAGCTGGCGGCGTGGTACTCCCGACGTTCTATGTCCAGAGCGGTGCGCCATGGCGAATCCGGGGCGGAGTCGCCGTCAACACAGCCGCGCTCGTTCAGCACGTTGTACACTCGGGCCTCTACGACCTCATGCCTAACGCCGCCGCGCTGATCACTGTTGCCAGTGAGCAGGGCCTGAATCAGTAGCACGACCGGCGGCACGGCGCCTGAGATGAGCGCCTGCTCGGGCTAGGACACAGCGCGCGCACCGCTGTCCGATTCGCGCTCGCTCGGCGCCGCGCCCGCCGGCTCTACACCGGCGAATCCCGCACGATCCGGCGGCGCGGGATGACGATGTCGGTGCCCAGGACATCGGACCGGATGCTGAAGCGCGCGGTGGGGACAGATCGG
>CAIPXZ010000637.1 GCA_903869075.1 uncultured Myxococcales bacterium | reverse complement strand
AGCGCCTCGCGTGCTTAGTCTTCGCTCCAGGGGTCACGCCGCGTCGTTTTGCGGGGGACGTACTTCTCGGTCACCAGACTTGCTTCCATCGGACACCTCCGGGCGGGAGTGTGTCCGGGCGCGCGGGGCGGTGGAAGATGGGGTTGGCTGCGCCGTTACGTTCCGGAACCTGTCAACATCTTTGAGACACATCACCGCCCGAGTTTAGCTCGGGTCAGCGACCACCCGCGCGACCTTCGGCGGGTTGATCCAGGCGGCTTCCGGCGTCGCCTTGGCGGCCGGTTTGCCATTCACGAATCGATCGGGATTCCGCCCATAAGCACCTAACATTACAACATTTCTGGCGAGCAGCACCGCGGCGCCACGCCCGCGGTGATGGTCGGCCGGCGTCAGCATCGCGATGCCCGAGTGGTGGTGGTCGTTGTTGTACCAGTCGAAAAAGGCGCGGCAGAAGCCCCGCCCATCGGCCATGCTGCCAAACCGCGGCGGAAAATTTGGCCTGTATTTCATGGTCTTGAAGTGACTCTCCGAGTACGGATTGTCGTTCGAGACGTGCGGCCGGCTGTGCGACTTCGTGACGCCGAGGTTTGCGAGCAGCGCCGCCACGTGCAGCGAGGTCATCGACGTGCCGCGGTCGGCGTGAATGCTCAGCTGGTCGGGAAGAATCCCTTGCCGTTTGCAGGTTTCGGCGATGAACTGCCCTGCGAGCTCGTCCTTTTCGCAGTCAGCGAGCATCCAGCCGACGACCATCCGGCTGAAGATGTCGATCATCACATACAGCTGAAAATACTGGTACTTGACCGGCCCTTTGAGCTTGGTGATGTCCCAGGTCCACACCTCGTTTGGCCGCGTCGCGAGCAGTTCGGGGCACTCATAGACCGGATGCCGTAAAAGTCTCCTGCGTTCGCGCACTTGGTCGTGGGCCTTGAGGATGCGGTACATCGTGCGCTCCGAGCACAGATACTTGCCCTCGTCGAGCAGCGTCGTGACGATTTCCCCCGGCGCCTGGTCCGCAAAGCGCGGACTATTCACGGTTTCCAGCACGGTCGCGCGCTCGGCGGTCGTGAGCGTGCGGCGCGGTGATGCCCGCCGCTCCTTCTGGCCGCACGCGACCGGCGCGGGCCGTTCGTGGCGATACCACGAGGCCCGCGGCACGCCGAGCGCGCGGCACGCGTCCGCAGCCGTCCCAGGCGGCATGGATTCGCTCACGGCTTGCATCAATCGTCCTCGTCGTCGAGCGTCGCCAAGGTGATCCCCAGCAGCGAAGCCACTTTTTTTTGGATGTCGATGACCAGCTCGGACCGCGCCAATTGCCGCTTGAGCATCATGTTTTCGCGCCGCAGCGCCTTCATCTCGGCCGCGTTTGGGTCGACAGGCTTGGCGACCGGCCCCCGTTTGACCGGCGGCCGGGCCTCCGCCACCGCGCGCCGCCACTCGCTGAGCTGCTGGTCGTAGAGGCCTTCCTCGCGCAGCATCGCGCTGATCATGCCGGTACCGGCCAAGGCCTCGGCTTTGCGCACGATTTTCAGCTTGTACTCGTTCGTGTAGGTACGGCGAGTGGCCTTGGGCACGACCTCGGCGTCTCTCGTTTTCTCAGCGCGGCCGGAAACGCGCCCGGGCTCTAACCCCTTGTCCGCCAAGGCTACCAAGGGGTTAGAGCCCGCATTTGCGGACTCACCGGACAGCGACTCGCTGCGCTTGTCGCCAGGAACCATTTCTTCGCTTCGCTCGAACACTGCACACCTCGACGCCCTCGCTAAACTATCTCAAATTCCGTGTCTCAGATCATGTTGGCAGAGAGGGCGGCGCGGCAGTACGATGCGCGCGCTGCAGCCGCAGCGTACGCCCTCGGATCGGCGCGTCAAGCGCCAAGATCTTGGCGTTTTCGGCCCGGCGGACGCACCCGTCCAGCCGCGGCCGGCATTCGCCAGTCCAGACGCCCTCCCGCGACCGCACCTGAACGGGCACTCTCGTGACTGCCGCGCCTGACCCTACCTCGCCTCCAGGTCTGCGACGACGGTCAGGCTTGCCTGTCGAAAAACGGCCGGTCGATCGCGTCGTTCGCGGCGAGCGCGTGGCCAAAGTCATTACCCCAAGGCGGCGCGCAGACAAGCCCGCCGCCGCCAAATGGTGGACGCGGCCAAGTGGCGAGTGCGTCAGTCCTGCCCCGGAACTGTTTCATCCGCGGCACGGGATTCTTGTGAGGGTGCGGTCCCATCGCGCGTCGTCGGCGCTCTATCGCCCCACCCGCGTCGCATCCTCCGCCAGCTTCACACAAACCCCGCCCTCTGCACTGCACCTGTCCTCCTCCACGCAAGCCCAGGCGTGCTTGCAGTCCTTGTCCTTCATCGCCCCGCAGCTCAAGTCCATCCGCGTGCTGGGGTCAATCCAGCTCTTGACCGCGTGGCCGAGCGT
>CAIPXZ010000636.1 GCA_903869075.1 uncultured Myxococcales bacterium | reverse complement strand
CTTGGTCGTGCAGATATTGCCGTCGTCGCAATTGGTTGCGCTGCCGCTGACGCACGCCCCGCCGCTGCACAGGTCGCCGACGGTGCAGGCGTTGCCGTCGTCGCAGGCCGCGACGTTGTCGCTGTGTACGCAGCCCGCTGCCGTGCAACCATCTGTCGTGCAAGGGTTATCGTCGTTGCACGGGCTCGGATCGCACGCCGGCCCGGCGCCGCTATCGCCCACATCCCCGTCATCCGGACCGGCAACCTCGTCTTGCTCGGCATCGCCATCCACGCCGTCCTGAACGGCGTCGGCGTCCGGCACGGCGTCAGCGTCCGCATCGCTCACCGCCGTGTCTGCATCGCTCTGCGCCGTGTCCGCATCGCTCACCGCCGTGTCCGCGTCCGGGCCATCGGGCGCGATGTCGGCGTCCGCGTCAGCGCCCGGCACGTCGGCCACGCCGTCGGCGACGTCCTGCGCCAAGGTGTCCGGCAACGTCGACACGTCATCGCTTGTCACATCCGAACCGGTCGTCAAATCATCGGCACCGTTGGCAACGCCCGGCGCGAGGAAATGGAACTGGTCGCTGGAAGGCAAGTCATTCGCGCAGCTGACCAAAAGCAGCAGGCAAAGCACGCCAAGCCGTCGCAACACTTTGGGCGCAGAGTGCCTCAAAACCGCACCTCCCACGCAACACTCGTCGGCGAAAGCAGGAGAGAAGCTTCACGATTTTGCTTGTCTTTCCACAAGAACCAGCCGCTCGCTGCCGTCGCCACGGCCGCTGTGCCAGCGAAGATGGTGCCGGCGATCCGCAGCGTCGAGATGGAACTTTGCCGCGCCTGGGCTTCCGAATAGCTGATCGCTTCAATCCGGTGCGTGGTCGCGTCGACCGTCGTCAGCCGATCCAAGTCAGCGCGGCTGATGGCAGCGGCGATGAACAGGCCCGCCGCTGTCAAGCCAAGCGCGCCGGCCGAAATGCCGGAGACGGTCAGCCACGTACGATCCGCGGGTTTCTCGGACGGAACAGCGGGGCGAACGACGTCCGCTTTGGGCGGCGCAACGGCAACCTGCGGCTTGGGCACGGGCGGCGGCGCAACGGGCGGTTGTGCCGGCGCGACGACGGGACGCGGCGCCGGCACGGGCTTCGCCGGCTCGGTGAAGGAACGCAGGCGCACCCCCGCCTCCTCGCGGTCCGGCGCATTCGCCGGTGCGACGTCCAGGTATTGACGCAACAGCCTTTCCGCGTTGCCTTTTTCGCCGCCGGACTCGCGCGCCAGCGCCTCACGGAACAGCGCTTGCGGCCGCTGCGGGGCGAGGTCATACGCCGCGTGGTACAGCGCCGCTGCGAGCGCCCAATTGCCTTGCTGCTCCGCGCGTTCGGCGTCACTTTCTTTTTTTTCCGCCCGGCCAACGCGAATTTCACCCAGGTATTTCTGCGCGTTCTCCAAGCGCTTGCCGCTCGGGTTGTGGGACAGGAACTCCTGAAAGTGCTGCTCCGCCAAGTCGGTTTTGCCGGCGATCTGCTCGGCGCGCGCCGCACCGTACAGGTAGTCCAGCGTCGCCGGGTCGTTCTCAAAAGCCTGGCGGTACAGCGCCGCCGCCCGCAGGTGGTCGCCTTGCTCAAACGCCGTCGCCGCTTGGCGGGCCATGTTCTCAGCGGCCTTGGCGGAGATGGCCTTCGCATCGGCGGCAAAAGCGGGTGCGGCCCAGTGCTGCAGCCCCATCACCAGCACGAGCGACGCGCGCAGGGCCGACGAACGCCAACGCCCGGCTGCCGCCCGCGGTATCGTCGCCACAACGGCGTGTCGGTAACTCCCGTGAGCCATAACCAGAAACCTCGCCAGGGGTTCCACGACTTCATCGCTTGCCGCGGAATTCCGCAGGGCACAGATGCGCGGCCGATCAAGCGAGACGCCGTGCCAAGTGTCAACAGGACCTGACAAACGCAAATCCTGTCGAGCACTTACCACTAATCTTGCCACCTTCACAGTGCACCCTTCAAGACGCGACGCGGGATGCCGCTGCCGTGGCTGCGTTGCGCCCGGCCGACGCGCGGCGCATCCGCTGGTCTGGCGCCAATGCGGCGGCGATGGCCAAGTCCGCAGGCCCGAGAGCATTTGCGGCTGCCGCGGCGCGGTGTAGACTGGCGAGGTACTTGAACCCGCCGTGGAGCCTGCATGAACGTCCTCCTCCGAACTGCCGCGCTCGCCCTGTTGGCCACCGCCTGTGCTGGCGCGACCCAAGGGCTGCGCTCGACGCAGAGCCTGGCGCCGGTAGCCATCGCCGTCCACAACGGCAGCGACCGGCACACGATGCTGCCCATGTGGGTCAATTTCGACGGCAAGGAGGTCCCCATGGGCCTCATCCAGCCGGGCGAGACCTGGCACGAACGCACCTTTCTGACCCACGTCTGGCGCATCTACGCCCTGCCGTTCACGACCGAGCCCAAGAGCGTGCACACGGCCAAGCTCAATGACATCGCTACGGAATTTGTCGTCACTGCGGAGACTCCGGTGCTGATCGAGGTCGAGTAGCCGCGCCCTGCCCGCCCGCTGCCGGCAGTGTTGCGTCGCGTTCGCCGAGACGTTACTGTGGTTGTGGTCGAGGAGGCCAAATGCGACAGGGTGCCGCGTACATCGCGCCTTTGCTGCTGGCGCTGCTGGCGACGGGCTGCAGCGGTGATGACGTCGCGGTTACCGGCGAGGCGGCGACGGCCGACGCGTGCGCGACGTGTGCCGACGCGCCTGAGGCGGCGCTGGATGTGCCGGCGCCCCACGATGCGGACGCAGCTGCAGCGCCTGACGTGCTTTTTGGTTGCGTCGACACCGCCCTGCTGATGTACCTGATGACGGTCGACGGCAAGATGCTGAGCTTCAAGCCCGATACGCAGACGTTGCAGCTCATCGGCCAGGTGAACTGCCCCGGCACGTCGGGGCCGGCGTTTTCCATGGCGCTCGACCGCAACGCCATCGCGTGGGTGCTCTACACCGACGCGCAGCACGAAGGCCAGGGCCTTTACCGCGTCGACACCGCCAACGCGGCGTGCACGCCCACCGCCTTCCACGCCGGCACCAATGGCCTCACGCCGTCCGGCACGCCCGGCGCCGTCGGCCTGTCAGTGTTTGGCATGGGCTTCACCCGCGACGCACCGGGCAGCAAGACCGAGTCGCTCTACGTGATCGGCGGCCAGGCCACCAACTTCTGGATGTCGACAAACACCTTGGCCGTCATCCACTTTCCCGACATGGGCGTCACCGAGCTCGGCGAAACCAACATTCCCGGCGGCGTCGAACTGACGGGCAGCGGCACGGGCAAGCTGTACGGTTTCTTCTCCGAGACCAGCGCCGGCTTGGCGTCCGTCCGCGAGCTCTCCAAGACCGACGGCACCGCCACTGGCGCCGGCTGGCAGCTCTCCAGCGCCATTCTCCCCGGCCTCGGCGCGCAAGCCATCGGCCTGTGGGGCGGCGAATTCTACATCTTCGCCGAGCCGAGCGGCACGCAATCCAGCAACGTCTACAGGCTCTCGCCGACGACCGGGAAGGTCGATGAAATCATGAAGGATATTGGCTACACGATCGTCGGCGCCGGCGTGTCGTCCTGCGCGCCGACGGGCGGCAACTAGACACTCCGAGCGAAGTTCGAGATCAAACCGTTTTCATCCGCGGCGTGTCGCCTTCGGCCCACGCTGGTGGATCCAGTCTGAAATGCAACAGGTCTCTCTGGAAGAACTTGGTGTCGGACATAGGTCAGGATGTCTAGGCCGCGGCGCGGTGGTTGACCACACGGCCCAGCTTGGTCAGACTGCGGCCATGCCGTCTCGCCGCATCCTCGTCCTCGCCGCCCTCGCCCTGCTGGCTCTCCCGGCGTGCGGCGGTCGCTTGCTGGCGCGCGATGAGACGCCGCAGCTGCAGCCGACCGATGGCCTCATCGTCATCGCCGCCGACGTGAACCGCCGGACTTCGCTCAACTTTTGCCGCGATGCCGACCTCGTGCACTGCGTCAACTTTGCGGCGCTGACGCCGGAAGACCACGTCGCCGTCGCCCAGGTCGTCGCCGGGCGCTATTGTTTGGCCGGTATTTACGCGGAGGCGCTCAATGGCGCGACGGCGCTCGCCATCGAAGTCGAGCCCGCCAAAAGCCGCTGTTTTGACGTCGCCGCCGGCACCATCGCCTACCCCGGCCATTTCGTCTTTCAGGTCCGCGACACGGCGTCGATGGCCGTCACCAGCAACATCGGCTGGGAATGGCGCAACAGCCTTGAGTCGGAACTCCGCGCAGCCTATCCGAAATTGGCCGATTGGCCCATTCGCCAGGTGCAGACGCAGCGGTTCACCGCGCGCTGACACAGCCACGCGGGTCCAGGCCAGCAGCGCGCCATGGCGATCGCCGGCGGCGGCGTGTGACAGGCCCGGACGTCACTTGTCATCAACCAACCCAACATCGTGATTCGGATTCAATAATTTGATTCTTGTGACATGTGACAGTTGCAACGATATGTCACACATTGCGCGATTTCGCTTGTCCCATGCGGTCGCGCAGCGTTTCAGTCTCGACCTACGGCAGCCGCTCGCTCACAACTGTCCATGATGCCGCGCAGTGCCCGATCTGGCCGCGGCCGTCCGGTGCTGATGCAGCGCGTCATCGGCCAGCGCAACGGCACTCAAAAACGCCACGAAACCGCGAGGCTGCCGCCTCCTGGCAGGGGATGAATCGCCGCCGTCGGCGCCTTCTCGTCAGCCTTCTCGCCGCGCGCCCAGAGCCACCAACCACCAAATGCCGCGGCGGCCAGACCCGCGCCGCCGAGGATCGCCGCTTGGGTCTTGAGCGCCGCCACGTCCGACGAACGCTGGACCGCGTCGGCGAAGCTGATCGAGTAGATCCGCCCGTCGGTATTGCGTTGGTTGACGAGGTCGTCCAAGTCGCCCTTTTCTTTGACCGCCCGGATGATTTGCACAAGCCCGACGACCGCCACAACGCCCCCGGCGCCAACCAGCGACCAGCCGACGATGTTGTTCACCGGCAGCGGCTTGGGCGGCGGTCCCGCGACAACGCCCGCGCCGTCCGGCAGTCCAGTGGCCGGATTGAACTGCCGCCGGCGCGACTCCTCGATTTGCGCCAGATACGCGTCGGCATCTTTGAGCCCAGGCGAATCGCCCGGCGCGTGCTGTTTGTAGCCCCGCAGCGTCGCTTCCGCGTCATCCAGCCGACCTGCCCGCAGCAGCGCCCGCCCGCGGAGCAGCGACATCGACTGCCGCGTCGGGTCGGACGCCAGCACGTCGTCGTAGATGCGGATCGCCAGTTCGTACAGCTTCGCGCGCTCCGCCTCCTCGCCCTCAGCGACTTTGCGGTCCAGCCGTTCACGGCCAATTTCCCGCAAATAATCGCGGGCTTTCTCGGCAACGCGCTCGTCGATGTTCGGCTGCGCCAGGAACTCGTTGTAGTCCCGCTCAGCCATCTCGAGCTTCTTCGCCACATGCGCCGCGCGGCCGGCGCTGTAGATGTAAATCGGCTGTGTGTGGTCGATTTTCCACGCCTGCAAGAACAGGTCCATCGCCCGTTCATGGTCGCCCGCTTCGTAGGCGTTCTTGGCCGAATTGGCCATGCCGGCGGCCTGTTTGGTCGTGTCCGCCGCGACGGCAGGCAGCGCGGTTGCGAGCAGGAAAATGCAGGCGAGGAAACGGTGTCGCATGGTGGCCTCCATCATGGGTTGCACGCGGCGCAGCTGGAACCGGCGCACTTGGTGCCGCGGGATCCGTCCGTTTGGCAGCAGTCGCCGCGCGTCATGCACGCGGCATCGCAGAAGCACCCGGTCCACGTCGGGAGGCCGTAGCCAAAGGGTTCGCTCCAGACGTTGCAGGCGACGACTGTGTCGCAGGGGTTGCCCGGGTTCCAATCGCAGTCGTATTCGCACCAGTTGGCGCCGCCGTCATTGAGTTCGCAGGAGTTGTCGCCGCACGGCCAGGCATCGGCGCCGCCGCAGTCGATGGGGCAATTCGTCGGCGACTCCAAGGTTGTGCCGGAGTCGCAGGTACGCGAGCCGCAGACAAACTGCTTCACGGTGCTGTAGAGGACCATCGTGACGTTGTCATGGTTGCCCCCCCAGCAGACGGGCAAGCCAAGCGAAGTGATGCCGCAGGCGTGCGCCGCGCCGGCGGTCACGGCGGTAACGGTCGTGTCGTCGGGGAGGTCAAAGAATTCGGGACCGCTCTGGCCACTCCAGCACTGCGGCTTGCCGACGGTCGGCAGCGCACACGCGAAGCCGCGGTCCGCGCCCTTGTACATGCCGCCGCCGGTCGCGATGGCAAAGTACGGCCCCGCGGACGGCGCTGCGGAGACCATGCCGTACGCGTCGCTGCCCCAGCAGTGGAGCTTGCCGTCGGTGTCGATGGCGCACGCGTAACCGGCCGAGGAGACGCCGATGTCCACGTAGTTGCCTGCGGGCGGTGAGGCGACGGCGTCGGACGTGGTGCCCCAGCACGCGAGGGTGCCGGTGTTCTTGACGCCACACGCGACGTCCGCGCCCGCGCTGATGCGCTTGAACGCGGTGTTCGGCGGCGACAGCACGCTGGCGGACATGCCAGGCGCGCCCCAGCAGCTGGGCACGCCATTGGCGCCGAGCGCGCAGGCGTAGTTGGGACCGCAGGCGATATCGGCAAACTTGCCAGCCGGTGGCACCCAGCTTGCGGCGCCGCCCCAGCAGGAAATCGTGCCGCTGGCGCGCACCGCGCAGGAGAAGTCGCTGCCGCCGCAGACGCGCAAGAAGGTGTCGCCCTGGGCGAGCGGCGCCTCGATCTGGCCGGCGTCGTCCATGCCCCAGCACCACAGCGATCCGTCGGGCTGGATGAGGCACGTGTGGTTCGGGCCCGCGCTCAACGCCGCGTGGCACTTGGGAAGCCAGTAGCCGGCCTGGCAGACGTCCGCGGCGCACGTCGGCGCCAATTCACCGAACGCTGCACAAAAACTGCATCCAGTCATGGAGTTACACGTCTCACCGAACGCGCAGGCGACCGGGTCGCCGTTTTGGCACTGGCCGCCAAAGCAGGTCGTGTTGGTCGTGCACGCGTCGCCGTCGTCACAGGCGCCGGTCAAGTTGCTGTGGAGGCAGGCGCCGGTTGTGGTGTCGCAACTATCGGCGGTGCATGGATTTTTGTCATCGCACGACGTAACCACATGGGTGCAACTGGGGTACTCGCCGGCGCAGCTGTCTGTGGTGCATGCGTTGTCGTCCGTGCAGAGCGGCACGGCGATGACACACCCGAGGCTCGCGTCACAGCCCGTCACGGCACAGTTCAACGGGTCCCCCCAGAAGCCGAGGCCGGCCGGATCGAGGCACGGCGCGGCGTCGGTCGGCGCGGCGCACTTGCCGGTTTGCGCGTCGCAGTCGACGGACGTGCACGGGTTGCCGTCCTCGCAGGACACGAAGAGCTTGCCGGCGCAGGCGCCCGAGGTCGCGCACGAGCCGTGGCCGAAGTCATCGACGTAGCCCACCCACCATTGGCCCTTTTTGCCGGCAAGCTTGATGTTGCCGCCAATCAGCCACTTGGCGCCGTCGCGCAGCAAGGACACCGGCTGGACATAGTCCGCGCCGCCCAGTTGCAGCGCCTGCACGAGGTTGCCCCAGGCGTCGAAGCGCAGGAATTCAGGCGCGGATTCGTAATATTGAGACGTGAGCGCGGCAAAGCCGCCCTGGCCGTCGGCCACCATGCCGACCGAGAAGGAGTCTCCGCTCGGGTTGGCGTTGAAGACCGCGCGGTCCAAAGTGAGATCGGGTGTCAGCACCCGCGCAGCCAGCGCCTCCAATGAAAAGTGCCAGGCAATCCAACGGTTGGCCGCGCCCGACCACGCGACCGCCGTGGGCAACTGGTCGCCAGTCAACAGCGTGCCGCTCGGGTCGGCGCCGGCGGTCACCGCGCCGTACTCCGCAACCGTGGCGGTCGGGCTGGCGCCCAACGCGATGCTCCACAGCTGGTAGTGCTCAACGCCGTCGGGGCCCTTGAAATCCGTCGCCACCAGCAGGGCGTTGGGTGCGCTTGGGGATGAAACGACCGGATTCCATGAGGTGCACATGTCGCTGCCGATCGCAGTGACGCTCTGCACAGTGAGCGCCGCGTTCAGCTGAACCACGAAGTAGCGAAAGGTCGTTGTCGACGCCCCGCATGGGAGCTGCCCCGCGCCAGCAACCAGCAGCGCGGCGCCACCGACGGCGTCGGGCAGGACGGAGAGGACAGTTTCGACCTGAAACGGCGGCGGCAGGCTCGCGGCCCAAGTCGCGTTGAAGGCGGTCCCGCCGGACTTGGCATCGCGGCGCCCGATCACATAGGTGGGCTCGAAGACTCCCGTCGCGTATTCCCAGATCGTGCCATCGTCGGTCGCGGTCGTGAAACTGGGGAGGCCAACGTTGGCCGGGCAATCGGCGAGGCAGTTGCCGGCATTCTCGCCCACGGCGCACACGCCGTCGCCGCAGCCGACAGTCGTGCAATCGGTCGGGCAGTTGCCGGACGTTTCGCCTGTCTCGCAGGTCGCGTTGCCACACACGTTTGCCGCGCAATCCACGGGGCAGTTCGCCACGCTCTCCCCGCCCGCGGCGGCGCACGTGCCATCGCCGCACGCAGCGCCAGCGAACGCGGCAACGACCGGCATCGTCTGCAAGCCGCTGAGTTGGCTCACGTCAACGGCCATGGCCACTTGCACGCCGGCGTCGCGGCTGCCGATGAACGTCACCGCCGTCGGGGAACTGCGGAAAATGCCGGACAGCTTGTCCTCCTTCGGGCCGCCGACGTCGAACGTCTGCACGTTCGGGCTGCCCGGCTGGCACTTCTTGCCGGCACAGGTGTCGCCGACGGTGCAGTCGTTCTTGTCGTCGCACGGCGCGGTGTTGGCCGTGTGGTTGCAAGCGGTGAGCAAACTTGTGGCCATCCCGTCGCAGCCGTCATCGGTACACGGCTCGCCGTCATCACACGGCAAGGCCGCGCCGCCGTTGCAGAATCCGTCGAGACACTGATCGCCCACGGTGCAGGTGTTGCCGTCGTCGCAGGCGAGCGTGGCCGTTGTGTGGAAACAGCCGACGTTCTTGTCGCAACTGTCGGCTGTGCACACGTTACCGTCGTCGCAAATGACGTCGCTGCCGCCCTGGCACACGGTCCCGACGCACGCCTCATCGCTGGTACACGCGTCGTGGTCATCGCACGCGCCCACGTGCGCGACGTGGCTGCAGCCGGCGCCGGCGGTGACGGGGCAACCGTCGTCCGTGCACGGGTTGTTGTCCTCGAGGCAGTCAACTTTGGGTCCGCTGCAGCCGCCAAACTTGCAGATGTCGGGGCCGGTACACGGGTCAGTATCGTCGCAGCCGACCGTGTTGTTGGTGTGGGTGCAGCCGAGTAACTTGTCACACTGGTCGTCCGTGCACGGGTTGCCGTCATCACAGCCGCTGCTGGTACCGCTCTGACATTGACCGCCGCTGCATTGGTCGCCCACGGTGCAGGAATTGCCGTCGTCGCACAGGGAGCCGTCCGGCAAATTCGTGTGTTTACAGCCGACCTTGGAGACGCAATCGTCGCTCGTGCACGGGCTATTGTCGTCGCAAACGGTGGGCGTGCCTTGGCAGGCGATGCCCAGGCACGTGTCGCCGGTGGTGCAGATGTCGCCGTCGTCGCATGCGGGCGGCGGCGTCACCGGGCTTGGCACGCACGCGTAGCCAACGTCCTGCGTGCCGTCCGCCACGCACACCGGTTTGGAGCACTTGTTTGCCGAGTCCGCCGGACACAGAACTGGCTTGCCGCCCTTGCACTCGCCAGTCTCGTCGTATTTTTCACCCGTCGTGCATGGATTGCCGTCGTTGCAGTCAATCGTATTCGGCTCGGGCAGCTGCTGTTTGAACACGAACTGGCTGCTGTCCGGGACTTGGTCCGTGCATGCGATGGCGACGAACAGCGCGACTGCACCCGCGAGCGCCAGTGAGCCAGCCAAATTCGTCCGTTTCGACCCGACCATTCCGCCCCCGCCACCGCTCGTTGAGTCACGGTGTTCTGCAACCCGGCGCGCGCAGGTCCACCCGGCTGACGCCGAGCCGTTTCCCTGGCCAGGAACCTTCCCCCCCAATTCGCGCGTGAGCCAGTGGCAACCTGCGCCAAATCGCACTGCCTCGTCAAGCCCCACCGGCCGCTTTGTCCCTGTCGCTTGCGCCACCCGCGCCGCGAGCCAATACGCTGTAACCTGGTCTCGCGCCAAGTGTTTTGAGGTAAGCATCGGCGACGGCGCGGCGCGGGAGCACGCAGACCATCCTCGCATTGCGGTCGCCTGGACCGAAGAGTTCACTTGGCGGGACATCCCCCAGCAGCTGTCACACGTCACACCGTTCAGGCCGCCGCTCCCCACGCAAACGTTGGATGCCGGTCGAGTTTCGCGGTCGAACCGCTCCGATCAGCGCCGCCTCAGCCGCGCTCGCCACGTCGATACTGCTGGAGCGCCTCGTCACCGATACCGACCCGCTCGAGCCACCGGTACATCTGCTTGCGGTGGCGGCCGTAGTGCTCCGCCAGCCTCTCAATGCGACCTTCATACCGAAGCAGCAGGTTGTCCATCTCGGCGAATTCCGGCGGGATCGGCCGCTGCCGGGCACGGCCAGCCTGTTGCTGGCGCAGGGAGTCCGGCGGCAGCGCGCCCACCGGCAACTGCGCGCCCACGTACTGCCGCCGCAGGAATCGCAGCGTCGCCAGCAGGCCGCGCAGGTTGGCGGGCCACGGACGCACCAAGAGCGCCACCACCGTGTCGGCTTCGAGGTGCTGCGCCCAACCGCCGCCCTCCTCCCACGGCAGCATCGCGTCAGCCAGGTCGAGCAAGTCAGGCTTGCGGTCGGCCAGCGGCGGCAAGCGGATCAGGTGATCGCAAAACCGCGCGAGAAGGTCACGCCGCAACGCTCCGCTCTGCAGTTTCAGTTCAAACGAGTCCGCCGCCGTGGCGAGCCACTGGACCGTCGGCTTGACGCCGGACGCCGCATCCAGCGCGTGGAGCAAGCTGAGCTGTGCCGCGGGGTCGAAGTCGTCGAGGCCATCCAGCAGCACGGAATTCGGCAGCGCGGACGCGTGTCCAAAAAGCGCGGCGTCACCCAGCCACGCTGCAAACACGCCGGCCGCCGACGCTCCGGCCGTGGGCGCACGCAGCAGGCCGCCGGGGCGCCCGGAACGCCGGTGCACCTCTTGCGCCGCGAATTCTTTGCCCGTTCCCGTGGCGCCAAACAACAGGGCCGGCGTACCATCCCGCGCGGCAGCATCCAGGGCGGCGCGCAGGACACGGGCGGTTTCAGAACGCCCTGGAATGTCGCGTGTCGGCGTGGCGAATGCGGCAGCCGCGCCTGAGTCGGCCTCCAAGACGGCAACGGATTCGCCGAACCGCAGCACGGCGGCATCCCCCAACGTCGCCGCGCTGACCTGAACGCCGCCGCGAAAGGTGCCGTTGTGACTGCCGAGATCGCGCAGCGCGACGCCGCCTGAACTGGGCAACGGCATCAGTTCAAGATGCTTGCGCGACAGCGTCGAATCGTCGATCTCCACCGCACCCGCACTTTGGGTGCGACGGCCAATCTGGACGCCCGCGGCGTCGAGCTCCAAAATGCGTCCACGCCAAGCGCGATCCGGGCTGGCGACGACGTGCAGCCGCCAGCGCACGCGATGCCGGGAATCCGTGCTCAGGGGCTTCTCAGCCGTGTCCGTATCCGTCGTCATCCCAGCCGTTGCCCATCCAGATGATCCGCGAACTGCCCGCCCGGCCGCACCTCGCCACCACGCGGCGGCTCCGATCGGTCGATCACTGCCGGGCGCAACGCCGTATAGCGCGCCTGTGGCCGCCGCAAGTCAAGGACCAATTCGATCCGCATCCGCCGCTGGTGCATCGCTACGGGGCGGCGCTGCAGCGAAAGCCGATGTCCACCCGCGGTGAGCCGTCGGCAGCCTCGCGGTGAACGCTGCGCAACCCAGCTTTGCTACTTAGGAAGCTGCCGCCGCGAACGACATAGGGTGGGCCTGATACGATCATCGGACTCTTCTGCGGCTCGGCGGGATACGCGAGCGCGGAGTCAACGGTCCACTCCGCGAGATTGCCGGCCAAATCCTCCGCGCCGTAGGGACTTGCGCCCGCCGGATAGCTGCCGACGGGCGACGCGCCGAGCTGGCCGCAGCCACACCCTGGCGTGGCTGCGCATTGCGCTGGCGTGAGCGCCGTCAGGCCAGGTGAGAGGCTCGCGCGCGTGCAGTCGGGCGCGGTGTTGCCCCACGGATACGTCGGCAGGACCTGAGCGCAGTGGGCGTCGAAATCGCTGCTGCCGTTGCGCGCACAGCTGCCGCGCGCCGCGAATTCGAGATGGGTTTCGGTCGGCAACATGGCTCCGGAGCGCCATTTGGTGCAGTAGGTGCGCGCTTGTTGCCACGAGACGTAGTTGACCGGCGAACCGCGATAGAATGGGTATGTCGCATAGGGTTGTGCCAACGGCGGCGGCTCACAAACGCCTGAATTCACGCAGGCGTCGTACTGCGCGACGGTCACTTCAGTCTTGTCGATGAGGAACGCGTCCTGGGAAACGAGGTGCGCCGGCGCGTCCAAGGCGGCGCACGCCGGATCGACGCTGAGGTCGCACCCTTGCCAAAATGTGCCACCTGGCACGGGGAGGCGGGCAACGCAATCGGCCGGGCAGCGCTCCGGGGTCTCGTCAGGCGCGCAAACGCCGTCGCCGCACGGCTCGCGGACGCAGTGAAGCGCCAAGATGGCGTTGGCCAAATCGACGGGGACGAGCGCCGCCGTGTCAAAGTCGACAACCCACAGGGCGTTGCCGGTGGCGGCGTCAAACGTCGCCGACTGGAAAAGGCCGGAAGCCATCTGAAAGATGCCCGGCGCGATGGTCGGCTGGCTGCCGGATCGGTCCAGCAGGGACAGCAGCTCTTGCACGGTCGGCCGGCGCCAGCCGTGCCCTTGGATGCCGAGGTTGCGACACCAGCCCAGCGCTTCGGCTGGCCCGAGCGGGATGGGCGACGGCGTCGCTTGCCACTGCAGCCCGGTGGCGGTGTCGGTGGCGATCATGTCGGTCACGCCCAGCGGCCCCTGCTTGAGAAACCGCTGCGGCGGCACAGACTTGGGCCACGGGTCCGCGCGCACACACCACGCCGACGCCAGCGCACCCGCCGGCAGCAGCGCCGAGCTGCCATCGGCAAAACCGACGGACCACGCCGAGTCGCCGTGGCGCACGACCGTCCACGCCAGCGCGCCCGGAGGCACGACCAATGGCATCACAACTGCTGGATTCGCCTTGGTAAAGTCGACAAGACTCAATGCCTCAGCGACGGTCGGAAGGCGCCAGTCCGCAAAACCACCCGCCGTCAAACCATCGCAAGCGCTCGCGGCGACGGCCAGCGGCACGTGTTCGGCCACCGGAGCGGCGTGCCAGACCAGCGTTGTGCGGGTATCGGCAAAATTCCCGTCCGCATGGTCGACGGCGGATGCCGGGTCCGCGTTGGCCAAGCCCCACACGGGATAATCTGCCGCGCAAACGGCACGGTTGCGGCCATTGTCGTCGACGATAACGGTCAACCATCCCGGCAGCCCGCAGTGCGGATCAGCGTGGTCCGTGCCCGCACCATCGCCTGCCGTCGCGTCCGCAGCGGCGTAGCCAAATTGCGCCGCCGTTGGCAAGTCGCGGCAAGCCCAGAGCCCGCCGACGGTGGCAAACGCCGCCATCCACCTCACGTCACCACCGCGCGTCGGTGGGGCGCGCCCGCACGCTGGCAGGCGGTCGAAAATCGCCGTTTGTGGGAATTTTGCGTGGGCTGGTGTCGAGGCGCGATCGGATCCTCCAGCCTGATCAAAAGGCTGCGGCGACCGGGTTGGTCGACGCGTAGCTTACGGACCGATCCGGCGAACGCAAGAGCCACCAGCCGCCGGCGACGAGACCGGCGATGCACGCGCCGCCCAAGCCGCCAGACCAGCCCCAGCGCGTGTTGATGGCGCGTTGGGTGTTGACGGCGTCGTTCATCGAGATTTGCGCGAGGTCGTAGCGGCCATCGGCGAGCAGGTGGCCATCCAACGCACCCTGCCCGGTGTGCGCCGAGACCGCGAGCGCGACGGCTACAGCACCCGCTGCGGCACCCAGCGCGAGCGCCGTCCAGCCCGCCGGCGTTCGCCAATCCGCTGAATCAGCTCGCTTTTCCCGAGCCACTGGCGTCGGCAGCTCCGCTGGCGGCGGGGTTGCATCCGGCAGACGCGCTGCTTGCACGGGCAGGACAACGACGACGGACGTCGGCGTTACGGCCGCGGGCGGCTCCGCCGGAACCGCAACCGGCGGGCGTGGCGCTGCGACCAACATCTTGAGTTGCAAGCTCTGCAGCGCGGCGTCGGCGCGCGCGTGCAGCGGGTGGTCGGCAGGCGTCAGCGCCAGCGCCAGGGCAAAATCATCGGCCGCAGCTCGGAAATCGCCGGCTTCCTGCTCCGCGCGGGCGGCACCAAACGCAAAATGGCCTACCGAAGGCGCGAGCCGCCCTGCCGCGTGGTACAGCGTCGTGGCAGCGGCGAAGTCACTGCGCAGGAACGCCGCGAGTGCCTGCCGCCCCAGCGCCATGGCCTGAACGCGGTCCGGGGCGACCGGCGCCGGCGTCGCGGCCGCACTGACGCCGCTGACAAGCAAGTGCGCGAAAATAACGAGAGCGAGCACGCGGCGCGACAACGGCGCGGCGGGCCGTCGCCCCTGCGGGACCGCGGTCAGCCGTTCATCCATGAGAAGCCGCGCCGCGCGGGTGCCCCTGGCTCACGGCCCACCCGGCGCGTCCGGCGGCAGCACGGTGTTGGGGTCGTCCGTCGCCGCCGCGCGCCGTGGATGCAGGCGCGCCGATCGACCACGGTGCCCACCCACCGGATGCGCGGCCGCGACCGGCTGGCGGACCGCTGCCGGCGGTGCTGGCGTTGTGGGGGCCACAGCCGGCGGTGCAGGTTGTGCCACGGCCGGCATCACGGGCGCGATCGGCCGCGGCGCGGGCGCGGCGATGGTGCGGAGCACGGGCGCGGCGATGGAGCGGAGCACGGGCGCGGTGATGGTGCGGAGCACGGGCACGAGCAGCGGCGGCGCGGCGCGCGACTCCGGCACATCTGGCGTAATCCGACTCACCACCAAAACCGCCAGGCTCGCTACCACAAGCACCCACGGCAAGGCACGCGTGCGCAGTTCCAGCCACTTGTCCCGCACCCGCGCGGCGGTCATGGACGTGCCCGCCAGCGGCGCGACGGGCTGCAGCCGCAGCGGCGAGGCGGTCCGCGTCTCAACCGAGCGCGTTCCGCCCAATGGCATGGCCTTCACAAGCGACAGCGCCCGACCCATCGCCTGCGCGTCGGCGAAGCGTTCATCGGGCGCTTTGGCCAACGCGCGCATCACGACGTCGACAAACCCCGCCGACAGCGTCGTTTGCGCCACCGACGCCAGGTCGCGCGGCGGCACGTTGACGTGGTTGAACATGACCGTCAGCGCGTTCGGATCCTCAAACGGCGCCCGCCCGGACACGCACCGGTAAAGCACCGCGCCGAGCGCGTACAGATCGCTCCTGCCGTCGAGTTCGAGCCCCAAGCACTGCTCCGGACTCATGTACGTCGGCGTGCCCATGAGCTTGCCCGTCGCCGTCAGCGATGATTCCTGCGTCTGCGCGATGCCAAAATCCAGCACCTTTGCCCGCACCGCGCCTTCCTGGTCGTCCAGCATGATGTTCGCCGGCTTGACGTCGCGGTGTACCAACCCAAGCGCGTGCGCCTCCGCGAGGCTCCCCAGCACCTGCAGGCCAATCGCCGTCGCGTCGGCTTCACTCAGCACTTCGCCGTCATCCAGCCGCCGGCGCAGCGTCGCTTCCAACGAATGGCCCTGGACGTGTTCCATCACCAAATAAAGCGTGCGGTCCGCGCTTTGGCCGGTATCCAGCACCCGCACCGTGTTGGGATGGTGGAGCCGCGCCAGGATCTCGGCCTCGCGTTGGAACCGGCGGACGTGCGCCGCGTCGTCGCCGGACTGCAAAAGCAGCTTCAGCGCGACTTCCTGACGCGTCCGGTTGTCCAGCGCGCGGAAGACGATGCCGTGGCCGCCGCGTCCAAGCAGCCGAACCAGCCG
>CAIPXZ010000635.1 GCA_903869075.1 uncultured Myxococcales bacterium | reverse complement strand
TTGGGCCTCGACAGGTCGCGAACAGCAGGTCATGCTCGGTCCAGGCGCGGCTCCGGACGGTCCGGCGCTGCCAGGACGGTGAATGTGGCAGGCAAGTTCAGCAGGTGGACATGCTCGGAACGCCTATCGGCGCTGTTGTCGCGCGGCGCGGTGATGCTGGCGCAAGGCCAGGAATGGGCCCGCGCCAAGGTCCAGGACCTCAACCAGCCCGGCCACCACACGCAGCCGGGCTGGCTGGACGGCAACAGCTACAACCGCGACGACACGACGAACCACCTCGACTGGCGCGAGCGCCGCGTCAACGCCGATCTGGTCGACCACTACCGGCGGCTGATCGCGCTGCGCAAGGCGTGGCTGATTCCTGCGCTGCTCGCGGGCCAGCCGATGCGGCTGCTGTGGGGCAGCGCGCCGTGGTCGGTGGGCTACCAGATCCACACGCCGCGCGGGCCGTTGGCGGTGCTGCTGAACGGAATGGCCAGTGAGATCAGCTGGTTTGACGTGCCTGGCGGGCCGTGGTGGCTGCTGCTGGGTGCCGATGACGCCAACGTGGTGCCGACAGTAACCGGCGTCGCGGTGCAGGTTCAGCCGACGTCCGCTGTGGTGCTGTACGCCACGGGAGGCTGACGGGCAGCGTTCGCGCGTTGCAATTCCGGGTCCAAGGCGTGTACAAGACTGGGGCAATATCCACGCGCGCGTGGGGGAGGCTGCAATGTCCCGATTCGCGACCCGATTGTCCGGGATTTTCGCCCGCAACGTCACGCAAGCGCTGATGGTTTCCGGAGTGGCGCTGAGCGCTGGCTGCGGTGGCCCGGCGACGTTGCGCGAGTTCCTCGACACGGACGGTCAGGAATATACCGCCAGCTGCCGCAAGGCCGCCGGCGAGCACGAACTGGCGGTGAACGACCTCACGTACCTGCGCCCGCAGCTGCACGCGCGCGTGTGGCCGTTGACGCTGCGGCCGGACAGCGACCGGATGGTCAGCGAGCAGGTGTTCTTTGACACGCTGCGCGAGGGCAAGCTGAAATTCGTGCTGCTGCAGGCGCGCGGCGGTATCGGCAAGTCGGAGCTGGCCAAGGCGCTGACGGCCGAGTCGTGCGCGCTGCCCGCGTTCCTCGTGGATCTGGCGCAGCTGTACGGTGCCGATGCGTCGGCGGGCGGTGCGAACCTGATCCTCGAGGCGGTGGCGCGGCAGATGAAGGTGGCGGACGGCGCGCAGCGGGCGACGATGGAGCGCTTGCTGGTGGAAGGCCGGTGGCTGCTTGTGGCCGATTCGCTGGATGAAGTGCCGAATTCGCGGCGCCCGGCGGTGCTCGAGGCGCTCGCCGATCTGCGCAAGCGGTTCCCGACGGCGCAGGTCGTCGCGCTCGGTCGGCCGTCGGTGTTTGACGACTACTACGGCATCCAGGGCCTGGACGCGGTGCTGGAGCTGCCGCCGCTGGACTGCGGGCGCGCGCGCTCGAGCCTGACGCGCATGACCGACACCAAGGACGAGGCGACGCGGGTCAGCAATTTCGCCCACGATTGGCGGCTGGATCGGCAGGGAATGCTTGATTCCCAGTGCTATTTTCCGTACATGGCGACGTACCGCGACTTGCAGGTCGTGCAGAAGCTTGCCAAGGACTTTGCGACCGACGAGCGGCTGACCAACTTGAGCCAGGTCCACGAGGCGATCATCTCCGAGCGGCTGCAAAAAGAGCTGATGGAGCTGCAGTGGCCCGGCGACAAAGCGCTGGCGGCGGTGGACGGGCTCGTGGCGACGGACGGCATCGTCGATGGGCAATGGAACCTGCAGCTGACGCTGCCGCGCTGCCTGAAGTCGCTGGGCGGTGACACGCCGGACAACCACAACGTCTGCGAGCGGCTGTTCCAGTCGGTGCTGTTTGAGCGCATCCAGGGCGCCCACGAGTGGAAGTTTGCCCACCAGGCCGTGGCGGACCTGTTCGTCGCCCGCTGGGTGGAGGCGCAGCTGGCCAAGACGCCGGGGCGCTGCGACGCCGTCGAGGCGCCGACCTCGCTGCTGGCGGACAAGGAACACAAGGAAATTGCGACGTATTTGGTGTCGCGTCCCAACGGCTCGCACTGCCTGAACACGGTAACGCACGTCCTGTGCGCCAGCAATGGCGGCCAGGCGGGCATCGCGCAGCAGCTGAGCCGCGGCTTGCCCTTGGGCATCAGCCGCATTGAGACGGTCTC
>CAIPXZ010000634.1 GCA_903869075.1 uncultured Myxococcales bacterium | reverse complement strand
TGGAGATTTGGGATGGAACGTGACCGCGCATGGTGGAACCTCAGGCAACCTGCTGAGATTCTACACGATCAGTGGATCGGAGTCGATCTTGTGGGGCGAGAAGTTCAGCAGCCTGCTAGTCGGCACTGCGGCTGCAGCGGGACTTATCGATGTTGCAATGGTGGCCCATCGTCTCCACTTGCTCGCGTGTCATTGGTATTTGGATCAATTGCCCGGGGACGCGCTTGAAGCACATGCGGAGGCGATCGCTTCCCGCGTACGCGATGCCACTTCCGAGGATTGGCACTGGCTTCGCGAACTGTTCACGGCGCTCGGACACGCCCGCCCAGAATGCGCTGCACGCGTGCTTTCAGCATTCACGCCCGCTTCGGCGGCCCGCGAACTTGCGCGGACACACCCAGACCACTACGACACGATCTTGTGGTTCGTCGGGTCCGTTGAACGTTTTGCGCCGGGATGGCTGGAGGAGGTCGGGCAAATCTTGGATTGGCCGGTGATGTCAATCTCGCTTCAGGGTGTTCGAAGGGGCGATGTCGCCGCGGTCGACAAGCTCGTCAGCATACTGCATCGTCTTCATCGCCCGCTCCTTCGGTCGCAAGTCACTTTCTTAGCGGACTTGATGGCGGATGCCGTGCGGCATGCGAGTCTCACGGACTTGCGATTTGACGCGGGCGATCTGTACCTCTGGCTAGAGCTTTTCCCCGACGAGATGCGGCGGGTCGCGGACGCATTGAACGCGCCGCGCTTGGCCGCAGAACTTGGCGGTTCGAGCCTCAGGCAAGCCGGAACGCTTTTGAGTGCCGCTATGTTCGCCCAACGAGCTGGTTCCACCTTCGGCCTGGTCCTTGTCGATTCTCTCGGGGACAGGTTCCTTCAGACAGTTCGACGGTGGGGCAGTCAGAATCCCTACGAACTTCGAGTGCTTCTGTGGCTGCTGACGTGCGGAGACGAACCAGCACGCGAGCGCCTCGCGCGCGAGTTGCAATCCACGGTGGAAGCCGAGTGCCGACGCAGTGGAACCGAACGAGACGACATCCTCAAGGCGTTCAGTGTACTGGACAACGTCGTGGCAGCGGAAATTGCGGTCGCGCTAGACTGCGATTTGCCAACCGCGACCGTGATAACCACCGCGAACCGGCCTCTCCTCGAATCGCTTACATCTGTCGACTCGGAGCTTGCAGAACAACTCCGGAACCTCGAATCGTCCGGCCTCGACTATGATGTGAATCTCATTCTGCCTGGGTCAACCCGGCAGGAACCAACTGGGCCCTTGTTGCCGGAGGAATCGAGCGAAGAAGGCAGCGCAGCACCATAACAGAAAACGGACAAAAAGCGCTCGAAATGTCCGAAGGTGCAGCAGTTGGGCCTGGTTTTCACGACTGAAGACTTCGACGATCCATGAAGCGCAAGTCCTGAGCCAAATCTGGAATAAGGACCATGTGCAGGCAACTCCGCCGTCACACAGTGCCTTTGTGTCCCATTTTCAGGAGCTTCTACACCATGAACATCAAAATCCTCCGCCTCGGTCACTCCGCCCGCCACCACGAAGCCGCTGCCGGCGCCACCGTCGGCGAAATCCTCGACGCCGTCGATCTCCCCGCCGCGGGTCACGCCATCTCCGTCAACGGCCTCGGCGCCAGCACGACCACCGCGGTCTCCGACGGTGACGTCATCACGCTGGTCCCCAAGGTCGAGGGCGGCAGCAAGTAAGCGATTCCCGCAACACAATCGCCCGCTGGGCCGCATCCGGTGCGTCCGGTGCGGCTCGGCTGGCGGGGAGGCACCATGTAACGGACCAGCGACCCGCACCGCCTACGCCGCTTCGGCCAGGACCTCGCCTGTCGCCGCCCGGGCCGCCTTCCACTCCACCGGCAGCAGCACGCTCACGTCGTCGCCCTCGGCCCACTTCGCCAGCTTAGGCAGCACGTCGTTCAGATACGCCCACGGCTCGACGCCCGCCAGCTTGCACGTCGCCAGCACCGTGTAAATCGTCGCCGCTCGCTGCGCGCCCTCGTCCGACCCGCAAAACAGGTAATTCCGGCGCCCAAGTGCGATCGGCCTGATTTTGTTCTCCACCAAATTGTTGTCGATCGGCAGCTCGCCGTCGCCGACATACACCTGCAGCGCATCCCACTGATTGTGCAGATACCCGAGCGCCTGACCCAGCGGCGATTGCGGTGTCGTCTTGCCGATGCGCTCGTCCTTCCACTTTTTGAGCTCTGCCAGCACCGGTGGTGCCAGTTCCTGCCGCAGTTTTTGCCGTGCCGCGCAGTCCAGCTTCTCGTCGCGCGCCTGCTGCTCGATGCGGTACAGCTTGGCTATCAGTTTGACGGCGGTCGCCGCCGCTTTGCTGCCGATTTCGAGCGCCTCTACAAACTTACGCCTCGAGTGCGCCCAGCATCCTGCCAAAACCAGCTCCGCCGGTGACTTTTTGCCGATGCTCGCCCAGCCCTTGTAGCCGTCGCATTGCAGCACGCCCTTCTTGCGGCTCTCCAGAAACGCCGCCGGGCCGTCCTTTTTCCAGTCGGGCGTGTACGCAAACGCCGGCCAGGTCGCCGCACCGTTCACGTAGCCGAGGTACACCCAGATGTGGCCGCGCTTGATGCCGCGCTCGTCGTCCGCATCCAGCACTTTCATGCCCGTGTCGTCCGCGCCCAGCACCCGGCACGCCAGCGCCTGCGCACGAATCAGCAGCGCTACCGGGTCCAGCAGCCGCGAGATTGCCGCGATCCACGAGCCCAGGGTCGACTCCGCGATGTCGATGCCCTGACGCGTGAAAATCTGTGCCAATCGATAAAGCGGCAGGTGGTCCAGGTACTTCGACACCGCGATGTGCGCCAGCAGGCCCGCGCCCGCCATGCCGCCGTCAATCACTTTCTCGGCCGGCGCGGCGATGACCACGCCCTCCTGGCATGGCCTGCACGCCAGCTTTTCGCGGGCGAATTCCTCGACATACAGCGACGCCGGCCGGAAGTTCAGCACCTCGCTCGTCTCGTGGCCGATGCACACCTTGTCCAGGCCGCACGTCACGCACTTGCGCAGCGGCTCCGGCACTTTGAGCTCGATCCGCTCGCGCGGCAGGTGCTTGGGCAGCGCATTGCGACCAGGGCGGCGCTGCTGGCGCGGTTCAGGCGTGGGCTCCGGCGCCGCCGTTTCTTCTTCCGGTTCAGCCGCTTCTGTCCGCTCGTTCGCTTCAGCCGCCGCCTGCTCCAGAAACAGCTCCAGCTGACCGGCGCTGATCTTCTCCGACTTGCGGCCGTACAAAGCCTTGAGCAGCTTGGCGATCGTCTCTGCCTTGTGGCTGTTGTCGGCCAGCACCTGCAAGAGCAGGTTGATCATCTGGTCGATGACTTCATCGTGCCGACCCTGCTTCTGCAAATCAGCCAGGAATTCGCGCACGCCCGCGATGTTCGCGGGGTCGAAAGTGGCGGGCTTGGGCTCGGTCTGGACACCATCCGTCATGCCTTCCATGATGCCGGAATTTGGCCCAAAACTCCATGAATCGCGCCGTGAATTCACATAGTTGTGACGCTGTTTTCGATGCCCGTCGGCTGCCATCTCGGCAGGCGTTTGCCGGCGCGCAAATCGATGCCTTCGAGCAGCAGCGTCAGCTCGCCAGGCTGCAGCGCCCACACTTGGCCCTGCGTTGGCGCGCGCTGCCACGGCATCGGAAACCTGCCACGCTCAAGCCTTTTTGCCACCAATAGCCAGCCGTCGCGGTCCCACCACAAGAGGCGAATCTGGTCCGCCCGGCGGTTGAAAAACACGAAGATGTGGCCGCTCATCGGCTCGCGTTCCAGCACCGATTCCACCGCCGCCGCCAATCCGTCAAACGACTTGCGCAGGCTCACCGGCGTCGTGCACGCCAGGATTTGCACCGCCGGCGGCAGCCTCAGCATGGCAGGCTGCGCAGCACGCCGACGACCCGCGCCAGCGTCTCCTCGCAGAAGTCCGGACCGACGCGCACGACCGCGGGACCGACCACCACCTCAAGCGGCGCGACCGCTGGCGGTGGTGCCGGCGCACGAAGTGGCACCACTGGCACGAACGACAGCGGCCCGGTATGCACATCCGGATGTGCGCATATGCGCATATGCCACCAATACAGATTCCTGTCGGACAGGCCGTGACGCCGCGCGAACGCCGCGAGCGAAAGCCCGCTCCGGCTCGCAGCGGCCAGCGCCTCGCGGGCTTCGGCTTCGCTCCAGGGGTCACGCCGCGTCGATTTGCGGGGGACGTACTTCTCGGTCACCAGACTTGCTTCCATCGGACACCTCCGGGCGGGAGTGTGTCCGGGCGCGCGGGGCGGTGGAAGATGGGGTTGGCTGCGCCGTTACCGCGCAACCACCTGCGCGCCTTCCACAGCCAGCTCATCTCGCGCAATCAGAGCTACGTGCCGCAGTACCTGAGCCAGTCCGCGTATGACGCGATTGTCGGTTCGGCGCATGAGAGCGGCGGGAACTAGCTGTGCACGGCGAACAGACAATACGTTGGTCTCATCTGTCATCCGATCGTCACGGCCGCGCGCCTGACGCTTGACGCGCCGCGTCATGGGTCTACCGTGGTGCCAGGCCGGTGCACAACCGGCGGACGATGCTGAGGCATCCAGATGAGCGCCCGGAGAATCAGCGGGGCAGAGGGCAAGCGGCCACACGATGGCGCGACGCCTCACCCGGGCCTGATTTCCACCCGACGCGCTCCTCCCAAAAGACCGCTCCGCGCTGCCCGCCTGCGTCATCGCTGTTCCCCCGAAGCGATGCGCCTGTGCATGTGTCACCACGCGTTCACCTCGCCCGGCATCGCGCCGGCGCTGAGCGTGCACGTCTCATGGGATGGTCGACGCGACTGGGTACCTGAGGCTGCCTGCCTCTCGAACTTCCTGACACCGTACACAAACGCTGGCTCCCGCCCTTCTCGTTGGGCGTACTGTCGCGTGCACCTGACTCCTCCCAACGCCTCGCTTGCTCTCCGCAGGCTCGACGGCGTGGCTCTCAACCGACGTTCCGTAACCCCAACACGTGTCCTGCGCCGTTTCGGCAGGGCGCGGACTCCTCTCCGTTTCTTTCTACCTTTCGACCCCTGCGGCCGGAGGGATCTTGTCCGTTTCAGGAGGTTCCGATGAAAACTGTGTCGTCCACTACACTTGGGCTCGCCGCCGCTTTGGCGCTGGCCTTTGCGCTGTTGTGGCCAAGCGGCGAGGCGCGCGCACAAACGCCGTCTACCGCGGTCAAGCTGGCGCCGATCAACCCAATCGCACACCGCACGCGGCCGCACCTCGACCACAGCGCGTATTTCAAGGAAGACATCAAGGAGCCGCAGGCGGTCACCGCCAAGTGCCTGACGTGCCACAAAGACGCCGCCAAAGAGGTGATGAAAACGCCGCACTGGACTTGGCTGAGCGGCGACGTCGAGCGCGGAGGGAAGACCGTGCGGACCGGCAAGAGCAACCTGATGAACAACTTCTGCATCAGCGTCTCGGGCAACTGGGCGTCGTGCACGAAATGCCACGCGGGCTATGGCTGGACCGACGCGAATTTCGACTTCAAAAAGGAGCAGAACGTCGACTGCCTGGTCTGCCATGACGGCTCGGGCTCGTACACCAAGGACAAAGGCGGCTTGCCCGGCAAGAAGGTCAACTTGGCCGCCGTCGCGCGCAGCGTGCGTGCGCCATACCGTGAGAACTGCGGCATTTGCCACTTCAACGGCGGCGGCGGCATGGGTGTCAAACACGGCGACTTGGACGACTCACTCTTGAACGCCAGCGAGGAAGTCGACGTGCACATGGGCAAGCTGAACTTCCAGTGCATCGACTGCCACCAGACGCACAATCACGTGGTGCCGGGCAAGGTCAACGCGACGTACACGAACAAGACGCCGGCCAAGCGTTTTGACTGTGTGGACTGTCACAAGACGACACCGCACGCCGACGGCCAACTCAACCAGCACGTTGCGCGTGTGGCGTGCCAGACGTGCCACATCCCCGCGTTTGCCCGGAAATATCCGACCAAGATGGACTGGGACTGGTCCAAAGCCGGCGACGCGACGCGCAAGGACAACGCGCATGAGTACCTGAAGATCAAAGGCGAATTCAAGTACGACGAAGACGTGCGGCCGGAATACGCCTGGTACAACGGCCGGATGGACCGCTACATCATGGGCGACAAGCTGACGTCGACCGACCAGGCGATGAACCAGCCGTTGGGCAATCGCAAGGACCTGACGGCGAAGATTTGGCCGTTCAAGGTGCACCGCGCCAAGCAGATCTTTGATCCCATCAACAAAATCCTGATTCCGCCGATTACCAGCGGCGAAGGCGGCTTCTGGACAAAGTTTGACTGGGCGTTTGCCGCCAAGAAAGGCGCCGAAGTCGCGGGGCTGCCCTACAGCGGCCAGTACGACTTCACCCAGACGCACATGTTCTGGCCGATTACGCACATGACCGCGCCCAAGAAGGAGGCGCTGACCTGCCTGAATTGTCACGGAAAAGAGGGGCGCTTGGATTGGAAGGCGCTCGGCTACGACCACGACCCCGTTGGAGGAAAAAATAGCCATGCAAAGTAAGCCTTACATCAATCCGTACTTGGCGGGCGCGCTTCTGGGCGTCGTCCTCTTCAGCGCGTTTGCGCTCACCCACAGCGGTCTCGGCGCTTCCGGTGCCATCAGCCGCATTCAGGTCGCGGCCACCGCCAGCGTCGCGCAGTCGCACGTCGATCGCGTCGGCTACTTCGCCGCAGTCGGCGGCGGCGACAGGCACGCCCTCGACCACTCCAGCGTCATGATGCTCATCGGCACCTTCGCGGGCGGCCTGGTCTCGGCGTGGCGCAACCGCCGCTTGAAGGTCGAAGTCTGCAAAGGTCCGCAAATCTCCAACACCACCCGCCTCGCGCTCGCGCTTGTCGGCGGCGTGCTCATGGGCTTTGGCGCGCGCTTCGCGAGAGGCTGCACGTCGGGTCAGGCCTTGAGCGGCGGCGCGGTGCTCTCCGCCGGCAGCTGGGTCTTCATGTTCGCGGTCTTTGGCGGTGCGTATCTCGTCGCCTGGTTTGTCCGCAAGCTGTGGAATTAGGAGGTCGTCATGTTCCCACTCGATATGGCCGCACACGGCAAATCCATCAACTACGCAACGTTTTTCGCCATCGGCTTTGGCTTCGGCACGGTGCTTGAGCTCGCCGGCTTTGGTAACGCCCGCAAACTCGCCGCGCAGTTCTACCTGAAAGACATGACGGTGCTGAAGACCATGTTCACGGGCATCCTCACGGCGTGCCTGTTGATCTTCTTCACGGCGTCCATCGGCTACCTCGACTTCTCCAAAATCTTCGTCAACCAGACGTATCTCTGGCCCGGCCTCATCGGCGGTCTCGTCATGGGCGTCGGCTTCGTCATCGGTGGCTACTGCCCGGGCACGTCAGTCGTGTCGGCTGCGAGCTTCAAGCTGGACGGCATCGTCTTCTTCATCGGCACGATTCTCGGCGCCGGCGTATTTGGCGAAACCGTCGACAAGTTCAGTGGCTTCTGGAACGCGTCCTACACCGAGCGCTTGCTCCTGTCGGACTGGTTCGGTTGGTCGTTGGGCGCCACCGTCGTCGGTGTGACGCTCCTGGCGCTCACGTTCTTCTACGCGGCGGAGAAGACCGAGCAGTATTTCCGCACGCCGGATGCGCCGTTCTCGTGGAAGATCGGCAACCGCGCGTATGTGGCGAGTGCGGGCGTGGCGTTGGCGGTCGCGCTCGGTATTTGGCTGAACGGCCAGCCGACGCCAGAGCAGAAGTGGCAGCACCTCGGCGCGCAGTACCAGTCGCTCTTGGACAAGCGCGAAGTGTTTGTACACCCGCTGGAGTACGTGAAGACCTGGAACGACTCCGCGGTGAAGCTGGTCACGCTGGATCTGCGGCCGAAAGCGGAGTTTGACGCGTTTCACCTGGATTCCGCCCAGCGTGTCACATTTGATCAGCTGGCCGACAAGGACTTCGTCTTTGAGCTCGACCAGTTGCCGCCGCAAGGGGTGGTTGTGCTGGTCACCAACGACGAAGCCGAAGCGGTGCGCGCGTGGCAGCGTCTGAAGGTGCAGGGCGTGACGAACCTCTACATTCTGGAGCACGGACTGCGCGACTGGGAGCCTCTCTTCTCTCACGTTGCGTCGCTGCATTTTGACCTCGCGAAGCCGCCGGCCAAGGTGCTGGAGCAGTTTCCCAAAGACGCCTACACAATCAAAATCAAGCTAAAGACGTCGCGCCGCGCCGCCGGTTTGTGCAGTTAGTTCGAGCGCTGCGGCCGTCGCGTCTTGCGATCGCCGCCCCAACGACACCCACAAAGGGGGCAACGTGAACACGTCAAAGAACATTGGAACATGGGTCAGCGCGGGCATCGCGTTGCTCTTGGCCTGGCCGGCATGGGCAGACGGCGCGCGCGTGGATTGTCAGGGCTGTCACGAGAAGAACGTGCATGTAGCCACTTACGAGGCCTCGGCGCACAAGGATCTCGCATGTACGGCTTGTCATGTCCGCGACGAAGCGATCCCGCTCGCCGCGGCAAGCACAGAGGCATGTGTCGCGACCTTCAAGGGCACCGACTGCGCGCGCTGCCACGCGAAAGCGGTGAAGGAGCATCAGGGCAGCGTCCACAACAGCAAGCGCTTGCCGATCGATTGCGCGCGCTGTCACGCCGACATTCACACGATCCAGCCGCACAAGACCGACAAGCTGGCGATCGTGGAGACGTGCAGCGAGTGCCACACCCACGAGTCGCCGTATTTCGATTCAGTGCACTACGCCGCGCTGAAGAAAGGGCACAACGACGCGCCGACGTGTACGGACTGTCACGGCCTGCACGCGATTGCCAAGATCGACAACGACGCGAAAGGCCGCGATTTTCACACAAAGGCGTGCCTCAAGTGCCACGACGACACGGCGATGATGGAGCGCAACAAGGTGACGACTATCGCCGGATCGACGTACTTCAACAGCTTCCACGGCAAAAATGTGCAGCTGGGCTACCCGGAGAAGGTCGCGGGCTGTGCTGATTGCCACACCGCGCACGACGTGCGCAAAGCGGACGACCCGAAGTCGAGTGTCAACAAAGCCAATCTGGTCGACACGTGCGGCAAGTGCCACAGCAGCGCGGGCGCGTCGTTTGCGCAGTACGCGCCGCACGCGGAGGACGGCGACAAGAAGAAATACCCGGCGCTGTACTGGACGCGGATTGCCATGACCGGGCTGCTTGTCGGGACGTTCCTGTTCTTCTGGCTGCACTCGCTGCTGTGGGCGCTGAGGTCGTTCGTGGAACGGCAGCGCAAACCGCGCATGGAGGGTCACGTGGCCGATGCCGGCACGCACAAGGTCTACCGCCGCTTCCACGCCAAGCACATCGCGCTGCACTTCGTCGTCGTAACGAGCTTCCTGACGCTCGCGCTCACGGGTCTGCCGCTGAAATTCCACGGCACGGGCTGGGGCAAGATGTTGATGGACACGTTTGGCGGCGCGGCGCGCGCACGGACGATTCACCACGCTGCAGCGGTCGTCACGTTTGGCTACTTCGTCGTCGCGATTGGCATGAGCATCCGCTTCCTGCTGACGAAAGTGAACGGCCAACGCCGCATCGTCTCGCGCCTCCTCGGCCCCGATTCGCTCTTCCCCAACCTGCGCGACTGGCGCGACCTGAAGGCGATGTTCCGCTGGTTCTTCTTCGCCGGTCCCAAGCCGACGTTTGAGCGCTGGACCTACTGGGAGAAATTCGACTTCATGGCGGTCTTCTGGGGCATGTTCGCCATCGGCGGCAGCGGTCTTTTGCTCTGGTTCCCCGTCTTCTTCTCCAGCTTTGTACCCGGCTGGATGTTCAACATCGCGACAATTGTGCACTCGGACGAAGCGCTGTTGGCGACCGGCTTCATCTTCACGGTGCACTTCTTCAACACGCACTTCCGCCCGGAGAAGTTCCCGATGGACCCGGTGATTTTCAACGGTCGCGTGAGTGAAGAAGAGATGCGCGAGGAACGAGGCGACCAATTGGCGCGCTACGAAGCTGAGGGCATCGCGCCGACATTCGAGGAGAAGGGCTCGGTCTCGCTGCTCTGGGAGGTCGCGTTCCGGCTGTTCGGCTTCACCGCGGTTGCGATCGGGCTGTCGTTGGCGGTGGGGATGGTCTACGCGCTGTTGGTCAAGGGCTAAGCGCAAGCGGAGGGTGCGGCGACACAGCGGTCGTCGCACCTGGTGGCATCACGCCTTCTGTGCCACAAGCAGAAATACCGGGAACGACCGCGTGCCGTCCGCAGTCTCTTTGGCGATCTGCAGCA
>CAIPXZ010000633.1 GCA_903869075.1 uncultured Myxococcales bacterium | reverse complement strand
TTCGCCGACTTTCCGCGCCTCGCCCGCGTCCTCGCCGACGACCGCTTCCTGCCCGACTCCTTCGCCGTCCGCGGCCGCCGGCTCGTGTTTTCGCAGGGCATCCTCGCGCTGGCGATCCTCGCCGCCGTGCTGCTGATCGCCTTCGACGGCATCACCGACAACCTCATCCCGCTGTTCGCCATCGGCGCGTTCCTGGCGTTCACGGTGTCCCAGGTCGGCATGGTCCAGCACTGGCGGCGCTTGCCGGGCGCGGCGAGCCGGCGACCGCTGGTGCTCAACGCGATCGGCGCCGTCGCGACCGGCATCACGCTTGTCGTCGTCGCCGTCTCCAAGTTCACCGAAGGCGCGTGGATGACGCTGCTGCTGGTGCCGCTGCTGGTGCTGGGCTTTGTGCGCGTCAACCGGCACTACGTCGACGTCGCCCGCCAGCTGAGCTGGACCGAGCCGCTGGCCGTGACCCCGCCGGTGCCGCCGATCGTCATCCTCGCCGCGCAGTCGTGGAACAAGATGGCGGTGCGCGGCCTGCAGTTCGCGATGCGCCTGTCCACGGACGTGCATGTGGTGCAAGTCCAAGCCGAGACAGCGAAAATGTGCGATCTGACAGCGCAGTGGCCGCGGCTCGTCAGTGCGCCGGTTGCGGCGCAGGGCGTGCCGCAGCCGAAGCTGGTGGTCCTGCACTCCAATTTTCGGCAGTTCTTTACTCCACTTGTCGGCTATGTGCTGGACATGCGTGACACGAACCCGGCACGCGAGATCGTCGTCGTGATCCCCGATCTGGTCGTGCGCCACTGGTATCACGGTTTTCTCCACAACAACCGTGGCGCCATTTTGCGCACACTGCTGCGGATGCGCGGCGGTCCGCGGGTCGTCGTCGTCAACACGCCGTACTATCTGGTCTGACGGCGAGGCGTGACGATTCCGCGATTTCACCCGACGCGACGTGCAGTTAGCGCTCACGGCCTTGCATCCAACGGCAAAATCCCGCATCTCACTGGCGCGCAGCGGTGCGCCCACTTCCCAAGGACACCCATGATTTCCGTCGGCGACAAGCTCCCCTCCATCGACCTGCACGAAGGCACTCCCGGAACAAAAGTCAATATTGCCGCGTTGTTCGCCGGCAAGCGCGGCATCCTCTTCGCGGTCCCGGGCGCGTTCACCCCCGGCTGCGATCGCTCGCATTTGCCCGGATACGTCGCCGACAGTGAAAAATTGCACGCCAAGGGCGTCCAAGAAATCGTCTGCGTCTCGGTCAACGACGCTTTTGTCATGGGCGCGTGGGGCGCCGCGCATCACGCCGATGGCAAGGTGCGTATGCTCGCGGATCCAAACGCGGAATTCACCAAGGCCGTCGGCCTCGACGTCCAGGCGCTGGGGCTGGGCGGTACGCGATCCAAGCGCTACGCGATGTTGATCGACGATGGCGTCGTCACCGCATTGCACGTGGAACCCGACGGTTTTGGCTTGACTTGCAGCCTCTCCAACGCCGTTTTGGCGGCCCTGTAACGATCCCGAACGAAGCCGAGTCTGAATCGGACCTTTTTGGTCCAGATTTACAGCCAGCCGCGTAAGCGCGACGATAGCTGACGGCTCTGCTCGTGAGGTATCGATGCCAAGCATACGTCCGCTCCCAACACTCCGCGCCATCGCCCGCGTCGGCGATCCTGACCGCGCACTGCTAAACGCCATCCGCGCCAGCCATCCCGAGGCGGAAACTGCGTGCGCAATTGCCGATGAATTAGCGGCAAAATCTGGGATTTCGCTCTTACAATTTCACGAACGGCTGGGTCGTTTGGAACAGGCTGGATTTGCATCCGTCAGCGTCTGCGAGTGTCCCGCGCACCCGCGCATGCACCTGCGGCTGGCGTTTCCGGCGCCGGGCGCGGCTGACACCAGCACGGCGGTGCCGATTCGGCCACGGGTCGAGCCGGGCGAGCCGCAGCAGGGCGAACGCACGACGCACACGCTCGAAGTGATGAAAGAACGGGCGCAAGGCCGGCCATGGGTGTGTTTTGTCAGCAAGACGCTGATTCCCGGCGTCAGCAAGGCGGCGATGAAAGATCGCCTCAAGGCCTTGCGCACCCGCGGCTGCATCCGCGCGGAACGCTGCAATTGCTCGGCCTTTCTCGGCCTGCACACGCGCGCAACGTTTCTGCCGGCCGCGGGCCATGTCGTCACGCACGCGGGCACGAACGATGTGCGCCGGCCGCCGCCGGCCCCGCCGCAGCGGCAGACGGCGCGGCGGTTCGCGCTCGGCCTGCTGCAGCAGCACGCGGACCGGGAGCTGACGGCCGCGGATATCAACAATGAGCTGCCGGCGCCGCTGCGCTACGATCGCAGCACGTTGGCGGAGGCGCTGCGCAATCTGCGCGCGGCGGGCCTGCTGGAGGAGTTCCGCGGCCCGGGCGACCGCGTGCCCTTCTGGCGGGTGACTGCGGCCGGTCTGGATCACGTGCCGTGAGCCGCCGGAGATCACGGCAGCGTCACGCCCGTTTCGTGCAAATGCCATGGGATAGTGGCAGACTGACGTCGTCGGCGCCGACGCCGGTAGAGCAGTGAAGTCGATCACCCATGACCCACGTGCACGCCCTCCGCGCGACCGGCCAGTTCCAGCCGGTTGCCCAAGAAATCATCAACCCGATGCACGCCATCAACCGCGAGCTCAGCTCGCTGGCCTTCCAGCGGCGCGTGCTGTCGATGGCGCTGGACCCGGCGGTGCCGCTGCTGGAGCGCGTACGGTTCCTGACGATCACTTGCGCGAACCTCGATGAATTCTTTGAGATTCGCGTGTCGCGGCTGCAGCGGCAGGTCGAGCTGGGACTGACGGCGAGCGGCACGGATGGCCTGCCGCCCAACGAGACGCTGAACCGCATTCACGACGAGGCGCGGGCGATCGTCGCCGAGCAGTATCGCATCTGGAACGAGGTGCTGCTGCCGGCGCTGGCGGAGTCGGGCATTCGCCTGCTGCAGCCCAAACAGTGGAGCGAGGAGCAGACGCGCTGGGTCGAGGCGTATTTTCGCCGCGAGGTCGTGCCCGTGTTGACGCCGATCGGCCTGGACCCGGCGCACCCGTTTCCGCACGTCCAGAACAAAAATCAGAACTTGCTTGTGTCGCTGGATGGCCAGGACGCGTTTGGCCGCCAGTCCGGCATCGCGATTGTCCAGGTGCCGCGCTCGCTGCCGCGCGTGCTGGCGATCCCGGGCGGGCGCGCGGGCGTGCATGAGTTCGTACTGCTGTCGACGATTATCCAGGCCTGCGTCGGCGAGCTGTTTCCTGGCATGACCGTGCGCAACGTCGTCGGTTTTCGCGTCACGCGCGATGCCGACCTGTGGCTGGCGGAGGAAGACGCCGACGATTTGCTGGAAGCGCTGCAGGGCGAGCTGCACCGCCGGCGCTATGGCGATGCCGTGCGGCTGGAGGTCGCGGCGCACTGCCCGGACGCGATGGCGGAATTCCTGCTGGGCGAGTTCGAGCTGGACCCGATCGACCTGTACCGCATCGATGGCCCGGTGAACCTGAACCGCGTCAGCTCAATCCTCGACATGTGCGACCGTCCGGAGCTGCGCTACCCGCCGCACACGCCCAAGCTGCCGCGCGGCTGGCAGGATGAGGACGACCGCTTTGAGTGGCTGCGGCGCGGCGATCTGCTGCTGCATCACCCGTACGAGGCGTCGGCGCCGGTGCTGGAATTCCTGCGGCAAGCGGCGGACGATCCCGACGTGCTGGCGATCAAGCAGACGCTGTACCGCACCGGTCCGCGCTCGCCGTACGTCGAGGCGCTGGCACAGGCGGCGCGCAACGGCAAGGACGTGACCGCGGTCGTGGAGCTGCGCGCGCGCTTTGACGAGGCGGCGAATATCGACCTGGCGGCGCAGCTGCAAAAGGCCGGCGCGAACGTTGTGTACGGCGTGGTTGGCTACAAGACGCACGCCAAGATGCTGCTTGTCGTGCGGCGCGAGGGCGACGGCATCCACCGCTATGTGCACTTGGGCACCGGCAATTACCACCCGCAAACTGCGCGAACCTACACGGATTTGGGCCTGCTGACGGCGGATCCGGTGATCGGCGAGGACGTGCACAAGGTGTTCCTGCAGCTGACCGGGCTGGGCACGCCGCGCAAGCTGGATCGCCTGCTGGAGTCGCCGTTCACGCTCGGTCGCGAGGTGATTGCGCGCATCGACGGTCAAGCTGCGCGCGCCCGCGCCGGGCTGCCGTGCCGCATCCAGGCCAAGATGAACGCGCTGAGCGAGGGCAACGTCATCGCCGCGCTCTACCGCGCGTCGCAAGCCGGCGTGCCGATTGACCTGATCATCCGCGGCATTTGCTGCCTGCGGCCGGGCTTACCGGGCGTCTCGGAGACCATCCGCGTGCGCTCGGTCGTCGGCCGGTTCCTGGAGCACGCCCGCGTCTGGCGCTTTGGCGACGGTCCGGAAGCCGAGGTCTGGTTCGCCAGCGCCGACTGGATGTCCCGCAGCTTCAGCCGCCGCGTCGAGGTCGCCACGCCGGTGCGCAATCCAGAGCTGCGGGCGCGCATCGTCGAGGAATGCCTGGAGCAGCCGCTGCGCGACAACGTCCAGGCGTGGCTGCTGGACGTCGACGGCACGTACAAACGCGCGACGCCGGGCGATGACCCGGCTTTTTGTCTGCAGGAATGGCTGGCCGGTCGCGGCGAGGCTTGACCAAACCGCCCGCCAGCGCCACGCTCGCGCCGCGCCGCCGTTCCGGCACGAGGCACCATGGCCGATCCCTCGCTCATCGCCGCCGTTGACCTCGGCTCCAACAGTTTTCACCTCGTCGTGGCGCGCGTACTGCAGGGCCAGATCGTCGTCGTCGACCGGATGCGCGAGACCACCCGGCTCGCGGCGGGTCTGGACCACGAGCGACGCCTCGATCCGGCGCTGATGCACCGCGCGCTGGGCACATTGACCCAGTTTGGCCAGCGAATTCGCGAAGTTCCACGCGATTCCCTGCGCGTCGTCGGGACCGCCACGCTGCGCCGCGCCCGCAATGCCGACGAATTCATGGAAGCCGCCAAGGAAGCGCTCGGCGTGCCAATCGAGGTACTGAGCGGCCGCGAGGAAGCGCGGCTCATCTACCTCGGCGTCGCCCACAGCCTGGAAGTGCCGGACGGCCGCCGGCTTGTCGTCGACATCGGCGGCGGCAGCACGGAAATCATCCTCGGCGAGCGTTTTGAGCCGCTGGAGACCGAGAGCGCCGAGATCGGCTGCGTCACCTGGACCAGCGAATTTTTTGGCGACGGCGACCTCAAGACCGGCAACTTTCGCGCCGCCGAGACCGCCGCTGGCCTGGAGCTGCAGCACATGGCGCGGCGCTACCGCAACATGGGCTGGGACGAGGCGGTCGGCGCGTCGGGCACTGTCGAGGCCATCGAAGGCGTGCTGCGCGCGACCGGCTGGAGCAAGCACGGCATCACGGCGCGCGGCCTGGCCAAGCTGCGCGAGGAGCTGATCAAGTCCGGCAAAATCCAGAAGATCGACCTGCCGTCGCTGCGGCCAGACCGCGTGCCGGTGTTCCCCGCGGGCGTGGCGATCCTCACGGCGTTGTTCGAGACTTTTGGCGTGCGCAAGATGGTGGCGGCGTCGGGGGCGCTGCGCGAAGGCGTGCTGTACGACCTGCTGGGCCGCATTCGCCATGAGGATTTGCGCGATCGCACAGTCATGGCGCTGACGGAGCGCTGGCACGCCGACACCGAACAGGCGGCGCGCGTGGAGCGCACGGCGCTGCATTTGCTGCGACAGGTCGGTGCGGCGTGGATCTCGGACGAGCCGCTGGCGCGGCAGCTGCTGGGCTGGGCGGCGCGGCTGCACGAAGTTGGCCAGACGATCGCCCACAGCGGCTACCACAAGCACGGCGCGTATTTGGTGGCGAATTCGGACATGCCGGGCTTCTCGCGCGACGACCAGATGCTGCTGGCCAGCCTGATCCGCGTGCACCGCCGCAAGCTGGCGACGCTGTTCCGCGACACACCGCCGCTTCGATCGGAATTTGCCTTGCGGCTCGCGGTGTTGTTGCGTTTGGCCGTGCTGCTGCACCGCGCCCGCAGCCCGCTGCCGTTGCCGCACGTCGGCCTGCAGGCGGACGGCCGGCGCGTCGCGGTGACCCTGCCGGCGCGGTGGCTGGAGGACCACAGCCTCATCGCCGCCGACCTGCAGGCGGAAATTGAGGAACTGAGCGTGATTGGCATGGAACTTGTGGTGAAGTCCGTCGAGAGATAACCACAAAAGCCGCGCAACTTTTTGCCACCCAACGGCCACCAACCTCCATTCCTGCTTGCGCGCCCCCCCGACAGGCGCACACTGCAAGGAACCCTGCGGAGGAACGTTGATGGCCCTTGTGCGATTCAGCCTGTGCGTAGCTTGCGTGGCGTTGTGCGGCGGACTCAGCGCCTGCAGCGACGTGCCGATGGCCACCAACATCCAGCAGGCGCAGGCCACGGCGTCGACGAGCGAACGGCTGGCCGATGGCACCTTTCGCGACACGTTTTTGTACGATGAATTCGAGACACGCGCCGCCGTCGACGTGCTGATCATTGACGACAACTCGGATTCCATGCGCAACAAGGAGCTCAAGCTGGGGCCACGGCTCGACAGCTTTTTGGGCAGCTTGGGCAAAATCGACTGGCAAATCGGCATTACCACAACCGACACAAGCGACGGCACGTATGGCTTGAAGGGTTCCCTGCTGCCGATCGCCGGGACGTCGTCGTCCATCCTCACCAAAAATGTCGCCAATTACCAAACGGCGTTCAACGACACGATCGTGCGCAAAGAGGCGCTCGACTGCCAAAACGACTGTCCCTCCACCGATGAGCGACCGCTCTTGGCGACGATCGAAGCCATCCAAAAGCGCGACAGTGACAACGCCGGCTTCTTTCGCCCGGGCGCGGAATTGGCGGTCATCATCCTCTCGGACGAAGACGAAGCCAGCGTCGGCGGGCCGGACGCGACGCAGCCGCAAGCCGTCGTCGACGCTTTCAACAGCGCCTTCGGCAGCGATAAATCCATGATCGGCTTTGGCATTATCGTCAAGCCCGGCGACACCGCCTGCTTTGCCAAAGAGACGCTCGTCGGCGCGCATTACGGCAACACCCATGCGGCGTTCGTGCAGCTGACCGGCGGCGTGCTCGGCAGCATCTGCGACGACGACTATGGCCCGGCGTTGGCCAGCATCGGCAAGATGGTCCGCGAGGGCATCAAGACGGCCATCCTCAGCGCATTTCCCAGCCCGGACACGCTGCAAGTAGTCGTCACGCCTCCAGATTCGACGCTTACCTGGACGCTCGTCGAAAACCGCCTGACGTTCAACCATCCGCCCAAGCCCGGCACGCAGATCGTGGTGTCCTACAAGCCGCAGTAGCCACGGACGCGCAATTGTTGGCAATTGTGGCGGCCTTTTGCATTCAAGCGCGCGGTCGGTACGGTGAGGCCGGCGTGCGATGCGCCCGAGCCACCGAAGGATGCCGATCATGACCCACACCTCCCGCCGCGCGTTCGTGCGAATCATGGCGCTGTCCGGCGCCGCCACGCCGCTGCTCGCCGTTTCCGGCTGCGCGTCCAACCAACCGGGCAATGACGTCAACGCCGGCAACGTCAGCGCGATCGCCATCGGCAGCATGCGCGGCATCTCCAGCGACCCGGTCGCGATCGCCCGCGATGTCGACGGCTTGTTCGCCATGACCACACTCTGCACGCACGCTGGCTGCGACATGCGCATGTCCGGCAGCATCGCCGCCGACGGCATGCGCTGCGCGTGCCACAACAGCAAGTTCGACAAGTCCGGCAACCCGACCGGCGGTCCGGCGCAGTCGCCCCTGCAGCACTTCAACGTGTCGATCGCCGCGGACGGCACGGTGACGATCCACCAGTCGCAATCGGTGTCGGCGTCGGCGCGTACCGCCGTGCCGGCGTAGCATCAGCTGCGGAGCGGTTCGATTGACGTCTCGGTGCGGCCGTCGATGTAGAACATCTCGAGATCGCCAAGGTTTTTGGCAAAGACCGCGCCGCGCGGCGTGCCGGCAAACTGCGCCTGCACGAGCGCCCAGGTCGTGGCGGAGACGTTGACGCGGTCGATCGCGCTGGACTGCTCCATGCGCGCCGCGATGTTGACGGTGTCGCCCCAGATGTCCCAGGCGAATTTGCGGCTGCCCACGACGCCGGCGACGACCGGTCCGGTGTGGATGCCCACGCGCACGCGGAACGGCGCGCGCACGCCGCGCTTGGCGCGCTCGCCCATGAACCGCTGCATGTCCAGTCCCGCGCGGACGGTGTCCACCGGCGAGCCGCGCGACGGCTCGGGGACGCCGCCCGCTGCCATGTACGCATCGCCAATCGTCTTGATTTTTTCGAGGCCATGGCGCTGGCAGATGTCGTCAAAGGCTCGAAAACACTCATCCAATTCACCGACAAGCTCTTCGGGCGACATCAGCGCCGCCGCCGTCGTGAAGCCGGCGATGTCAGCGAACAGCACGGACACGCCCTCGAACCGCCGCGCGCGCGTGCGGCCGGTTGCCTTGAGCTCGCGCGCTGTCTCGACCGGCAAAATGTTCAGCAGCAGCTCCTCGCTCTTGGCCTTCTCGTCCGCCAGCTGGGCGCGCTGCCGCTCCAACTCGGCGGTGCGCTCGCGCACCTTGTCCTCGAGGTTGCGGTACAAGTCCGCGTTCTCAATCGCCGTTCCCGCCTGGGTGGACAGCAGCGTCAGCACCTCCAGCCGATCCTGGGTAAACGCGCCGACGGTCACGTTGTTCTCAAAATACACGACAGCGTCCAGCCGCCCAGAGCGCACGATCGGCGCACACAGCACGCTGCGCACGCCGCGCGCCTTGACCTGACCGCCGCTCTGGAAGCGCGGATCGGCCAGCGCATCGGCCAGCACGAGCGGCTCCAGCGTCCGCGCCACGTACTGCACGATCGGCGCGCAGACGACGCGCGAGCGCTCCGGCGACAGCCCCGGCGTCGCGCGCACAGCATTGCGGTCCAGCTCGACCTCGACGCGCAGCTGGCCATCGCGCCGCAGCAGCAGCGCCCCCGCCTGCGCGCCGGCGTGCTGGGCCATGATGCGCACAAGCCGCTCAGTCAGCCGCTCCATGACGATTTCGCCGCTGATCGCCGCCGACGCCTTCATCACCGCCTGGAAATCCAGCGTCGCCACGCCGGTATCGCTGGAAGTGCCCGAGGATGTCGACGTCCGCAGCCGGTCCGCCGTGCTCCGCTCCGCCACCGCCAGATGCGGGTGGTCCGCGGTCAGCCGCCGCACCAGCGCCGACGCGCCCCACTCCGACCACGCGTGCAGCGCCTGCTGCATCAGCATTTGCGCCAGGACGGTCTGGCCGCGCGACTCCAGGAAGTCGCCGGCGAGGTGCAAAATCAGCCCCAGCTGGTGCAGCGGCGCGCCGTGGTCGCGGGCAGCGCGGATCGCCGCGTCGAATTTCGCCTGCGCCAGCGTCGAATTGCCGGCGACAACCGCCTGCTGCGCCGCCACCGCGTGCGCCATATGCTCGTAATTCGTCGGATTTTGCTTGGCCCACGCGTTCAGCTTGCGCGCCGACTTCGCCACCGCCCGCGCCAGCCCCGGCAGCTGCGGATTGGCGCGCAACGCCTGCAGCCGCGCCAGCGCGCCGTTGAAGTGCAGCATCGGCCAGAAATACATCGGGTTCAGACCGTCCGCGTACTTTTCCGCCTCGGCGGCGTGGGTCAGCGCCTCGGGGATCTCGTCAAACAGCACGCACAGCATCACGCTGAAGTTGTGGTAGTGGCCGATTTCCGTCTTGTCGTGCCGCTCCGCCCAGCGCTTTTTGACCCAGTCGCTCGTGTAATGCTCGCCGTCCAGGCGGTGCGGCGCCGGAACCTGCTCGGTCAGGTTGACGACCATCTGCGTGACCATCCGCCGCATCCCGTCGCAGCCTTCGTCCCAGCGCAGCTCCTCGGTGAAGGCGTCGTATTCGCTGCGGACGCGGCCAAGGTGCGCGCCGGTCGTGAACAGGTACAGGCCCTGGTAGCATGCCGACCACGTCGCCTGGTAGATGTCGCCCAGCTCCATGCCCACGCGGTGCGTGCGCGCCAAGCCGGCGACGGTGCCCGCGAGCGGCTCTTTCCAGTGGCGGATGAAGTTCTCAAAGACGAAAGCGTTGCCGACGCTGCGGTATTTCTCGCCGACGATGTTGGCCATCGTCGCGAAGCGGTAGCCGGTGTCGTAATCGCCCAGCACGGCGCATTGGGCGATCGCGTACGCGGCAAAACCCATGGCGGAATGCCGGGAATTGCCGTGCAGCGCTGACAGCCGCACCATCTCGAACACGAACAGCGGAAACAGGTTGGAGCCCGAGCGGAACGCGCACGGCATCAGCCGTTCCATCAGCTCCAGCGCGGTCAGCAGCCGCGCGTCGTCCAGCGGCGGCAGGTTCGCCAGCTCCTCGACGCGGCCATGCAGCGTCCGCCGCACCCGCAGCAGCGACCAGATGATGTGCGGCGGCAGCGGTCGCCGCGGAAAGCGCACGCCCAGCTCATCGAGCGCGTCCAGGCCGATGTTCAGCGCGCCGGCCATGTCCTCGCGCGCCATCGCCACTGTCGCCATCGCCGCGCGCACCTTGGCGCGGTCCAACGGCGACTGCGCGTGCCGGAGCACCGCCTCACTGCCGCGCGCCGTCCGCTCCGGATCCATCAGCTGCGCGCCGACTTGCACCGAAATCTGGTGCAGTGACACCGCCAGCGCCGGCGCCTGCTGCCAAGTGTCCGCGGTCAGGTGGGCCAGACCGAGATCCGCCTGCTCGCCGGCCAGGGCAAACGCGCCCGCGGCCAGCGCGCGCAAGGCCGCCTGCTCGTGGGCCCGCGCGCGATCCAGCGCTTCCGGACCACCCGCGGGCACCGGCGCCGCCGCCGCAAGGTGCCGGGCAATCTCAAAGCTGCGGTCGCCCGAGTCCACCGCCTGGTCGTCCGCCACGAGCCGCGCCGCGATGCGGGCGTGCAGCGCCTGGCGTTCGCTGTCACTGGCCAGCGCGTAGGCCGCGGCCTGCACGCGGTCGTGGGCAAACAGGAATTCCGCGTCGACCTCTTTGGCCAGCTCCGTCGCCGCGCCGACCTGCAGCCAGCCCTCGCCCAGCGGCGACACGAGCCCGGCTTGCAGCGCCGGCAGCAAATCCGCCGCCACCCCTTCCTGCGGCTGCCCCGCGACCGCCGACAGCGTGTGCAGCGAAAACCGGTGGCCCAGGCACGCGGCAATCTGCAGGATCCGCTGCGCGCCCGGCGCCAGGCCCTTGAGCTTGCCGGTCAGCAGCGCGACGACGTTGTCCGTGACCTGCGTCGCGGCGATGTTGCCCAGCTGCCAGTGCCACGCGCCGGTGCGGCCATGCCACTCCAGCAGCCCGCGATCGGCCAGGTGCTCGAGGAACTGGTGCACAAAGAACGCGTTGCCGTCCGTCTTTTCGTGCAGCAGCCGCGCCAGGGCGATGCAGTCCGTCGGCGGCGCGCGCGTCGTGTCCGCCACCAGATCGGCGACGTCCACCGGCGTCAGAGGCCCGAGCGTGATCGCCAGCCGGCGAATCCCGCGCTCGTTCAGGTTGCGCAGCAAGTCCGTCAGCGCGTGGCCCGGCCCCACCTCGTTGTCGCGCCACGCCAGCACGACGATCAGGTGCCGCACGTCCTGGTCGATGATCAGCGACTCCAGCACTTCCAGCGACGCCAGATCGGCCCACTGCATGTCGTCCAGGAACAGCGCCACCGGGTGCTCCGGCGTGCAGACCGCGCGCATGAACCGCCGCAGCAAGTAGCGCAGCCGGTTTTGCGCCGCCGCGCCGTCCAGCGCCGGTACCGGCGGCAGCGGTCCCAGCAGCAGCTCCAGGTTCGGCACCAGCGGCAGGATCGCGCGGCCCAGCTGGCCCACGGCATCGCGCAGGCGCACCTGCCACACCGCCAGCTGGTCCTCGTCCGAGGTCAGCAGGCTGTCCAGCAGCGACGTCATCGCCTGGGTCAGCGCCACATGCGGCACGGTCCGCGACAGCTGGTCGAACTTGCCGCGCGCCAGCGTGCCGCGCGAGGACGCCAGCGGCCGCTGCAGCTCGCCCACCAGCGACGACTTGCCCACGCCCGACGGCCCGGCGATCGTCGCCAGCTGCACCGCGCCGCGATGCTGCGGCGCCAGCAGGCCAATCAGACCGCGCACTTCATCCTGGCGGCCGTACAGCCGCTCGGGCACCGTAAAGCGCGGCGGCGCGTCCGCGGTGCCGAGCGTCAGCTGGAAGTCGCCGGCGCTCTCGCGCGCCGCCCGCAGGCAATGCTGCAGGTCGGCCTCGAGGCCAAACGCCGAGCGGTAGCGATCCTCCGGATCCTTCTCCAGTAGCTTGGCGACGATGTCGGAAACCGGCTTGGGAATCGCGTGGTTCAGCTCATGCGCCGGCTTGGGGCGGATCGCCAAGTGGCAGTGCACAAGCTCCAGCGCGTCGCGCGACTCAAACGGTGGCCGGCCCGTCAGCACCTCGTAAAACGCCGCGCCGAGCGAGTACAGATCCGCGCGGTGGTCGACGCTGCGGTTCATCCGCCCGGTCTGCTCCGGCGAAATGTAGGCCATCGTGCCGACAAGGCGCGTCGCGTCGGACTCGGCGATCTTGACGTTCAGCCGCGTCGCCAGGCCAAAATCGATCACGCAGGTCTGCAGCTGCGCGCTGACGAGGATGTTGGACGGCTTGATGTCGCGGTGGAGCACGCCGGCCGCGTGCAATTCGCCAAACGTGTGCGCCAGTTGCACCGCGACGCTGAGAAACTCGACGAGCTGCGAGCGGTCGTGAACCACTGGCATGTGCGTCAGGCTCTCGCCGACGAAGTGCTGCAACACAAGCGCGTGGCGGTTGTCCACGCGCGTGCGCTCGGTGGCCTTGCGCACGCCGCGGATGTTCAGGTCACGCGTGAGCGTCAGCTCGTTGATGAAGCGCGCGAGCAGGTCCAGCGGCGGAAACTCGTCGTCGAGCACCTTGAGCACGACCGGTCCGCCTGGCCAGTCGGTGTCCAGGTAAAGCGTCGATCGATCGCGTTTGGAGAGCAGCTCGCGCATGAACCGGGTGAACCTCCTTGCCTCGCTTACGGCGTCCGCGGCGCCGCGTCCCAATCCGCCAGCCGATCCGTCCACAGCCGCCGCACCGCAGTCCGGCCCTGGCCAGCGCGCAACGCCCGCACGGCCTTGTGCGCGGAGATGACGCAGCCCTCCATGTAGCCGATGTTGGTGCCGTAGTCGGTCCAGTCGCCGACGAGCCAGAGGTTGCGCAGCCCGGAGCCGTCGGGGCGCAGGCGGAACTGCTCGGTGCCGGGCACGGCGATGACGTAGCGATCGGACGGCGCCACCGCCGCGGAAAAGAACTGCTCCGCATACTTCACGCGGCCGTCCTGACTCGCTGACACCGCGCGCAGCAGCCGCATGTCGATGCCGGTCGGATACGCCCGCGACGTCGCGCCTTTCAGGAACCAGCCCATGTTGTCCATGAGCCACTGCCAGTTCAGCGTGCGCACACGCTCCAGCATCCGCGCCGGGAACTGCGTGTCGGTGTACGGCGGCATCACGATTTCGTCCGGCAAAATGCCGGTGAACATCAGCAGCGTCTTGGGCGGCGCGCCCGGCCAGTCCTCGTTGGCGATGATGTCGCTCTGGTCCAGCCACGAGAACATCGGGTTGGCGTACGTCACAACGTTGGCGACGCAGTCCTTGCGGCCCATGCCCCACTTTTCGCGGTCGTAACCCAGCTCCGCCATCGACTTGTCCAGCCACAGCTGCACCGACTGCACCTGCGCGGTGTGGATCGCGTCCACCATCCGCTGCCACTCCGGGCGATCGCGCAGCAGGGACGGCGCCGCCAGCGGCAGCGCCTTGGCGGGAATGCCGAGGATCACCTGGTCAAAATCCGCGCCCAGCGTCAGCGTCACGTCCGTACCCGTCCACTGGGTCCACGGCGACTCCAGGTTCACGCCCTGCGCCTGCAGCTGCGCCGCCTGCTGCGGGTTGAGCTGCGCCCACAGCGGCGCGCTCGGCCACGCCGGCGAGCCCTTGACCCACTGCACCGGGTCGTACGCCGCGTCCGGCGTCGCCAGATCGACCTGCCGCTGCAGCTGCACCTGCTGGATTTGCTGCGCCGCGTCCTGGCGGATGTCCGTAACCTTGTGGAAGAATTCAAACTTCACGCCGCGCGCCGCCAGCACTTGGTACAGCGGCATGATCAGCGTGTCCGCCGTGCCCAGCCGCAGCTGGTAGCAGAACGAGCCCTTGTAGCCGAGCGCCGGAATCGCGAACTGCAGCGCCGTGCCCGCGGCCAGCAAGCCGCCGGTGTCCTCGTTGTCGGCCAGCGCCTCGAACGTGCCGGTGTAAAAGAACGTCACCATCGGCGAGTACAGCGTCTCGTCGTGGGCGCCGTGGCTGCGCAGCCAATCGCGAAAATCGAGGTGGTTGATTTTGCGGTACTGGAACGTGCCGGACGGCACGTCGTACACGTCCTCGAACAGTCCGGTCAGCAGCGCTGCGCCAAAATCGGCCAGCACGAGCATGTGGCCCAGGTGCTGCAGCGCCTCGGAATCGGCGTCGTACAGCTCCTGCTGCAGCCGGTTCGCCAGCTCGCGCAGCAGCTTGCCCAGCGCGCGGAAGAAGCCCGGCTCGTGGCGCTGGACGGCCTGCCAATCGACGTGAACCGCCTTGAGAAACCCAGCGACGAGGTCCTCCGCCGCGTGCTCCGCCTTGGCGAAGATCGACTCGACGATGGACGACAGGAACGAGATCGGGTCGCCCTTGGACGCGCTCGGCGGCACCACCGGGTTGGGCAGATCGCCGCTCGCCGGGAAAAAGTGCCCGAGGATCCACCGCGCGACCGGATCCCACCGCGACTGGTACGGGCTGCCGAGCATCGTCTCCAGGCCGATCGCGATGCCGCGCTCCAGCAGGCCCCACGTGCTCAGCGGCGGGCCATCGCCCGGATAGCCTTCGCTCGGCGGAAAAATCAGCGGCCAGTTGTCCCAGCGGCCTTTGTCCGGATTCCAGTGCACAAGCAGCGTGCCGTTGTTCGGCTGGATCGCGTCCTGCAGCTGGCGGTACGGGCTGTCAGGCGCCAGCTGGCGCGTCGTCCGCTCGCGGTAGACGTCCTCGAACATTGGGAAAGCATTGACGTAAAAGCCCAGCAGCAGATGCAGCCCCAGCTCTTCCACGCGACCGTTCGGCCCGCGCCCGCCGGCCATCTTGCCGCCCAGCCGCCAGCCTTGCTGGTAGACTGTGATGTCGTACTGCGCCTGCCAATCGGCGTAGCTCGTCAGCTCCCACGCCGCCGACAGCGCGGCAATGCCGCCGCCCAAAATCGCGATCTTCTGTTGCTTGCCGTGCTCGCCCAAATCCAGCCGGGGCATGTCCGGATAGCACGGCTCGTTCTGGTGAACCAGCGATGCCAGCTGCGGAATCTGGTTCCAGTCCGCCGCCCACGTGTAGAGCGCGGTCAGATGCGGCAGGATCAAATCGTCGTCCAGCAACACAACGCCAAAGTCGACAAGCGAGTCATTGCGGCCCTTGAGGTTCGCCCAATCGGCGTCGGTGAGGGGATAGTCCTTGGGATAGAACTCCGGGAAATGCGTAATCAAAGCCACCGCCGGCAGCTTGGGATTGGCCGCCAGCTCACCGCATTCACCCCACATCGTCACATCCGAGACAAGCGCCTGCGCGTACAGCACCCGGTACAGCACCATGTTGATGAACGCCTGTTCGTGGGCATCCTCGGCCTGCGCCTCGGCGACGTGGTCCAAATAGCCTTGAATGATCGAGGTATTGTGCGCGACATACCACCGCTCCGCCGTCGGCTGCGCCAGAAAATCCAGCCACGCCCGCACCGACCGTGGCCACGCCAGCGCCTCGGCGCCTTTTTCCCACGCCAGCCGCGCCAATTCCACGGCATAGCACAGGTCCAAATTCACCGCTTGCCACCAAGGACTTAGCGCCGTGCCCAGCTTGCCACCCAGCACGCCGCGGTCGATTTCCCACTGCAGAAATGCGATTTCCGAGTTGCCCAAACCCGCCGGCGGCGCAAGCGATGCAGCGCCGTAGCGTTGATAGAAATCCAGTCGCAGTTGCAAGCGACCTTGGGGATTTTGCGCGACGGCATCGACCGTTGCACGCGCGGCGTGTTCCAATTCTGTCCGGGTCATGGGGAAGGCCTCGTGGTGCGAAGGGGGAAGGTTCCTCGATACCAGTGCGCTGTGAGTCTGAACCGCGTATTGGCGCGGGTCAAGGTTGCGGCAATGGCCCACGCAAGGCCATTCAATCCCAGAAAATCTTTGGCGTTATTCCAAGTTCAACGCCATCGATCGTGATGTGTACAACACAATCGCCGGCCGCTGAGGCGTTGATCGCCAAGGTGTTGCCCTGGACGGTGCTGGTGACCGTCGCGGTAGATCCGGCGGTGCTGAACGCAACGGTGGCGTCCGAGCGCAGCGCGCCCGCGGCGTCGCGCGGGGTCACGGTCACATGCACGGTCGCGGTGCCATCGGCCTTGCCATGGCGCGTCGGCGGATCCACTGAAAACTGCTGCGGTTCGATGACATCGTGGATCTGCCCCGTAGCCAAGCCATGCAGCGTCTGCGTGTAGCCGGATGGCCAGACAATGCGCACGCTGTCGACGCTCGACGCCGCGCCCGCGCCCACGAAGATCAGCGGTTCAGATAGGGCAAACGGCGCCGCCATGCCGTCGCCGATGAGCAGTCGCTCTTTGTCCGCCGCCGTCGTCTTGACCCACACCCGCGCGCCCACGCCCAGGTGGTTGCTTGTCGTGCCATGCAGCCGCAGCGCCAGGCTGTGCCCCCCGTTCTGGATGTCGTTGCGGTACACGCGCGGCACTTCGCCCTTGCCGCCGACGATGAGATCGACGTCGCCGTCGCCTTCCAGATCGCCCAGCACCAGCGCCCGCCACTGGCCCACGCGGTCGATGTGCGCCGCCGCTGAGGCGTCGACAAACTCGAAGCCGCCGCGGCCCAGGTGCAGCGTGCTCCACTGCGGCGCCAGCCGATCCAGCGGCCCTTCGTCGTTGCCGGACGCCGCGACCATGTCCAGCAGCCCGTCGCCGTCCACGTCCACAAGCGCTATACCCCACGGAATCATACCGTGTTTGTCCGGCTGCGACGTCAGCGTCAGCAGGCACGCGTCGGTCGAGCGATCGACGAACGGATACGCCGGCTGGTTCTGGAAGAAGTCGCGCTCCGGATCGGTGGCGATCGCCGCGTCCAGCAAGCCATCACCGTCCAGATCCGCCAGCGCTGCGGCCATCGGCACAAAATCGGCGAGCTTGGCGTCCGGAAAGCTGACCGTGCGGTAGCGCGCGTCGGGCGGCGTCGGGTCGAAAGCGGCAAAATGCGGCTCGCCTAGCGGATTGGTTGTGTCGGCGCGGAAGAACGTCGTCGGCGCGTTGAAACTACAGGCATTTTGCCCGCCCATGAGCACCGCCAGCTGCCACTCACCGGCGTGGAACTGCGCCGCCAGCACGGCGTTCACCTGGCCGCCCAGCGTCGGAACCAGCCACTCCGGCCGCGCGGTAAACGTGCGCAGGCCGCGACGCTGCACGGGGAACATGCCGCGACAGCCCTGCTCGCACGGCGGACACTCGCCACCCACCAGCAGATCGAGCCAGCCATCGTGGTCGAAGTCCGCGAAATGCAAGGCGCGCGGCGGCGTCGCGGCCGTCTGCGTGCCCACCGGGCCAACCGTGAAGGTGCCGCCAGGTCCGCCCCAGGCAACGTCGCCCGAGCTGCCTGACAGGATGTCCAAAAAGCCGTCGCCGTCCACGTCCAGCACGCCCAGCGCGCTCTGGAACGGCACAGCCGGGCTGAGCGGCTGGCGGTTGCCGAACTGCTGCGTCGCCGGGTCCCAGCTAAAGCGCACCAGTTGCTTGTTGCCGGTCACCAACTCCGCGTGGCCATCGCCGTCCAGATCGCCGAAAAAGCCAGCGAAATTCGGCGCGCCGCCGCTGACTGACTGGTCGTAAATGAACGCAGGATCGGCAGCAGGGACGGCGTTGAGGTCGACCAAACCGGGACCCAGGCTGCCGGCCGCCAACGCCGCTGCCGGCGTGCACGGCGCCGCGGGGGACGACCGGCCGTCGCCACCACCACAGGCAGCGCACGCCAGCACAAGCAATACTGCGGGCAGACCCGCCATTGCCGGACGACTCACATCAGACCCCACCCGCGCAGCGCGCGCCCCGCCGCCAGTCTGACGCGCGGGCCAGCGGCCGTCAAGCGCGGCTTTATCCACTAATTTCAGGCTCATACAAATCATCACCTGACAACCTGTGTGACCAACCGCGCGCGCCATTGACACCCCGACGCG
>CAIPXZ010000632.1 GCA_903869075.1 uncultured Myxococcales bacterium | reverse complement strand
CGGTCGAGCTGCCGCTGGTGCCGGTCGACCACGAAGGCGTGTGGGACTGCGAGGGCGAGCCGCCGCTGCAGCTGCTGACGTGCGCGTTTCGCCGCCTGGGACCGACGAGCGAGGGCGCGGCCGAGACGCGGCGGTTTGCGCTGCAGCCGGGGCCGCTGGCGACGTTCAAGCGCATCGAGCGCCGAGACGACGCTTCGCCGTGAGCGGCGGCTAGACCCGCGACGTCCGCAGCCGCGGCGCTTTGCGCCCCGACTCGACGCTGCCGTCAAAAATGTCCTGGCGCAGCGCCGCCGCGACCGCCTCGCGCACGCCGTAGGTGTGGCGAAACCGCAGCACCTCGCGGGCGCGCGAGCCATCCATTGTCGCGGCATAGCGGATGTAGTCGAGCTCAGCCGCCGGAAACTCCGCGAAACGCATTTGGAACAGCCGGTTGACGACCGTCGGCAGCACGACGTGCGGCAGCTCCAACGTCCCTTTGCCGGCCACCTCGATGAGCTTGCGCAGCGGCAGCGGGTCGGGTCCGACGACGTTGAACACGCCGCGCACACCGGGCGTCGCCGCCGCCAGCAGCGCCGCGACAGCATCTTCCTCGTGCAGCACCTGAACCATCGGGTCAAAGCCCATGAGCACTGGAACCCGCGGCAATCGCAGGTAATTCGACACGGCATTGTGCGTCGCGCCGAGGATGTGCGCCGGCCGCAGCACGACAGTCTCGATCTCGGGATGCTTCCAAAACCACGACTGGGCGGTCATGTCCACGGCGATCAGGTCGCGCAGGGCCGCGAACCGCTGGGCGCCCAGCAGCGGCGCGTCCTCGGTGATGAACGCCGGGTTGTCGCTCGCCGGACCGTAGACGTCGCCGGTCGACAGGATCACCACTTTGGGCACATTGTAGCGGTGGGCGAATTCCAAAATCTGCTGCGTGCCGCGGATGTTCCAGCTGTGGTGCTCGCCGTTGCCCTTGCGCGGGTCGTGCATGACGCCGCAGTGGAAAATGACGTCGACCTGGCGCGTGCGGAACAGGTCCTCGGCGGCCTTGCGGCGGATGTCGATGCGAAAGTGCTCCACATCCGCGGGCTTGCGCGGGAACGCCCGGCGATCGATGCCGGCGACCTCGACGCCTTCTTGGCGGTGCAGCCGCCGCGCCAGCAGCTGGCCCAGCCGTCCGCCCACGCCGGTAATCACCACGAGCGACTGTTTGCGTGCCATCTGCGCCTCCTGCGCCATGGATCGCACAGCCGCGGGCCGCTGGCAAGTCCGCCACTTGGCGCAGTCGGCGCTTGCCCCTATGCTACGGCCGCCGACCCAGCCGTCGGCGCGGGGTTGCATGCACGTGCTGGTGACAGGGGCCGCGGGGTTTATCGGGTCGCATCTGTGCGAGCGGCTGCTGCGCGACGGCCATACCGTCACCGGGCTGGACAGCTTCAACACGTTTTACGACCCGGCGCAAAAAGCCCGCAATGCGGAGGACATCCAGCGCGTTGGCGGCGATCGCTTCCAGCTCGTGCGCGCCGATCTGCGCGATCTGCCGGCGCTGCGGGCGGCGCTGGACGGCGTCGACGCGGTCGTGCATCTGGCGGCGATGGCGGGCGTGCAGCCGTCGATTCGCGAGCCGCTCGTTTACGAAGACGTCAATGTGCGTGGGACCTTGCACGTGCTGGAGGCGATGCGCGAGCGCGGCATCCACCGCCTCGTGTTCGCCTCGAGCTCGTCCGTGTACGGCAACGCCCAGCGGGTGCCGTTTGCCGAAGATGAGCCGGTGGACCGGCCGATTTCGCCCTACGCTGCGACAAAGAAAGCCGGTGAGCTGCTGTGCCACACGTGGCATCACCTGCACGCCATGTCGGTGATCTGCCTGCGGTTTTTCACCGTTTACGGCCCGCGGCAGCGGCCCGATCTGGCCATCGCCAAGTTCATCCGGATGATCGACGCCCGCGAGCCGATCGCGCTGTACGGCGATGGCTCGTCGAGCCGCGATTACACCTTCGTGCTGGACACCGTCGACGGCATCGCGCGGGCGCTGGCGCGGACGGCGGCGCCGGGCTACGCGATCTACAACATTGGGAATTCAGGGCCGATTTCCCTACGCGAGCTGGTAGCGCATGTGGAGGCCGCGGTCGGCAAGCCGGCGCAGATCACCTGGCAGCCGATGCAGCCGGGCGACGTGGACCGCACCTGGGCAGATTTGACCCATGCGCACGCGGACTTGGGCTACGCGCCGCACACCGCGATTGCCGACGGCATCGCCGCGCAAGTGGCGTGGTTTCGCGGCTGAACGCTAGACGAAGAAGCCGCGCCGCTCCGCCAGCCCGCGTTCGAGCATGGTCTGGATGGCGTTCTTGACGACCGCGACCTTGGGCGCAATCACCGCCTCGTCGTCGTTGGGATCGCCTTCAAATTTCAGCGGTTCGCCAAAGTAGATGCGGTACTTGACCGGCGACGGCAACATCGCCAGCGGACCGATGAACGGCATCAGCGGCGTCACGGCCAGCGACGGGGTGTGCAGCAGCCGCGCCAGCAGCTTGAAATCAAACAGGTTAATCGTCTGCTCTTCGGCGCCAACGACGGCGATCGGCACGATTGGCGTGTTTGTCTCCAGCGCCAGACGCATGAAGCCGTGGCCAAACGCCGTCATGCGGTAGCGCTCGCGAAACGGCTTGGAGATGCCGCGGGCGCCTTCGGGAAAGACCAGCACGCACTCGTCATTCTCCAGCAGCCGCCGGCAGTTATCGGGCAAGCCCGTCACCGAGCCGCAGCGGTACACAAGGTCGCCGAAGCCCGGCAGCGCTGTGGCGAATTTCTCGACCATCGTCCGCGGGATGCGCGGCGGCTCGTGCTCCAACAGCATCGCCGAGGCGATGACCATGCCGTCAAACGGCAACTGCCCGGAATGGTTGGCGATCAGCAGCACGCGGCCCTGCGGCACGCGGTTGAGGTCGTAGGTCTCGGCGCGGAACCAGACGCGGTGCAGGAAGTCCATCACCGGCACCATCACGCGCAGGGACTCCGGCGCGTAACCGAATGGATCAACACCGAATTCCCCCAAGTGCTGGCCCTGCAGCAGCTGGGCGATGCGGCGGTCGACCTCCTCGTCCGGCGTCCGCCACGTCCCCGACAACAGCAGCGCGGCGATGTCCTGCGCCGCCTCGCCGACCTCGTCGCTCAGCTGCTGCCACAGCGGCCGCTCGCGGTCAGGCGCGACAAAAGCCTGCAGCTGGTTGGCGGCTTGCAGTCCGATTTTGTGGATGCGGGCGTAGCGGTCGTGGAGGGTCTTGCGCGCCATGCGGCCACGTTCGCGCAGATCGCGGCAAAATTCAAGCGCGGTTCGATGCCTGCCGAGGGCGGTCGCAAGCTCGACCTCGTGCACCCGGGACTGAAGTCCCGGGCTATTGTTCGAGATGTCCGCCGGAAGGCGGACTCGGCCAAGCCCAGAATCCCGCAGGGATTTCTTGAACCATAGCCGCGCACTTTAGTCCGGGGCGTTGGGATGTGGGCGCGACTTGCTGAACTTGCGACCGCCCTGGATGCCTGCCGCCGCCGCGGTTCCGCTTGTCGGT
>CAIPXZ010000631.1 GCA_903869075.1 uncultured Myxococcales bacterium | reverse complement strand
CGCTGGGCACGTCGCGGCGGCGAGCGGTTTTGCGCAGTGCATGCTGGCGAGCGATCCGTCGCTGACGGTGCTGGGCTTTGGCTACGACGTGCTGCTGGCCAAGCCGGCGACCGAGACGACGCTGCCGGAGGCGACGACCGATACCAACGGCGCGATGCGCACTTTCTTGCCGATTGCCGCCGACATGACGGACGTTTTTGTCACAAACGACGCGGCGCGCGATGCCTGGACGGAGATCCTCGGGCTGCTGCTGCGGCCGGACATCGCCGTCGCGGCGCTGCCGGAGGTTGTGGAGCTGCTGCGCAGCGACGTCGTGACAAACGTCCTCGCGCTTGTGAACGACCTGCTGACGCACCCGTGTCCCGCGCCGGAGGGGCCGTGAAGCGCGCGCTGGCAACCGCTGCCGCTGCGGTCGTGAGCCTGGCGGCAGCACCAGCTTTTGCCAGTGTTTTTGAAATGTTCGGCGCCGGACCGCGGGCTGTCGGCATGGGCGGCGCGATGACGGCGGCGGCGTCCGGCGGCGAGGCGTCATTTCACAACCCGGCGATGCTCGCGGGCGCGGCGCTGGCGGGCGCGTGGGGTGGCTTTGATTACACGCACTTTGACCTGAACATCACGCTGCAGCGGCCGGTGTGCACGGACGCGACGGCGAGCTGCCGGTCGCAGTTTCCCGGCGGATTCTCCAGTCGGGCGCCGCAGTTGCCGCGCGATACCGGCGGCGCGCAGCTGGGCTGGCACTATCCGCTGGGCGGCGTGTTCAAGGAGCGCGTTGTGCTGGGCGCGAGCCTCGCCCTGCCCGCTGACCACCTGATTCGCATCTCGGGTCCAGACCCGCAGACGCCGCATTTTCCGATGTACGAGGGCATGCCCGACCGCATCGCCTTTCTCTTCGCCGCGGCGTGGCGCGTGACCGACTATTTTTGGCTCGGCGCCGGCGTACAGGTGCTCGCCGGGCTGGACGCCAACATCCAGCTGGCGCTCAACCCGACCAACGGCACGATGGACAACGCCGCGATTCGCATCGGTTTGCAGCCCAAAGCGCGCCTGACAGCGGGAGCGACGGTGCACGCGCCGCAGGACGTCTGGTTCGCCATCAGCTACCGGCAGCGGCTGTCGCTGCAGTACCAAATCCCGACGGACGTGGCGCTGGGCAAGCCGGCAGAGCTGGCCATCGCGCTGAGCCACGAGACGCTGTTCACGCCGGATTCGTTCCACGCCGGCATCGCCTGGCGGCCGCTGCACGGCCCGGTGCTGCTGTCCGGCGACCTGACGTGGAGCCTGTGGTCGGCGATGCCGGATCCGTCGCCGCAAGTGGCGCTGGATGTCGGCGGTGCCGGCGTCAACGGCATGGGGCTCGGCGGCGCGCTGGACGTCGGCACGAACACGCCGCCGATCCGCCTGGACTACCAGGACACGCTGAGCCCGGCGCTGGGCGTGGAGTGGACGGTCAATGAAAACTGGCGGCTCCGCTCGGGCTACCAATACCGCCCGACGCCGGCGCCGCGCGCGACGGGGCCGTACGACTACCTGGACGGCGACGTGCACGCGCTGGGCCTCGGCGTCGGCTTTGGCTTGGGCACGCACGACGCGGCGACGCTGGCCAAGCTGGCGGAGCGCGATGACGATCCCGCGGGGCCGCCGCCGCGCCTGCACGTCGATCTCGGCTCGCAGGTCCTGGTGATGCCGCGGCGCACGGTCTACAAGCTCGACCAAGGCGATCCGGTCGGCAACCTGGAGCACGGCGGCGCGGTGTGGAACGTCAGCCTCGCGTTCGGCGGTACGTTCTGAAGCGGCCGGCTCACGGGCCGGGGTCGAAGTAGATCTCCACGAACTCGTAGACGAAGTTGTTGGTGCCAAAAGCGTCTGCGAATTCACTGATGTACGGGCCGTTGACCTTGCCCGGCGTCTGACCGCTGCCCGGCGTGGCGTTGGTCTTGACCGTGTAGTCGGCGGAGCTCCAGCCGGCGGCGCTGCCGGTCGGCTGCGTCAAGTCCGTGCGGTTGAAGATGAATTTGCCGCTGCTGGGCATCGCGACGGTCGGGCCGTCGATGACGGTGGCGTCGGAGCGCGAGAGCGAATAAGTCTCGCTGCCATTGATTTGCGGGCACGCGGTTGTGGCGCCGGCGGTGGCGGCGGACTGCACGAAGACGACGTCCGGGCCGAGCGTGACGCCCCAGAACGCCTCGAAGTCGGCCTTGGCGGAGGCGCGCGACAAGATGAGGTAGCCGCCGCGGTTGACGGTCGTGCCGGTCGGGAGGACGTACGTCTGCGTGCTGTTGGTCTGGTCGATGTGCCAGCCGCTGACGTCCACCGCGGTGCTGCAGGCGCTGCTGACGGTGCCGGCGGCGCTGCAGCTCGTGGCGGGCGTGGCGCTGGTGACGGCTTGCAGCGCGTAGCTGGCGCGGCATTGCAGCGAGTTGCCGCTGGTGGCGCCGGGCAGCCCGCTTGTCGGGAACGCCGCGCACGCTGTCTGGCAGGCGCTGGCGGAGGCGTACGCGCCGGCGCAGGCGTGGTCCATCAAGTCGCAGTAGGCGTCGCACGGGCTGCCGCAGACGCCGCCGCCGCTGGGTCCGGCCGCGCTGCAGAAGCTGGCGGGCAACAGCGCCGCCGAGCCAGCCTGGCCGTAGCGGCAGTAGACCGAGTCGCCGCTCGTATCGCCCACCTGGCCCAAAGTCCATGCCGCGCCGGATTTGCAGGTCGTCTGGCAGCTGGCGAGGTCGGCGTATTGCTGGTTGCCGCCGGTGCAGTTGGCGGTGACGGCGGCGCAGTAGAGGTCGCACACCGAGCTGCAGCTCTTGCCGTCGCCGGTGTAGCCGGCGTTGCAGGCGCAAACGTAGCCGCCGTCGGTGTTGCCGCACGTGGCGTTGGCGTCGCACGTGGCGGTGCCGGCGGTGCACTCGTTGACGTCGCTGCAGCTCTTGCCGCTGCCGGTGTAGCCGCTGCCGCAGCTGCAGGTGTAGCTGCCGGGGGTGTTTTGACAGGTGGCGTGGACGTCGCAGCCGGCGGTGCCGAGCGCGCACTCGTCGACGTCGGTGCAGCTCAAGCCCGAGCCGGTCCAGCCGCTGGCGCAGGCGCAGTCGTAGCCGCCGGGGCCGTTCAGGCAGTTGGCGTGCGGATCGCAGGCGTTGAGCGCGGGGTCGGCGCACTCGTTGACGTCGCTGCAGCTGGTGCCGCTGCCCGCCCAGCCGGCGTTGCAGGCGCACTGGAAGCTGCCAACCGTGTTGCTGCAGGTCGCGTTCACGTCGCAGTTGTCGGTCTTGGTGGCGCACTCGTCCACATCCGCGCACTGTTGGCCGTTGCCGGCGTAGCCGGGCTTGCAGGTGCAGGTGAAGCTGCCGGGCGTGTTCTGGCACGTCGCCATAGCAGCGCAGTTGGCGGTCTGGTTGGCGCACTCGTCGACGTCGCTGCAGGCAAAGCCGTTGCCGGTGAAGCCGGCCAGGCAGCTGCACGAAAAGCTGCCCGGGCTGTTGACGCACTTCGCGTCCGCGGCGCACGGGCTGGCCGAGCATTCGTCAATGTCGAGGCAGGTTTTGCCGTCGCCGAGCCAGCCGCCCTGGCAGGTGCACGGCGGCGTCAGCGTGCCGTCGTCCTTGCACGTCGCGTGCGCATCGCAGCTCCAGAAGCTCGTGCCGCAGACTGGCGTCGCGAGGATCGCCACCGTCTTGTGCGTCACCGCCGTGCCGCCGTCGCCGTCGGCCACGGTCACCGTCAGCTGCAGATCGCCGGGCGTCAGGTGCTGGCCGTTCAGCAGCACCGTCGGCACATCCAGCGTCGGCGTTGCGCCCACCGGCTGGCCCTGCCACGTCCACGCAAACGTCAGCGTCAGCGGATCGCCGTCGGCATCGCTGCCCTCGCTGAGGATGGTCGCCGTCGCCGCGCCGGTCAGCGCCACGCTCGTCGGATCCTCCGCCAGCACCACCGCGGTCGGCGGGCTGTTGACGATCACAACCGTCGTCTGGCCCACCGGCCCCGATGCGTAGCCGTCCGACGCGCTCGCCGTCACTGTCCACGTCTGGCCTTTCTGCAGCCACTGCTTGGGCACCGTCGGCCCGACAAAAGTCGTCGGCTGGCCGTCTTTGAGCCACTGCCAGGTCCAGGTCAGCGGCGCACCTTCCGGATCCAGCGACGGCTGCGTCACCGCCGCCTGCAGGTCCGCCTGCACGGTCGCGGGCGCGGGCGTCACCGCCAGCGCGGGCACGCCCGTGGGCGGCAAGTTGCCGATCAGCGTCAGGGTTTTCTCCGCCACCAGCACGCCGTCCTGCCAGAACTGCACGCGCAGCTGCTGCGGCCCCGGCTGCGTGACCTGCACCGGCTGGCTGCCGGTCTGCGGCAGCGGGTTGAACGCGGCCGTCGTCGTGGCGTCAGTGCCCAGCTGCAGCGCGATTGTCCAACTGCCCGCCGGCGGCGGCGCGGTGAAGGCGTAGCTCACGGTCACGCTGGCACCGACGTTGACGACAGTGCCATCAGCCGGCGCCGTCAGCGTCACGGCGTCGTTCAGGCCCAGCGGCAGCGGCCCGGCGTCCACGTCAGCGGCGGCATCGGCGGCATCCTCGGCATCGCTGGCATCGGCGCTGTCTGCGGCATCCGCGGCGTCGACCGCGTCGGCGACGGCGGTGGCATCGGCGGCGACGTCGGCGGCATCGTCGGGCGGGAGAGCATCGGCTGCGTCCTCGCCGAGTTCGGCGGTCTGGACATCTGTCGCATCGTCTGGCGCTGCGTCGGGCGCCGCGTCCGCGTCGGCGGCGACCAGGACGTCGGTGGCGGCGTCGGCGGCGGCGTCTGGCACAACGGCGACGTCACCCGACGGCGCGTCGCCGGCGGAGTCGGGCACGGCGGTGACGTCGGCGGCGACATCAGCTGCCGCGTCGCCGGTCGTTGCCGCACTGCCGGCGGGCGCCGCGGGACTGCCGCAAGCCAGCAGGAGAAGTGGCAAAAACCCAAACCAGCGGGTAAACGTTCGCATAAGACCTCTCGCGTCAAGCCGGCGGCTGGCGCGTTGCGGAGCGGATCGCGATTACGGACCGCCGATCGGCACCGTCGGCATGACGAAGAGCCCGGTCTTGGTCTGCGGCGTCGCCTCGCTGTCCGTCACGGTCGCCGAGAAGAAGAAGCCGCTGACGGACGGCAGCTTGAGGATCGACAGATCCACGGTGACGACAAGGCTCGGGTCGGTGACGGCGCCGGAGAACGTGCCGTCGTCCTGCAGCGTCAGACCCGCCGGGATGCCGGAATTCTTGATGAAAGACTTGACGAAGGACGGCATCGGCACCTCCTTCCAGTGGTACGGCTTCTTGCCGCCGGTCGCCTGCAGCTGCGCCGAATACGGCACCGGAATCGCCTGCGCAACCACGATCAGCGGCAGCACGATGAGCTTGGCGATGAAAAGATCCACCTGCTGCGTCCCGACGATGTCCAGCGGCGCGAGCGCGACCGTCAAGTCAAAGTGCTTCGAGGCGCTAAGCGTCGGCGAGCCGTTGTCGAAGACCTTGATGTCAAAGCCAAAAGCGCCGTCGCCGCTGATGGTGCCGGCGAGCGTGCCCGACGAGCTGAGCGTCAAGCCGCCGGGGAGCGCGCCGCTTGTCGGGCTGAGGCCCCAGAAATACGGCGCCGTGCCGCCCTGCGCGGCGAAGGTGACGGTGTACGCCGCGCCGTCGGTGCCGCCCTTGAGCGGCGAGGCGGTGGTGATGACAATGCCGTTGTCGATGATTTTCAACGGGAAATCTTTGCTGTCGGTGGTGCCGGTCTGGTCGCGGACTTCAATGGTGATGGTGGCGTCCATGCCGGCGGTGGGCGTGCCGGCGAGCGAGCCGCTGGCGCTGTCGAGCGTGAGCCCGGCGGCGAGCGTGCCCTTGATGACGGTCCAGACGTACGGCGGCGCGCCACCGGTGGCGGTGAGGTCGACCTTGTACGGCGCGCCAACCAGACCGCTGGCCAGCGCGTCGGTCGTCAATTTGAGCGGGTTGTTCTGGCACAGGCCGTCGGCGGTGCAGATCATGCCGTTGCTGCAGTCCTTGTCCGTCAAGCAGGCGATGCACTTGCCGTTGTCGCAGAACAGCCCGGGATCGCAGGGATCTTTGACGAACGCGCTGCCGTCCTGGGCGCAGATGTAGCGGTCCTTGCCGCTGCAGCCGATGACGTTGGGCGTGCACGCTTGCACCGGCGTGGCGTCCGCGGCGAGCGTGGCGCTGTCGCCGTTGCTGGCGTCGAGATCGCCGGCGGTGGTGGACGTGGCGGCCGTCGAGCCGTCACCGCACGCGGCGAGCAGGAGCAGGACCAGAAAGCTGAGCACGTGGACAAGGCGAAAGCGCGACATGAGGTACCTCGCAAAACCGGCAAATAGCGTAGACTTATCGGCCCGACGCAGCAAGTGATCCTGTTGCCGCACTGCCAAGCGGCACCGTCGGCACAAGCCGTTGAAATCCCAAGCCGATGCGCAGACCAGCCGTCCACGCCAGCAGTTCGGACGTCGGCAGAATCGCCGCCGTCGCGTCCGTCTCGAGCACCAAACGCCATGTCGTGAAGCGCCAGAGCTCCGGCCAGGTCACGCCGACGCTGATCTCGCCCCCGGTCCGGTGCGCCACGCTGCCGGAGGAATCGCCCGCCATGTTCGCCAGCGGGTTCATCGCCCAGTCCGCCAGCGCGGTGTTGTGGACGTGCGTCAGCTGCAGCGCCGTGTGCAGCTGCCACGCGCCGAGCTCCCACTCCGCCATCGGCCCGACGAGGATCGCCAGCATGCCCTCGTGCGGGTACGCGCCGCTCTGCGCCAGATAGCCCGCGCGGCCATTGGCGGCCAAACCGAAAACACTGCCGAGGCGCCAGCGCACGCCAAAATCGCCGATCACGCCCGCCGTCAACGGCGTCAGCTGCGGCATCAGGCTCGTCGTCAGTGTCAAATCGTGCGTCTGCGCGCGCGCCGGCGCCGCCAGCAGCAGCGGCAGCAGCAGGAGAGGCAGGTTGCGCAGCAGCTTGGTCATGGCGGGCTCCAACGGGTTTGCGGTACACTGCGCCAGCGCGATCGGCAGCCATGCCGGCACCGGAGGACGCAATGCGCCGACAAGTATGGGTTGCCGTTTGGGCCATGGAAGTTCTCGCCGGCTGTGGCCAAGCTGCCGCCGCGGCGGGTACGGACGCGACGGCGGACTGGACCGTCGACCCAGAGGTGTGGCCGGACGTCGCCGCGGCAACCGACACAGCGTCCGGGACCGACGCGGCAGCTGACTCCGCGACGGATGCGGCGGCGGTGGACGTCGCCGTGGATGCCGCTGCCGACGCAAGCGCTGACGCGATCGATTGCGCCGCGGACATGGCGGCCTTGCAGAGCGCGATCAGCGACCTGGTCGCCAGCCACAACAGCTGCCAAGCGGACAGCGACTGCACGACCGTCAGCACCAGCACCGCCTGCCAGGGCGCGTGCGGCGTCGCCGTGGCGGCCAATTTCGCCGGCGGTTTTGCCACGGCGCTGGCCGCGCTCGACGACAAGTATTGCAAATCAATCGGTTACGCCGCACAGTGCGGCTACGCCGCGCCCAAGTGCATCGCACCCAACCCCGGCTGCGTCGCCAACCACTGCGTGTACAAAAAATGAGCGAGATCCGCATCGGCATCGTCACAATCTCCGATCGCGCCAGTCAGGGCGTCTACCAGGACCTGGGCGGACCGGCGATTCTCCAGTATTTTCAGGAAGTCCTCGACTGCCCTTGGCAGCCGGTCAGCCGGCTGATCGCCGATGACAAGGCGACGATCGAGGCGACGCTGCGGGCGCTGTGCGACGACGAACTGTGCTGCCTTGTTGTGACGACCGGTGGCACCGGACCGGCGCTGCGCGACGTGACGCCGGAGGCGACGCTGGCGGTGCTCGACAAGGAGCTGCCGGGTTTTGGTGAGCAAATGCGCGCGGTTTCGCTGCAAAAGGTGCCGACGGCGATCCTCAGCCGGCAGACCGCGGGCGTGCGCGGCAAGACGCTGCTGATCAACCTGCCGGGCAAGCCGCGGGCGATCGCCGAGTGCCTCGACGCGGTGATGGCGGCGGTGCCGTATTGCGTGGACTTGATCGGCGGGCCGTTCCTGACGACGCGACCGGAGCGGATCGCCGCGTTCCGGCCCAAGTCGGCGTGACGGCTACTTGGCGGGCAGCGCGGCCGGCTTCCCCTCGGAAGTACCGAACAGAAAAGAGATTTCCGCCAAGGTCGGCTGGGTCGGCGAGGTCGGCCGCAGGCAGATCCGCTCCAGCGCCGCGGTCGCCGGCGCCACCGGCAACGGCACCGTCCAGGCGCAGCAGCGATCACGGCACTGCGGCTCGCCGTGGACGCTCAGCGGGATGCCGGCACTCTCCGGATGCACGAGGTCAAACCGCGACGCGACCTTGATCAGCATCGTCGGCCCCTGCAGCGGCCGCCGCTGCGGTTGGCGCTTGCTGGCATCGCTGCAATCCGG
>CAIPXZ010000630.1 GCA_903869075.1 uncultured Myxococcales bacterium | reverse complement strand
CGGCCTTCTTCTCGGCCTTTTCCTTCTTCTCTTCCTTCTTCTCGGCCTTTTCTTTCTTCTCTTCGGCCTTCTTCTCGGCAGCCGGAGCGGCCGGGGCAGCAGCCGGAGCGGCCGGAGCCTGGGCCATGGCGGGCGCGGCAATCGCGAGACCGAGAACAACCGCGAGCGACATCATCTTCTTCATTGCAAACTCCTGAATCACATGGCGAATCGACTGGTGCGTTCGCCGGCAACAACCTGGTTCCGTCTGGCCACTTGCCAGCCGGAGCCGAGCCGCACACCGCCTACCGGAACATCCGGGCGCGGTGGGGACCGGCGAATCAGAACTTCCGCGGCGCCAACAAGCAGCGTCCCGGACCTTCTGGATGTACTGACACCATAGCGCGACGAAGGTAAAAAACCAATCTTCCCGCGGTCAAGGACAGCCCGGGTCAAAAGTTGCGGTCACTGTGGCGGCGGCGCTCGGCAGACAGCTGCTTGTGAACGGGAACACGAGGCTGGCCGTCGCGCTCTCGACGAACCAGTTGCTGGCGAGCGGCGGGCACAGCTTGCCATCGACGCGTACCGTGAGCGGCAAGCCCGGCGGCAGCGCCAGCACGTCATAGTACGGCTGGACCGGCGTCGCGTTCGCGCCCAGCCCGCCCAACAGCGTGCCATAGTCGCCGTCGCAGATGCTGTACATCGCGCCGCCCGTCGCCTGCGCCAGGTCGCCAACGACGGGATCGGCGACGGCTGTGACACCGCTGCCGCTGCAGCCGCCGACGGGCGCGACGATCGCGTTGACGTGGATGCCGCCGCCGCCGAAATTCGCCTTGATCTGGCCGATGGCTTGGGCGATGGCCGCCGCGCTGTTGACGGTCGTGTCCAGACCGGCGCTGACGATCACGATCTCCAAGTCCGTGCCCTGCCTCAGGAAACCGCGATTGGCACCGCCGCAGGTGTAGTTGAACGCCGCGCCGCCACAGACCAAGCCGTTGCTGCAGGTGCCGACGCCGCACGGCACCGTCGTGCTGTCGGTGAGCGGCGGCGCGATCGCCGCCAGCAGCGCATCGATCGCGTCGTGCGTCACCGCGCCGGATCCGGTTTTTGCCAAGAAATTCGCGACAGTCGCCGTCGCCGGCGCCGGCGGCTCGATCCACGCGCTGCCGTTGAACGCCACGAGCTGGCCGCCCTGCTGCAGGTCGGCGACGACCAGGCCGAGGTGGTAGTTCACGCCGCCCAGCCCCGCCAGCAGCGGCCAGACGCCGTTGAAAAGCAGCTGCAGCGCCGCCGCCATGTTCGGCGACTGGTCGACGACGAACAGCACGTCGACCGCCGGCCCCTGCCAGCCCTGCAGCACCGCGGTCTGCGCGGTCGTCGCCGTCAGCGTCGCGAGCATCGGCAGCTCCACGGCGTCGCCCACGCACAGCTGCCCAGGCGCGCACTGCGCCGACGACGCGCAGAGGTTGCCCATCGGCACGCCCGACGCGTTCACGCACGTGCCATGCGTGCCTGACACCACGCGCAGCCGACACTTGCCCAGCGGCGCGGCCGGAGCCGGCGCATAGGTCACGAAAAAGCTCAGCGGCGGCGGCAGCCCGGCCAGCGGAATCACCGGCGGGTTGTCGAGCTGCACCGCCGTCGGACAATCGGCCAGCGCGATCTGCGTCACGAGGCTCGGCAGCGCCCCGCCGTCGGTCACGTCCACCGGCTTGATCAGCGGCGACCCCACCACCGGCAGGCACGTCATCGCCACCCAGCCAAAATCCAGATCCGCCTGCACGTTCAGCATCGCCTGCGCCAGCTGCGCGTGCAGGTTCGGCGGCTGCTGGCTGATCGCCTTGAAATCGTAAGCGAAATTTGGAACACGCACCGTATTGCCTTGGGCGTCCATGAACGTCAGCACCGCCAGCCCGCCGACGTCCAGCAGCTGCTTGCCCAGCTGGCCGCTGAACGCGCCGAACGTCGGCGCCGTGTACTGCACCTGCACGCTCGCCGTGGCGTCCGCTGCGAGGTTGAAAAGCTGCGGTGACACCGGTCCCGCCTTGTATTCCGCGCTCGGCTGCGCGGTACACACTTGCGGCGTCGCGCCCAACCCGCTGGGCAACTGGAAGCAGCTCAGCACGTTGAACTGCTTGAAACTGCAGGCCCCCTGCCCGGCGTTGTGCACCTCCAAGCTGAGCATTTTGGTGTCGCCCGGCTGCATCACGCCGAATTCGAGCATCGTCGGCGCCAGCGCCAGGTCACACAGCGCGGTCGGGCTCACCGCCGTCGGCACCGCTACGCTCGCCAGCACGGTCACGTGCGCCGTACCGCCATCGCTCTGCACCGTCAGCGTGCCGATTTGCCCCACGCCCGGCGACGCCACTGTCGGCGCAAAAGTCAGCGAAATCAGCTGGGCGCCCCCCGGCGCGACGACCGGATGCGGCGGCTGAATCTGCAGCTCCGCGTCGAAAAACTGCGGCGAATTGTCGGTTGTGATCGCCTGGACGTGCAGATCCTTGCCACCTTTGTTGAGGATCTTCAGCTGCTTGGTCGGCGCGTCGCCGATCGTCAGCGTGCCAAAATCCAGAACCGGCGGCACGATCGCCAGCAGCGGATCGGCCGGCGGCGGCGCGTCCGCGGCGCTGTCAACCGGCACATCCGCAGCGGGTGGCGCAGCATCGGTGGCGGCATCCGCTGTCACATCGGCTGGCGTCGTCGCGTCTGGCAGGTCGGCGTCGGCGTCGGCCACGGGCGCTGGCGCCGCACACGCCATCACCAGCAGCCCCAGGGTCCCCGCCAGCCATCGCTGTCCCGTCCGCATGTTCGGCCTCGCGCGCAACTGCGGCCAGCGTAGCACAAAACCGCCACCGGCCAGCACACCCGCGCGCGGATGG
>CAIPXZ010000629.1 GCA_903869075.1 uncultured Myxococcales bacterium | reverse complement strand
GATCTGCCCCTGGCCAGGCACGCCGGGGATGGCCATCACGGCGCCGAGCAGGATGAGTCCCACGCCGCCCAGCCGCACCAGCCAGAGGCGCGCAGGTGACGCAGTCCGCTCGCCGGTGTGGCAAAAGTGATCGGCGGGTAGCGCCAACAGCAGCTGCCGCGCCAGCACGAGCGTCAACGCGGAGACGGCAATCGCCGCGAGGATCCAGGCCAGTTTGTGCACAATCGCCTCGCATGGCTTGAAAGCTGCCGCCGCGGTCTGCATGATGGGCGCGTCGCAGCGCGATCGGCAAGTCCGTTTGCAGCGTCGCGCTGGCGCAATCGAGGTCGTGGTGCACATTCCCGCCGAGATGTTTGCTAATAGCTTGAAAACGCTGCGCTTTGCCGTGCTGTCGGTATGGCTGGCAAGCTGCGGCGCGGTGGCGACCGGGGGCGATGAGCCGCTCGCGGAACCGGCGGTCGATTGTCCGGCGACCCACACGCTGAACGCCCAGAGCTGCTCGGCGTCCCTGCCGGTGGGCTACGGCTCGCTGCGATCCAAGCCGTTGGAGTGGGGCGCGACTCGCGCCGGAGCCCTGTATTTTGGCCGACTTGTCTGCCCGAACGGCGGCTTGGCGATGACGGAGCGCACCGACGCGCCCGTCGACACCGCGGGCGATGCCGTCGAGACCTGGGAAGTGCATTGTCCTGGCGACCCGACGCCGCGCATTTGGTACGCGACGCCGCGGCGCTGCGGCAATCCGTGTCCGCCCGATGGCTTGCGCGTCATCCCGCAGCCGGCGCTGCAGCGCTATCTGGCGTCGGTCGCGGCGTTCGAGGCGGGCGACGCGGTGCTGGCGCTGCAGCGCATCGACGAAGCCGTGGCGCTCGCGCCGCCCAACGAGCTGATGACGTTGTGGAAAGGCACGATGCTCGAGCAGACCGGGCGCGCGCTGGAGGCGGTGCCGTTCTACGAAGCCGCGGTGCGGATGAACCCGGACGAGCCGGCGCACAAGCTGTTCCTGGCGCGAGCGCAGCGCGCAGCGGGTCACGAGGCGCCTTATCGCTCGGCGATCGAGGATCTGCTGGGCAAGCTGCCGTCCGGCCACCCGCTGGTGCCGGAGCTGCAGTGCCTCAAGGCCGAGCTGTTGCGCCACGACGGCAAGCTGGCGGAGGCGCACGCGCTGGCCGACACGGCGTGCAAAGGCGGCCAGGCCGACTGCTGCCCGGGAAAATAGCTGCCGTTCTGCCTACTTGGCGGCCGGCGCCGGCGCCACGGTCACGACGCGCTTGAGCTCGAAGACCTTCGGCTCGCCCGCCTTGCCGTCGGTGAAAGTGCCCCACTCCTCGCGGAGGCTGTCCGCGCCGGTGAAGGTGAAGCTGGCGTTGTGCATGTGCATGTCTTTCTTGGGGTTGATGCCGACGCCGCCGGAGAACGTGAAGACGATCTTCTTGTCGTCCGCCGCCTTGTCCGAATTCATCTCCGGCTGGTTGCCCGCCGCGCAATAGTGCGTCAGGTGAACTTCCTTGCCGTGCAGCGTGTACACAGTGACCATTTCGTGCGGCGCGCCGGGGAACAGCGTCTCGACGACCGCGCTGCCATGCGCCGTCACCCGCCAGTTCGCGGCGATGTGGTCGTCGCCGCCAACCATCGTCCAATCGCCCACGAGCGACTTGAGCTTCTCGAAAGCCGGCACCGGCGGTCTTTCAGCCCCCTTCGGCGGCTCACCCGCGTAAGCGCTCGTCGCCACAACCGTCATCGCTGCTGCCAAGACCATTTTCTTCATCGTCACGCTCCGTTGCTGCAGGTGGAGCCGCGAGTGTGGCGAGGCCCCGCCGCGCCGTCAATCGCCACGGTTCAGCGGCCACCGCCCCGCCCGCGGGTGGGACGCGATCTGTTCGTGTCCCGGCGGATTTTGCCGCGGACCCAGCCAAAATGTCACACGACCCGGCACCCGCAGCCACCAACGCTACCGCTCCGCCTTCCATCCCTGCCAGGCGCGCTGCTTGTCTTCCAGCCGCTGCCACTCCGCCCACAGCGCGTCACGCGCCTGCGCCGCGGCCGTCTGCGCCGCGATCGCAAGCTGCAGCCGGGCAAAATCCGCCGCCACCGCGCCGTCCGCCAGCAGCGCCTCCGCCGCCGCCACGCGCGCCTCCGCCGCCTCGATCTCCGCCTCCATGCCCGCCAGCCGCTTGTCCTCAGCGAACGTCAGCTTGGGCGGCGCGTCGGTCTTGGGCGTCGCGCGCACCTGTGCAACCGCTGTCGGCGCAATGAATTTCTGGACCTTGCGCGCCTGCAGATCGCTCCAGCCGCCGGCGTGCCGCGTCGCCGTGCCATCGCCCGGGACGTCGATAATCGCCGTGCAAACGCGGTCCAAAAACGCCCGGTCGTGGCTGACAATCAGCGCCGTCCCCGGCCAGGATAGCAGCGTCTCTTCCAGCAGCTCCAGCGTCTCAAAATCCAGGTCGTTCGTCGGCTCGTCCAGCACCAGCAGGTTCATCGGCTCTTGCAGTTTGCGCGCCAGCAGCAGGCGGAATTTCTGGCCGCCAGACAGCGTCGTCACTGGCTGGCGCAAGTCATCGAACTTGAAAAGGAATTGCTCCAAGTAGCCGGCGATGTGCATCTTGCCCGTCGGCGTCACGACCCACTCCGTCCCCGCCGGCGAGCCCGCCTCCTTCACCGTCCACTGCGGCTCCAGCCCGGAGCGCTGCTGGTCAATTTGCATCACCTGCGTCGTCGCGCCGCGCGCAACTGTGCCCGCCAGCGGCGGAATTTCGCCCAGCAGCGTGCGCAGCAGCGTCGTCTTGCCGGCGCCGTTCGGACCGACGATGCCGATCCGCTCGCCGCGCGTCACAAGCAGCGTCAGGTGCTGGATGACGGTCTTGTCCGGCCAGCCGACGCGCAAATCCTGAGCGTCCAGCAGCACTTTACCCATCCGCTCCAGCTGGAACATCGGCAGCACGAGCGGCTTGTCGACCTCGACGACCTGCGCCACCGTCGCCCGCGCCTTGTCCAGCCGCGCCTTGGGCTTGCAGGACCGCGCCGCCGGGCTCGTGCCCAGCCATGCAAGCTCCGCCCGCAGCCGCTGCCGGCGGTTGCTCTCGACGCGCTCCGCCTGGTTGTCCTCGTCCAGCCGCGCCTGCAGGTAGTCCTGGAAGGTGCCGTCGTACGACTTCAGCTTGCGATGCCGCAGTTCCACAATGCGATCGACCACTTGGTTCAAAAAGTAGCGGTCGTGGGTCACAAGCACCAGCGCCCCCGGCATCGCCCGCAGCTCAGCCTGCAGCCAGTCGGAAGTCCCTGGATCCAGATGGTTTGTCGGCTCATCCAGCAGCAGCAGGTCCGGCTGTTGCAGCAGCGCCGCCGCCAGCGCCGCCCGCCGCCGGGTCCCGCCCGACGCCTCCGCGACTTTCTGGTGGATGTCCGGGATGCCCAAGCCCTTCAACGCCTGCTCCGCGCGCAGCTCGGCCTCGTGCGGCTCCAGGTGCTCGCGGCACAGCTTGACGCCCGCCAGCGCGATGTCCAGCAGCGTCTCGGTAGTGCCAACCGGCGGATCCTGTTGCAAATAGGCCACATGCGCGTCGCGTCGCCGCACCACGTTGCCGGAGTCGGGGGACTCCATCCCGGTCAGGATCCGCAGCAGCGTCGTCTTGCCGGTGCCATTGCGCCCGACAAGCCCGACCTTCTCGCCGCGCGCCAGGTGCAGCTCGGCGCCGTCCAGCAGCACGGAAGCGCCATGGGATTTGTGGAGATTTTGCGCGGTCAGGATCGGCATGCGTGGGTCCAGGGGCAGGTGTGGCGCGCGCGCCGGCAGGCGGCACGAACGGTGGCGAGTGCGGTTGGTGGGCGGCGCCTAGGCAAACAACCAGGCGTCCAACGTGCGGTGCAGGTGCAAAATCGCCGCCTCTTCCACCGTCAGCCGCAGCCCGGCGCAGGCGGACGAGCGCATGCCGCGCTGCAGCCCCATCACCATCGCCAAATCCACGGCCATCATCGCGCCTTGCTGCGCAACCCGACCGTCGGCTTCCTTGTGCGGCGGCAGCGCTGGCCGCGCCTCGCCATCGCCCATCGGCCGGTACGCGATTTGGTCGAACGCCATCTCGTGCGGTGAATCGCCGGTCGGGCGGTGGCGGTAGATCTGCACGCGGTGGGCGTACAAGTTGATTTGCGTGTTGGGAAACAGGTTGAGCTGAACGTTATCCAGCAGTTCCGCGTCGGTCAGCTCCGTCCACGGCAGCTTTTGCGCCGCGCCGCGTGCCCGCTGCGCCGCCTGCAGGCGCTCGCGCAGGTGCGGCGCGCGCGGGTCCAGCGGCGGCTTGATGCCGATCGACTCCTGCCAGCCGCGCATCGTCTCGTCAAACGGCGCGCTCGCGGTCATGTGCGGGCTCGGCGCGCCAAAATGCACGGTCGTGCGCGAGTGCGGACCCAGCGTGTCGATGGTGCCCGCTGCGTCGTTCATGATCGGCAGCACTTCCGGGTGGATCGTGCGGATGTGGTAGATTTCATTGGAGACATCCGCCGACGTCTTCCAATTTGCCGGCACCGTCAGCGTCACGTCGTCGCAGCGCACCCAGCGGTCCAGGCGGCGGCGTGCCAGCGTGTCGGCGACCGGCGCGAGGAATTCGTCCAACGGCATCGTCGGCTCGCCGAGGCACAGCCAGACAAGCCCAAACCGCTCCTCGCACGCCACCGGCCGCAGCGTGATGTCGCCCGGCGGCTGGTCAAAACGCGTGCCGTCCGGCCAGGAGAGCAGCTTGCCGTCGGCCTTCCAGGTCCAGTGGTGGTAGCTGCAGCGGACATGGCGCGTGTGGCCCAAGCCGTTGTCGCACAGGCGCATGCCGCGGTGCGGGCAGACGTTGTGGAAGGCGCGGAGCTCGCCGTTCTCGGCGCGGATGGCAAAAGCGCTCTCGGTGCCGATGTCGAGGACCTGACGCTCGCCGATGTGCGTCAAGTCGCTGGAAAAACAGACGAACAGCCAGGTGCGTGGCCACAGGCGTTCGGCTTCGAGCGTCGCCCATTCGGGGGCGATGTAACGGCTGGCGGGGATGAGCGTGCAAGGCGTGGGGAGTGCGTGCATGGTGACGGGCAGGCTACTCCGCCGGCTGAGGCCACGCAAGCGCGAGCGGCCGGCTCAGTTGCCGCCGTTGGCGCGCGTGCTGACGCCGGCGCCCCACCACTTGACGCCCTTGGGCACCGTGATGCCGGTGACCTTTGTCGCGGCGCCGGTTGTGGTGTCCAGCGTGTAGATGTTGCCGTCGTTGGAGACGCCGTAGAAGACGCCGTTCCACCACGCGAGACCGAACAGTTGGTTGACGCCGGTCTCGCCGACGATGCTGAGTATCGCGCCGGTCTTGGGGTCGATCTTGGCCAAGCTGTCGGTCTTGGAGACGCCCTTCAGGGTCGCATAAGTGCCTATTCCCTCGACAGAAAATGCGTCGCCGCTCGACAGCCAGCCGCCGCCGTACGTGCCGAGCTTGGTGATGGTGGCGCTGCTGCCGAGGACGTCGATCTGGTTCCACGACCCGTCGGTGCCGATGCCGATGAGCGTCTCCGTCGTGGCGCTGATGGTGCCCTTGGGCACGAACGTCAAGCCGTTGAAGGTGCCGGTGCCGGGCAGGGCGGCGATCCACTTGCACGCCGCGGTGCTTGTCACGCACAGGAACAAGTCGTGGTTGGTGACGGCATAGAGCTTGCCGAACATGTCGAGCGCGATGTCCGTGACCGACGCGCCGCTCTTGTCGAACGTGAATTTGCCGACGAGCGTGAACGCCTTGGCGGCGGCGTCCAGCGCGTACAGCGAGTCGCTCGTCTGCGCGTACAGCTGACCAACCGGCTTGGTAAAGTCGATGTCCAGCGCCACGTCGTCGCTCGGCACGTCGTCCCAGATCATGTCCGGGATCGTCACGTCGGGCTGCTGCACGTCCAGGTCGGTCGCGGCGTCGGCGACGTCGGCGCTGTCCGGCACGTCGTCGGTGGCGCTGTCGGCGCTGCTGCCATCGGCCTTGGCGTCGCCCAATGCGCTGCTGTCATTGACTTTTCCGGCGTCGAGCGCCGCGCCGCCGCCGCCGGTGGCGACGGACGAACAGGCAGCGAGGCAGACGGCGAACGAGGTGGCGAGGCGAAACAGCGGCTTCAAGGCGGCTCCCGGGCGGCTCCAGCCGCTGCGGCGCAGGGTAGCAGATGCCGGCCAGCGGCGCGAACCGTTTGCGGTGACGTCCGCGCAGCATTCCCATGACGAAGCGCGGGCGGAGTGCGCAGACCCCACCGCCGTCGCCGCGCCTCGACAATCGGCTGGCAGTGCGCTTCACTGCAAAGCGGCGGTCGCGCGACTTGCGCGCCATGGGGCAAGCGATGTTCCGGGATCCACAACTGCGCGACACCGCACCGCAAGCGCAACCTGCGGCTACGCCGGCACCGGCGCCGGCAGCAGCACCGGACCTCAGCGGCGTGGCGGGCTACGCCGCGCAAAAGCAGGCGACGCAGCCGCCGGGCACCGGTTACGCCGCGCAAAAAGCCGCGCTGGCGCCCGCGGGTCTGGGCAAGGCGACGGTGACGACGGCGGCGCTCAACGTGCGCGCGCAGCCGTCCGTCGCGGGCGCGCGTCTGGGCGTAGCGCATCAGGGCGACGTGCTGCCGGTGGCGCAGGACGCGGACGGCTGGCTGGGCGTGCGGTTCCTGGACGGCATCGGCTTTGTCGCCAAGCCTTACGTCAAGGTCGTGGCAGATGCGGCGGCTGCGCCCGTGGCTGCGCAAGCCCCTAAAACTGCTGCGGAACCGCCGCCGCCGGCGCTGGCCGATCCGGCGGCGTCGCAGCCGGCGCTGACGGCGCTGCTGGCCAAGCCGCGGCTGACGCCGGACGAAGTGAAGGCGGCGCGCGCGCTGGTTGCCAAGGAACCGCATGAACGGCAAGGAGATTTGTTCGAGGCGCTGCAGTCCAAGGGCGAATACCACAGCCAGCGCGATAACCAGAGCACGACCGAGGGCGCCAACCAGGACAACATGTGCAACCTGACGTCGCTGGCGATGTGCTTGGAGAACATCGGCATCAAGAACCCGGGGTCGCTGGACGGCAAGCCATACGCGCAGTTTGAGGATTACCTGGAGGCGCTGCGCATCAAGAACAAGTACGGCGACCGCACGACCGGCGCGGCGCTGGAGAGCCTCGCCAAGGCGGCGGGCGCGCAGAACTACAAGTATGTGTTTGCCGACAAGATGACGACCCACGCCGACTGGATCAAGTGGCGCGACGCGTATCTCCGCACCGGCTACGCGTTTTTGATGAGCATTGGCGGCCACATCGTGCGCGTGCAGGGCGTCACCGACAGCGGCTTGATTGTCGATGACCCGTATGGCGTCGTGACGCTCAAGCCCGGCACCGACCCGAGCCACCACTGGAGTTACGACGCCGCCAACCGCAACAAGAAAGGCGCGGCGGACAACAAGGGCGAGGACAACGTCTGGCGCTGGGATGACGTTGAGAAGCACCAGATGCACTGGCTTGTGGCGATCCAGTAGGCGTTTGCTGGCGGGCCTTGCCCGAGAAAAACCCGTGTTTTCAAGATTTTGCAGGACGGTGGTCGCCGGCTGTCGTGTGTTGATTTGTAAGGCGCCCTTGGCGGTGCCGCTGGCCAATCGGCATCCTGTGGGCTACTCTTCGGCAGCACCTTCCCCATTGGTTTGCTTGCCGTTTTCTGACCTTTTGTTTCAGGAGCTCCGATGTCCTTTCCGCGCTGTCGCCTTGTCTCGGTTCTTGGTTTGCTGGCTGCCGTCACCGTCCTCGCGGCGGGTTGCGGCGATGACACCGCTGCGGGTTCCGGCAACGGCGCCGACGGACTCACCAACGACGACGCGGACGTTTCGGTCAACGTCGACGACGGCGGCGCGACCGACGACACGGTCGGTAAGGACAGCGCCGGCAAGGACAGCGCCGGCACCGACGCGGAGGGCACCGAAGTGGACGCGATCGGCACCGACGCCATCGGCGACGCCAGTGACGTGACCGAGACCGGCGATGCCGCTGACACTTCCGGCGACGTCACCTCGACCGCCAAGGACCAGCACCTCTGCGACCCGTGCACCGACGCCAGCACGTGCGACGGCGGCTTGTGCGTCGCCCAGGCGTCCGGCGGCAGCTTCTGCGCTTCCGTCGGCCCGGATTGCCCGGCGGGCTTCGTCCTTGAGTTGGCGACCGACGTGACGTCGGGCGTCAGCGCCCAGGTCTGCCGGCCGATGGATCAGGGCAAGGTCGGCCCCGGCGAGTGCACGACCTGCTCCGCCAGCGCCATCGCCGCCGGCTTGTCGACGCCGTGCTCCAGCAAGAACAGCTTCGGCACCTGCACCGGCAAGCGCGTCTGCGTCGCCTCGGGCTTGACCGCCTGCAACGCCCCCGACGCCGCCACCGAGACCTGCAACGGCAAGGACGACAACTGCGACGGCCAGACCGACGAAAACGTCAGCTGTGACGACGGCCAGGGCTGCACGACCGACGCCTGCACCAACGGCGCCTGCACGCACACCGCCGCGGACGGCGGCAACTGCGACGTCATCGGCGCGTTCTGCGCCACTGGCAGCTGCAGCCTCGGCAAGTGCCAGCAAGTCGGCGCTGCCACCTGCGACGACAACAACCCCTGCACCGCTGACACCTGCGACTCGGTCACCGGCACCTGCACGCACGCGCCGCTGAACACCGGCACCTGCAGCGACGGCAGCGCCTGCACCGAGAGCGACGCGTGCAGCAACGGCGCGTGCAAAGGCATCGCGGTGGTCTGCAACGACGGCAACCCGTGCACGACGGACAGCTGCGACCCGACGAGCGGCTGCACCTCGACGCTGAACCCGGACGGCTCGGCCTGCGAGGACGGCGACAAGTGCAGCCTGACTGACAGCTGCAAGGCGGGCGTCTGCACCGCGGGCACCAGCGTCACCTGCAACGCGCCCAGCGCCTGCCAGAGCGCCAGCTGCGATGCCGCCACCGGCAACTGCGTCCCCGCGCCGCTGGCCGACGGCGTCAGCTGCACCGACGCCAACGCCTGCACCGACGGCGACAGCTGCAAGGCCGGCACTTGCACCGGTTTGGCGATCGTCTGCGACGACAACAACATCTGCACCGACGACGCCTGCGACCCGACGAGCGGCTGCACGCACGTCAACAACACAAGCGCCTGCGAAGACGGCAGCCTGTGCACCGGCCCCGACGCCTGCGCCGCGGGCGCGTGCGCGAGCGGCGCTGCCACCAACTGCGATGACGCCAACCCGTGCACGCTCGACGGCTGCGACAGCGCCAGCGGCACGTGCGTCCACACGCCGCAGTCGGCGACATGCGACGACGGCTCGGTCTGCACGCTGAACGACGCCTGCTACCAGGGCACCTGCACCGGCACGCCGAACGGCTGCGATGACAGCAACCCGTGCACGACGGATTCCTGCGATGTTGTCACCGGTTGCGTCCACTTGGCCGCCGCGGCGACGGACATCGGCTGCGACGACGCCAACCCGTGCACGACCGGCGACACCTGCAGCGCCGGCATCTGCGCTGGCACCGGCAGCCTGACCTGCGACGACGGCAACCCGTGCACGACCGACAGCTGCGACAAAGCCACCGGCTGCGTCTTTGCCGCCAACACCTTGCCGTGCAGCGACGGCAACAGCTGCACAACCGGCGACACCTGCGCCAACGGCGCCTGCAAGCCCGGCACCGGCACCTGCGCCTGCGCGATCACCAGCGATTGCGCCAAGTTCGAGGACGGCGACCTGTGCAACGGCACGCTCGTCTGCGCCGCCAGCAAGTGCGTCGTGGACGCCGCGACCGTCGTGACATGCGCGTCCAGTGGCGTCGAGTGCCAGGTCAACACCTGCGCGCCCGCCACCGGCAAGTGCAGCGACGTCGCCGCCGCGGACGCCTCGCCGTGCAACGACAAGAGCGCCTGCACAACCCACGACGTCTGCACCGCGGGCGTCTGCGCCGGCACCGCCAGCGTTGTCTGCGACGACAACAACCCGTGCACAACTGACAGCTGCGACGCCACCGGCGGCTGCACCTACACCGCCAACACCTTGCCGTGCAACGACAACAACGCCTGCACAACCAACGACCTGTGTCAGGGCAGCGTCTGCGTCGGCACCACGCCGTCCTGCGATGACGGCAACGTCTGCACCAACGACGCCTGCGACCAGACCGGCGGCTGCCTGCACACCGCCAACGCGCTGCCGTGCGACGACGGCAACCTCTGCACCGAGGGCGACGTCTGCGCCGCGACGGTCTGCACCCCCGGCGTCGCCAAGAACTGCGATGACGGCAACGTCTGCACCGATGACGCCTGCGACGCGCTCGCCGGCTGCACGCACGCCAACAACACCGCCGCCTGCGACGACGGCAGCCTGTGCACCACCGCCGACGCCTGCGTCGCCGGCAAGTGCACCGGCACCGCCAAGAGCTGCAACGACAACAACGCCTGCACAACCAACGACCTGTGTCAGGGCAGCGTCTGCGTCG
>CAIPXZ010000628.1 GCA_903869075.1 uncultured Myxococcales bacterium | reverse complement strand
CTGGATCGTGGTGAGCGGCACGGCGCACATCAGCGGCTTGCTGACAGATTCTGGCACAGGCGGGGCTGGAGGTGCCGGCGGGCTGGGCTGGAACGGAATCACTTCGTTGCCAGGTGCTACCGGCGCAGGGAGCGGTGCCGGCGCTGGTGGTAGCAAAGGGCAGCCCGGTGCTGGGGGTGGCTTTGGGGCAGCCGGTACCAGCATCGGACTCGCAACCGGCGGGGCAGCGTATCCAGCTGGGCCGCGATACGCCGCTGTCGTGGGCTCAGGTGGTGGTGGCGGTGGCGGGGGAAACTCACCGTCGTGGGGTGTTCTGAATGGTGGAGCCGGCGGCGCCGGCGGCGGATTTCTGATGCTCGCCGCCAACACTCTTAGCGTCGCCTCCACCGGGCAAATTGCAGCCGATGGCACCAAAGGCATTTGTGGCGGCTCGATTTCCGGCGGCGGCGAAACCGACTATTGGGGCTCCGGTGGGGGCGGCTCTGGCGGTCTCATCTGGCTGCGCGCTGGACTAGCCACGATCTCCGGCCAAGTCACAGCCGCGGGAGCCGCAGTTCCGGCTGGATGCTCCGCTCCGGCGGCAGCTGGGGGAACCGGGCGGATCTTCATCGATTCTCCATCGGTGCAAGGCTCAACCACACCGGGTTACGTTGCGGGCAGCACCACCGACGGATTGCCCGGCAACGATACGTCGAATTTCGCAGTGAAATCAATTAGTGGCCTCGCCCGGATCACAAACCTTGGTTCGAGCAGCCGTTCGGTGCGACTCGTCGTGGCTCGGTGACGTCCATTCAACGAACGGGGACATAGAACGTCGTCGGATCCACAGAAGTGTGCCCCATTCACCAAACGCACGCTCGGCATCGCCAAGGAGTTCCAGCAATGAATTCATCCACACCTGACGCCCCAGCGGCCGACCGCAGCACCATCACCACAGCGCCCGACGAAACCGCCCAACCTGTGACGGTGGTCATCCAGAACAAGAAGAACGGGACGCGCGCAACCATGACGGGCGGCACTTCGGGACGAGCGCCAGGCCACATCGTTATCGAGGTCAACGGAGAGACGGCCGCTGTGGGGGAGGGCAGGGCACTTAGCGAGGTCAGTGCGCTCGTCGACTCCGTGGAGCGCGTAAGGTCCGCCAACGGCGTGAGAAAGCGCAGGTGAGCGCGGAGTTTGGCGCAGCGCGCTCAAGGCGCCCACTTCCCGCAAATCACGCAGTTTTCCTTCTTGTTGCCAAACCCGCAGCAATTCCCAATGTGCGCGCGGATCTTCGCGCTGCCGACCCACTTGCCGCAGATGACGCAGTTGTTGCCCTTGCTGCCAAAGCCATGGTCGCCACACAGGATTGCGGGAATCTCGGTGGCGCCCATCCATTTGCCGCAGCGCGCGCAGTTGTGGACCTTCGCGCCAAAGCCGCAGTTGTTGCAGAGCATGGCCGGAAAGTGCTGTGCCCACGCGGTGCTGGCGACGAGGATGCCGAAAAACGGCGTAATGGACAGCGCGCGCAGGAATTGACGGCGGGTCGGGTTCATCTTGCCTCCGGGGCGGTCAATGCACGCCGCGACGCGCATGAAATTCAACGCGAATCATCGGCTGGCCCTGCGGCTGGCGCGGTCCGCACGGCTGGTCAAACGCGATCTTGCCGTCCAGGCCGGCGTCCGTCGTCACCGCCGCCTGCAGCTCGGGCGTCGCGTGCTCCGGCCAACTCCAGGTGCCATGCGCGATGCCGCCCATCGACGACACCGTCAGCACGCCCGCCCACGGCGCCCGCAGCAGCGCCGGCCGCCCGTCGGCGTCGGGCATGGTCGCGGTCAGGCCATCCGCCTCCGCCACCACCATCGCCGTGATCCCCAAAATGCCAATCGGAACCGCGACTATCGGCTGCCCGCGCAGGCTCGCCGGCACCTCCACGTGCGCGCGATGGCAGTCCACCAGCACCATGCCGGCGCCGTGATCCTGCACGCGCTGCAGCGCCTCCCGCGGCGTCGCGCGATGCGGCGGCGACAGCACCAGTAGCTGCGGCAGCGGCGGCGCCGGGACAAACGCCACGCAGCCGCGCTCGACCAGCCGCTGCCACACCGTCTCGGGCGCCAAAAATAGCGCGTGTTCAGGCAGATGTGCGACGTCTGCCGCCAGCCGCAGCCCGTCCGCCTCTGGCCGCAGGAGCAGCCAGACGCCGGTCGTCGGCGTGCGCAGGCGGTCCAGCGCCGTCTTCTTGTCCGGCGGCGTCGCGGCGACCTGCGCGTCCAGCTCCGCGTGTGCGTCCGGATAGCTCCACACCGGCTGCGGCGGCAGGATGTTGGCGGCGGACAGGAGCCGCATCAGGTTGAGCTGCGCCTGTTCGCCCAGACATTTCGGCAGGTTCGGCACCTGAATCACGTGCGGCTGCCCGCCGACCCGCCGCGCAAAGCAGAACACCGCCTTCATCGCGATGCGCGCCTGGTGATCGATGCCACCCTCGCCGCCAAAGGTCACGTCGAGGAATTCCGTTGCCGCGACAAGACGTTGGCGGTCATTCGGCCCGGCCAGCTGGACGCAGACGACGGCGCTCCGCATCGCGTCGGTCAGGCCGCGGTGCGCCGGGTCGCTGCCGTCGACGAACAGCAGCACCGGACCTTGGCCAAACAGGTTGGCGACTTGCTGGCTGCGCGCTGGGTCCATCTTGGCCTCCGTGGCGATGATGAAACCGCGGAACGGCCTGCCGCGCGAGAGACGTCGCGGCGCAACTCCGCGGTTGAACCGGAGTTTGGTCCTTGGGTCGCGTGTTGCCGCCAAGAATAGAGCGAACAACAAAAGGATCGACAACCGCCGATCCCCATGCAACCTTGATGGAAGAGCTGGTCAAGGCCAGCAGGAGTCCCGCCATGGCCACGCCCCAGTCCGCCAAAGAACACCCGCCGCTCGCGGAACGCTCGTATCTGCTGCGTCCGCCGCGGCCACACAAGATCTATCCAGCGACCCGCGCGCGGATTGAGCTGTTGGCCCGAGAAGGTTGGAGTTACATGGACATCGCCGCGGATTGCGGCGTCAGCTACAACACGGCGCGCCGGTATGGCCGGCCGGCGGTGGCGAAAGTCGACCCGGACATGCAGCTCTCCTCGGACGACATGCGTACGCTGAAGGTCCTCTTGGCTCATGTGGCGTACGTCGTGTGCCCGCAGTGCAAGGTGATGTGCTTCGCGTTGGCGAACTTGATGATGCCGGTGTGCCCGCGGTGCAACATCAACATTCGACCGAAGCTGATTGAGGGGCTCGGTACCGTGGGGCGGCGGCGGCGGTGACGGAGCACGGTTGAATCTGGACTCGCTCGCCGCGCACGAAACGTGAGTCCACATCTTGGACTCCCGACCGTGAGCGCCGGCAGCAAGCTCAGTCCTTCGCCCTTCACCGTTGAAACTTTGACGCAAAAATTGATTGCGCCGCAATGCGACAGCTACTGTCGCATTCGATCTGTTTTTGTCGTTCTGAGGTCGACTGACCTTGTGAAATCGCTGGATTCTTGATAAGTCGCAAGCAAGCCACATGCCAACGCCGCTCATCCACGGCGAGAAGGGAATGAAGGTGCTTACGCTATCTCGGCAAGTCCATGTGCCCGGTTTCGCCATTTCTTTCGCGCTTGTCGTGACGGCAGCAGTCGGACTGCTTTCGGGCTGCGGTGATGAAAGCGTGGCAACGACTGGTCCAGCTTGCTTGGCGGCCGAAGTTGGCACATGTGATTGTGGCGCGGGCCTGCCTGTCGGAACAAGGACCTGCAACCCGTTGGGCGCTTGGGAGGCGTGCGCGTGCGCGAGCGATGTGGGCGGCGGCGACATCGCGACCGCAGTGGACACCGATGACGGAGCCGGGCAGGAAGATGTCGCCGGCGCAACCGATGTGCTGGAAGCGGATGGCGGGGCGTCGGATAGCGGTGGGGCAACAGACGCGGTCCAGATGGACGCAAGTTTGCCTGACACGCAAGGGGGCGATCTTGGCATCCAGGACGCCACAGCGACGACGACCTGCAAGAGCGACAAGGACTGCAAGGCGTTCGGGCTGGTATGCGAGCCCCTCGGCGGCCATTGTGTGCCGTGCCTGACCGACGCGGACTGCGGCGCAGCTCAGCATTGCAAAAATCTGGCGTGTCTTGAATTTACGGCGTGTCAGAATTCCTTGGACTGCACAGGCACAATGGCAATCTGCGATGCGACGCTTAGCGAGTGCATCGCCTGTCAAACGGCCGCAGATTGTGGTGCCGCGCACGACTGCAAGGACCACGTGTGTCAGCCGTACACGCCCTGCCAGACGTCGACACAATGCCCAGTCGATCAGGTCTGCGACCAAGTAGCCAAACGATGCGTCGATTGCAACGGCGATAACGATTGTGGCCCAAGCACCGTCTGTGAGAACGGCGTTTGTCGTGCCTTCACCGCGTGCGCGAGCGACAAGACATGCACGCCGCTGGGCTTGCTCTGCGATCCCGGAAAAGGCAAGTGCGCGCAATGTTTGAAGAACAGCGATTGCCCAGACGTCTACAACTGCCAGCCCGTGGGCGTCGGCGGTACAGGCGCGTGCGTCCTGGACGTGTGCGCGCAAGGCAATGGAACCTGTCTCGCCAACGCGAAAGTAGTGTGCAACGCGGCCGGCGACGGGTACGCGCCCGCAGTCTCGTGCGGCGGTGCGAAGTCATGTGTGGTCAAGGCCAACGTACCGGTCTGCCAATAGTTTGGCGCCGGGTGCGGTCCGCGAGGCGCAGCAAATGGCAGGGCAGCAGTGCACCTGGCCTTGAAACGTTGAGGAGCTTGTTATGAGAATGTGGAACGAGACAGTGCGCTACGTCGTTTTCTTCACCGCCATCGTTGCGCTGAGTGCGTGCGGCCAGAGCCCGGCGACCGTGACCGGCACGATGCCCTGCGTGGCGGGCGCAGTTTCGGTCTGCAATTGCCCGGACGGGACCACAGGCACGAGCCTGTGCGAGGCCGGTGTGCCTGGTGACTGCGCGTGCGGTGACGCGACCGCGAGCGCGGACGGAGGCCTGACAGACGCGACTTCCGCTGACGCCGCGCTGGACGCAACCGTGACCGACATGGTTGTCGATTCCGTCGCGCCGGACGGCAGTAATCCCGACGGGTTCGGCGTACTTCCATGCCAGTCCGACAAGGACTGCAAGCCCAGTGGCGGCGTGTGCGACCCGCTGACCAAGAAGTGCGTGGCGTGCCTCATCGACATCGACTGCCCCGACAGTCACCAT
>CAIPXZ010000627.1 GCA_903869075.1 uncultured Myxococcales bacterium | reverse complement strand
CTGCGGGATTCTGGGCTTGGCCGAGTCCGCCTTCCGGCGGACATCTCGAACAATAGCCCGGGACTTCAGTCCCGGGAGCACGAGGTCGAGCTTGCGACCGCCCTCACCTAGCCGCCGTTTGCAGTTGCGACAACCGGGCGCAGGCCGCAGAATCCGAGCCTCGCGCGGGCGCATGCCGGCGCGCAGGAGCACGCGTGGGCGGTCGGCGGGAAGCAGCGATGGCGATTTGGCGCTGGCAGCAAGGCGGCCAGGTCAGGGACGACCAAGCCCGGGTGGCGCGTCGCCACGGCAGCATCCGCGGCGGCATCGCGTTGGCCGTCGCCAGTGGTTTCTGGCTGGCTGGCAGCCACACCTTGGCCCTCGTCGCCGCGGCGTTTGGCGCCACCACCGTGGCCGCCGCGCTCACCTCGCCGCTTGGCCTCTACCGCGCGCTCACGGACGCGCTCGCGCTGTTTGCCCGTGGCGTCGGCGTCGTCCTGACGTATGTCTGCTTGGTGCCTGTGTATTTCCTCATCATCACGCCGTTTGGCCTGGCGGCGCGCCGCGGCAGCCGCGACCCGCTCCACCGCCAGTGGTCCGCGCAGACGCCGAGTTTTTGGACCCCACGCCCCGCCACCGCCGACGCCGCTGAGCGTCGCAAACGGCCGTTTTGACCATGAATATTCTGGGAATTTCCTGCTATTACCACGATTCCGCCGCCTGTTTGGTGGTGGATGGGCGGATCGTCGCCGCGGCGCAGGAGGAGCGGTTTACGCGCATCAAGCACGACGCGGCGTTTCCCCACAACGCCGTGCGCTATTGCCTGGCCGAAGCCGGCGTGACAAAGCTCGACGCGGTGGCGTTTTACGACAAGCCGATCCTCAAGTTTCACCGGATTCTCGAGACAGCGCTGGCGGTTGCGCCGCAAGGCCTCGCCCAGTTCCTGCAAGCCGTGCCGGTGTGGCTGCGCGAAAAGCTGTGGATCGAGCCGGCGATTCTCGCGGCGCTGGCGGAGTGCGGTGCCGAGGCGCCGGACGAGCTTTACTACCCGGAGCACCACGAATCGCACGCGGCGAGCGCGTTTTACCCATCGCCGTTCCAGCAAGCGGCGGTGCTGACGCTGGACGGCGTGGGCGAGTGGGCGACCGCGACGCTGGGCATCGGCGACGGTCACACGCTGCGGATTGTCGAGAGCTTGGATTTTCCGCACTCGCTGGGGCTGCTGTATTCGGCGTTCACGAGCTTCTGCGGTTTCCGCGTGAATTCAGGCGAGTACAAGCTGATGGGCCTGGCGCCGTACGGCCGGCCGATCTACACCGACGCGATCCTCGACAAGCTCGTCGATTTGCGGCCGGATGGCTCGTTCCGCTTGCATCTGGCGTACTTTGATTTCGTCGGCGGGCTGACGATGACAAACGCCAAATTTGCCGCGCTGTTTGGCGGTCCGGCGCGCGCGCCCGAGGCGAAGATGACGCAGCGCGAGTGCGACCTGGCGGCGTCGATCCAGGACGTGACCGAGCGCATCGTGCTGGCGATGGCGCGCCACGCGCGCGAGCGCACGGGCATGCGCAACCTGTGCCTGGCGGGCGGCGTGGCGCTGAACTGCGTGGCCAACGGCAAGCTGCTGCGCGCCGGGATTTTTGACGACGTGTGGATTCAGCCGGCGGCGGGCGATGCCGGCGGGGCGCTGGGCGCGGCGCTGGCGGTGTGGCACAACGCGCTGGAGAAGCCGCGGCAGGCGGATGGCAAAACGGACGCGATGTCAGGCGCTTATCTGGGTCCAGAGTTCGCCGATGACGACGTTCGCGCCTGGCTCGTGGCCAAGGGCTACCCGCACCGGGAGCTGAGCGAGGCGGCGTGGCCGCTGGAGATCGCGCAGCTGATCGCCGCGGAAAACGTCATCGGCTTGTGCCAAGGGCGGATGGAATTCGGCCCGCGGGCGCTGGGCAACCGCTCGATCGTCGGCGACGCGCGCTCGGCGCGGATGCAGTCGGTGATGAACCTGAAGATCAAATTTCGCGAGAGTTTTCGCCCCTTTGCGCCGTCGGTGCTGGAGGAGCAGATCGGCGACTACTTCGAGCTCGACCGCCCGTCGCCGTACATGCTGCTTGTCGCCGACGTCGTGCCGGCGCGGCGCCTGCCGCCGCAAGGCGATGAAGAGACGCTGGATCCGCAGACGCGCGTCAACCGCCCGCGCTCGGACATCCCGGCGATCACCCACGTCGACTATTCGGCGCGTGTGCAGTCCGTCAGCGCCGCGACGAACCCGCGGTATCACGCCTTGTTGACTGAATTCGCGGCGCAAACCGGCTACGGCATCCTGATCAACACGAGCTTCAACGTGCGCGGCGAGCCGATCATTTGCACGCCCGAGGACGCGTACCGCTGCTTCATGCGCTCGGAAATCGACTATTTGAGCATCGGCAACTTCGTGCTTGAGAAGAAAGCCCAGCCGCGCTGGCAGGACGTTGAGAACTGGCGCGAGGAATTCAAGCTGGATTGACCGCAGGTTCGGCGGCAAGGTGGGGCGATGGCGAGGCGTTGGCTGCTGCTGCTGGGGATGCTGGCGACCCTGCTGGCGGGCTGCGATGCCGTGCAGTTCGGCTACAACCACGCGCGCTGGGCGATCGTGCCGAAGCTCAAGAAAGTCGCGGACTTCAACAGCGCGCAGCGGGCGCAGATCGACGACGCTTTTGCCAGCTACATGACCTGGCACCGCCGCGCGATGCTGCCCAACTACGCCAAGCTGCTGCGGCGGCTGGCGGACGGCATCAGCGCGGAGATCCCGCCGGAGCTGCTCGCGGCGCAGCGGGCGGCGTGGCTGGACGTCTGGGACGCGACGATGCGCCCGGCGCTGCCGCCGATGGCGCAGGTGCTGGTGAGCCTGGACGACGCACAACTGCAGTCGATGCAAGCGCATTTTGCCGAGGAAGATGCGGACAGCCGCAAGGAGCTGGCCAAGAAGACGCGCGAGGAGCGGCTGCAAAAACGCGACGATCAGGTGCTCGACCTGCTGGACGACTGGGCGGGCGGGCTGCGTCCAGCGCAGCGCCGGGAGCTGGCGCCGTGGGTGCGCAAGATGCCGTGGCAGGACGAGGCGTGGCTCGAAGAGCGAAAGCGGATGCGCGACGACCTTGTGGCGCAGCTGCGGGCGCGCGCGGGCGAGGCGCAGATCGTCGCGGCGTTTCAGGGGTGGTTTGTGGGACGGCGGCGGCAGATGGACGTGGCTGGCGGGCCGCCTTTTGACGCGTTTGTGCGCGCGGCGGCGCGGACGCTGGACGCCGAGCAGCGCGGCCATGTGCGGCGGAAGCTGCTGGATTATGCCAAAGATTGCGAAGTGTTGGCGCGACAGCCTTGACTACGACAGCGCGCCGCTCAGCCGGTCGGCCAGCCGCAGCGACAGGCCCATGATCGCCAGCTGCGGGTTGACGCCGGGCGAGTCGGGCAGCACCGAGCCGTCGCACACCGAGATGCGTCGCGTCAGCCGCAGGTCCGCGTCGACGACCCGGCCGATGCCGGCGGTGCCTTGCGGGTGAAAGCCGCTGGCGACGAGCCGCGCCGGCGTGAATTCCTCAGGCGCAATGCGGTGCAGCGCGTCCAGGCTCGTGACCTCGCACGGCCCACCCGCCAGCGGCAGCAACACCGCGGTCGCACCGGCGGCAAAAAACGCCTCGGCGATCAGCAGCAGCCCGCGCGCCATGTCGGCCATGTCCTGCGGATGCAAGCGGTAGCGCAGCACCGGCCGACCCGCCACTTCGCGCACCGTGCCGACGCCGCGATCGCGCACCATCAGGCCAAAAGTCGCCAGATGCTCGAAGCGGTCCAGCCACCAATCGGCGCGCAGCCCGGCGTTCGCCAGCAGCGGTGCGACGGTGCTGCGCGGCGTGAAGATGCCTTCCAGCACCACGCGCGGCAGCTCCGGCGGCTGGTAGCCCATGCCCTGCGGCACGCCCACGTCGCCGCCGACGGTCTGCGCAAACAGCGCAAAAACCTTGCTGGCCGGATGAATCTTCAGGTGATTGCCGGCCTCGCGCCAGTGCGGCCCGAGGCGATTGCGGCGGATCAGCCCCGGCGTCAGCAGCGCGCCGGCCGCGAGGACGAGGTGACGGCCGCGCAGCGTGCCTTCGCCGGCGGGACCGCGCGTCGTGACGGTCACGCCCTGGCTGTCCTCGGCGATGGCGATCGCCTGCGTGTGCGCGCGGATGTCCGCACCATGCGCGCGGGCGCTGGGCAAAAAGCTCTGGTCCGTGCTCTGTTTGGCGCCGCTGGGGCAGCCAAAACAGCACAAGCCGTCACCGACACAGCGCGGCGCGTTGCGCGGCAGGACGTAGGCGTCCTCGCGGCCGAGCGCGCGCAAGCCCTTGTCAAAAAGCGCGGCGGACGCGCCCAACAGCGACCGCGGCGGCACCGTCACGCCAATCCGCGCCGCGGCCCTGGCGACGTAGGGCGGCAGCTCCGACGCCAGCTGGCTGCCAGCCAACGCGTCCCAGCGCGCCAGCCACTCCGCCGGCGGTGGCAGGCAAGTTCCTGAATTGATGGCGGTCGTCCCGCCCAAGCCGTGACCGGCAAAGACCGGCATGGCGCCGCCCGTCAGCGACAGCGTCATGCCTTGCTGCAGGAAATAGCGCTCGATGGCCTGGGGCGGCGGCACCGGCGTGACCGGTCCGCCCGCTTCCAGCACCACGACCCGCAGCCCGCGCTCGGCCAGCACCGTCGCCACCGGCGCGCCGCCCGCGCCCGAACCAATGACAATCACGTCAAAATCGTGGCTCGTCGGCGGTGGCGGGGCGACAACTAGCGGCGGCGCCGGGCTCGGACCGCCGTACAACGCCTCCCACAACGGCAGCCGCGCAAACTGCCAAATCATCCGCGCCCACGTCCAACGGTGGTGTTGCAGGACCTGCTCCAGCCGGTCAAACCGCGCCGCCGTCAGCGACCGCGCCCGCCGCAGCGCGCCCAGCGCCAGCAGCGGCGCCAGCGCGTCAAGGACCGCCAGCACCACCGGCCACGCCCAGTTCACCGGCTGCGGGTAACGCCGCGCGCGGGTCCGCGCCACTTCCGCCAGGACCGCAAGGTGCGGCTCCGGCGCGCCATGGGCCAGCAGCCAACGTTGTGCCAGATCCATGGTCCCCTCCCAAATCTACAGCGTCACCGCGCGTTCTGGCCGCCGGCGATCGACCTCTTCAAACGCCGCGCACGCCGTCGAACGCAGCGTCTGCCGCGCGCCGGTCCGCGTGTCGTGGATGTGCAGCGTCAGCGCCGCCAACTTGGAGTTCGCGCACCACAGCGTGCTGCCATCGGTGTCGGTGTAGGCGACGAGCGCCACCTGCGCCGGTCCAGGCGCCTGCAGCTCGCCCTCGATGCGCACGCCGCCCGCCTCCGCCGCGAACTGCCAGCGGCCGCTACCCCAGCTCGTCCGCGTCTGGCGCCAGTTGCGCAGCGACGAGAAAGCGTGGGTTTGCCCGCCCAGCCGCAGCGCGAACGAGGACAGCGGCGGCGTCAGCTGGCCCAGCACGCGCACGCGCGCGGAGATTGCCTCGAAGACCGCGTCCTCGCCGCCGTCGAAGTTGTTGCAGTGCGCCCACGCCCACGAATCGGCGTGGCGCCGGCCGTGGAGGTGACCAATTGCGCCGGTGACGCCGTCCAGCGTGAACTGCTCGTCGCCGCACGCGACGGTGCCGCTGACGCGCAAATCCGCGAGCGGCGAGCGAAATGTCGTGCCGACAAGACCCAGCTGCCGCAGCAGCCACGGCGTGTGCTCGAAGCGGAGGCCGCGATCTTGCCACGTCAGGTTCCAGCGCACGGCCCCCGCGTGCCCTTGCGCGTGACCAGCGCCGAGGTGGCCATCGGCGACGTGAAATACCGTTTCCTCCGCGGCAAACTCCGCGGCATCGCCCGTCGCCGGTACAAGCCCGACGCCGTGCGCCTGCGCCGCCGCCAGCGGCCAAATCTGCTTGCCGGCATGGATCTTGTCGGCGCCGAACAGCAGTGCCCACGTCGCCGCCTGCTGCACCTGACCGTCCAGCAGCGTGTAACGGAACCACAGCGCGCGCCCCGGGCTCAGGTCGACCTTGCCGTACCAGACCTCGTAGCCCGGCGACGGCAGCGGTGCGCGCCCAAAACCGGGAATCCGCGCCGACGTGGCGAACGTGCGCCGGACCAGCCACAGGCTCAGCGCGATGCTGCCGTCGGTCGCCGCCGCTAGCAGCCAGATGCTGCCTTGCGTCGCTGCCAACAGCAGGAAAATCGCGGTGCTGGACAGCTTGGCCGCCTGCAGGGTCCGGTAGGGCGCCTGCGCCGTCGGGTCTTGCGCGCTTTGCCAGGACAGCAGCGTCACGGTCACCATCAACGAGAGCGCGATGACATGCCACATCGACCACGGCGTCACATCCAACGTCCCGCGCAGCCCCAACAACCGCGCCGCGGTCTGCATGTCGCTGCCCAGCCGCTCGGGCGCAAGCGCGAAGAGCAGCCCGGTGACGACGAACGCGACGCTCCAGAACTGCGCCAGCAAGCGGTAGCGACGGTGGGGATTCTCCAGCATGGCGCAGCCTTTTGTGACGCGACGGCGGTCGCTTCTCATAAAACTGACACATCCGTCAGTTATCTGCAAGGAATCTGTCAGGGTCGTCATTTTTCTTTACGCTTGCTGACAGCGGCGGCGGCTGGTATCAGCGCTTCGAGGCACCATGGGCAAACGCGAGGACAACAAGGCACGCAAGAGAACGGACCTGGAACGGGCGGCGCTGGAGCTGTTCCTGCGCCAAGGCTATGTGGCGACAAGTATTGAGCAAATCGTCGCTGAGGCCGGTGTGGCGCGCGGCACGTTCTACCTGTACTTCGATGACAAGGAGTCGCTGTTCCACACGCTGGTCAGCGCGGCGCTCGACCCCGTCGTCGATGCGCTTTTGGACGCCCGCATGGCGCTCGATGCCGCGGCAACGCCGATGGAGACGCGCGTGGCGTACAGCCTGCTGGCATTTGCGCTGGCGACGGCGGTGACGGCGCATCCCGAGGCGACGCTGCTGTTTTACCGCGAGCAGCGTGCGCCGGGGCCGATCGGCGAATGGCTGCGCAGCCGTCAGGGCCAACTGGACGTGTTCGTCATTGAGTTGGTGCGGTCGCTCGCGGAGCGGGGGCTCATTCGCGTGACGGAGCCGCAGGTCACGGCCTTGGCAATTCTGGGCGCGATCGATCGGCTGGCTTATGCGTGGTTGAGCGGCGTCGACCTCGGCGACCCCGCGACGGTTGGCCCAGCAATTGTGCGGCTTTTTGGCGAAGGTCTGACCCACGGCGGCCAATCCTGAACGCTTGACGCGGCTTGGACGGAGGCCCAGACTTCGCGGCGAGCCGCATGCGCGTGCGCGAGCGGTTTGGAGGTCGGGAATGCGGGCAGCGTGGCGTAGCGGAACCAGCCGACTCGGGACGTGGGCGGGCTTGCTCGGCTGCCTGGCGTCGCCGCTGGCCGTCAGTTGCACCGCCGATGCCGTCGCCGTACCGGTCTGCAGCCTGACCCCGGGCGACCCCGATTACGAAGCGATTGAGTCGCGATGCGACGGAATTGACAATGATTGCGATGGGCTGACGGATCTGCTGCTGCCCATTGCCAGCAACGCCTGCACGACTGCGGCGCCTGGTGCGTGCGGCGTCGGCTATGCCGGCTGCAATGGCGGGACCAAGCAGTGCATGGTACCGCCGCCGATGCCGGAGGCGCGCAATGGCCTGGACGACGACTGCGACGGCATTGTCGACAACGTCCAGGACGTGACCGCGGCCAATGCAACGGTGCGCGTGCTGATGCCGGTGCAGGTGTGGAAGGACTCGGAGACGGGCGTGGGCCTGAACAAGGATCCGATTTGGTCGGTGACCGATGCGCTCAAGCAGGCGGGACTGAATTTTGCCGCGCCGGACCCCGATGCTGCGGACGTGCTGGCGGACTGGAACCAGGCGCTGTCCGGCGATTTGTCCAAGTATTCCATGCTGGTTATGCCGGGTTACCTGGACGAGTCGTTCCTGTGGTCGGGTCCGGACGACCCGCAGCATCCGCCGGTGGACCAGTTGCCGATTTTGCGCGCGTGGGTGGAGCAGGGCGGCACGCTCGTTTTGTCCAAGCCGATCATGCCGTGGACCGAAGATGGCACCGGACCGGCCGCGGGCTCGCATGCGCAGGCATTTTTGGACCTGGTGGGCGCGGTGACGGTGACCGCGGTGGACGACGCGGACCAGATCGCCGTGCAAGCCAACGTGCCGGCGGCGTACTACATGGACTGCCCAACCGAGCGCAATATTGAGACTATCGCCCGTGGCTCCGGCTCGACCCCGCCGACCGTGTGGGTGTACGCGCCCAACCAGAAGTTCGACGTCAAGGTCTTCGGCACCGCGATGCACGCGGGTGTCGAGCGGGGCGCGGCGTGGATTCGCCGCTCTCTCGGCAAAGGCGCTGTGTATACACTGGGTTGGGATCCGCTGCTCGACGCCAATTCCACCTGCGATTTGAACTGTTTTTCGCCGGCGCGGGACATCGGCGTCGGCGTGCTGCGCGGCATCGCCCAGGAAGTCGCGCACGGCCACGCGGTCTGGAAGCACACGGTGCCGGGGCTGGAGTCGACGGTGCTGATCGTGACGCACGACATCGACGCGCCGGACGCGCACAACGCCAACCCGTCATGGGGCGCGCCGGGGGCGCTGCAGTCGGCACAGATTGAGAAAGACTTGGGAATTCACGGCAGCTACTTTGTCACGACGGATTATTACGTCGGCTATTTCAACCCGGACATCATCGGCGGGCTGTGCGATCTTGGCTCGTGTCCGGAGGCGGCGCACTCGGTACGGCACCTGGACATGAAGGATATGGCGGACGGTACCTGCTCGGAAACCAAGGCGAATTACGATCCGGCAAACCCGACGGTCTGCGGCGAGCTGCACGTGAGCATCGAGATCCTCAACGGACTGCTGCCGAAGGACCAGCCGATTCGCGCGTGGCGCACGCCGTACCTGGAGACGCCGGTGACGCTGTATCCGCACTTGCAGGAAGTGGGAATCGCCTTTGATTCCAGCTACTCCGAGGGTGACATCCTCGGTTCGCTGCCGACGTATGTGCCACGCCACCTCGGTTTGCGGGCGACGGGCGGCGTGGGCGACGTGTTCAGCTTCCCGATTGTCCAGGAAGACGGCTTGGGCGACACGCTGGACGACGGCACGTGGACGCGCTGGGAGCTGCAAGCGGCGAACACCGAGCTCTTCATGGGCCGCTGGACCTGGGCGCTGCTTGAAAACATGCGCAATAATGGCTGGAATACCTACTTGTTGCACCCGTCCTACGGCGTGGGCACCAACGCCAACAACCTGGCCGTCAAGCTCGAGACGATGAAGCGGTTTTTGACCCGCGCGCTGACCTACGACGTGCGGCCGCAGCGCATCACCGAGGCCGGCGATTTCTGGCGCGGCCGCGAGTACACCACGGTCGACGCCCACTATTCGACGGCCAAGGGCTACCAGGGCACGATCCACGTCGGCAAGGTGGATGCGCCGCATTTTTCCCTTGAATTTGGCGATGTCCTGGCGAATTTTGACTGTCCCGATGGCGGTCCGACGCACCTCAAAGGCCGCCGCGTGGTCTTTGACAACCCGCTGCCGGCGGGCGCCACGCTGCTCTACACCGCCACCGTCCAATAGCCGCAAAAGCCCAGGAAAATCATGGAAAACGACCTGGAACCCGCCAAGGCCGCTGACAACGCCGTCCCGGTCGAGCAGCAGCTCGCGCAAGCCGAACTGGAGCTCAAGCGCGCGGAACTGGACCTCAAGTTCCAGCAGCACGCGCTGGAGCGCGAGAAAGTGAACCAGGCGGGTGGTTGGCTGGCGCAGCCGCTGACCGTCGCGATTCTCGGCGGCGTGCTGGCGTCCCTGGCGCACGTCGTCAACACCGCGTGGAGCTCCCATGAATCCGCGCAGTTGGAGGCGCGCAAAGTGCGCACGAGCCTGGTGCTGGAGGCGGTCAAGGCGCCGAACCGGCAGGTCGCGCTCTCCAACCTGTTGTTCTACATCGACATGGGCCTGCTGGAGGACCCGGGCGACAAGTTGCGCGATCAGATCCGCCTGAAACCAGAGACGATTCCGCTGCATGGCACGGTGACGCCGACCGCCGGCGATTGACGGCCGTCAAGGCCGACCTGGGGCAAATTCACAGCGCTGACCTGAAGTTTTTGCCCGGCGTGGCCACCAGGGCGGTCGCAAGCTCAGCAACTCGCGCCCACATCCCCACGCCCCGGACTAAAGTCCGCGGCTATGGTTCAAGAACTCCCTGCGGGATTCTGGGCTTGGCCGAGTCCGCCTTCCGGCGGACATCTCGAACAATAGCCCGGGACTTCAGTCCCGGGTGCACGAGGTCGAGCTTGCGACCGCCCTCGCGCAGCCACACTCATTCATGACATCCGCCGCGCCGTCATGCTAGCCTGCGCGCACCGTATCTTCCGGAGGACCCCATGTCCCGCTCGCTGGACCAGACCAAGCCTGTCATCGCCGCTTTGCGGCAATCTGCGTTGTTTCAGCATGTTCCGCTGCGTCAGCTGGCGAACCTGGCCGCCAAGGCGACCGAGGTCCGCGTCCAGCAGGGCGAGATGGTCTACGACTTTGGCGTCACCGCGGACGCGTTCTACGTCGTGCGCTCGGGGCGGCTGCAGGACTTTGGCCACGATGCGAACGGCAAGGTCTCGCTGCGCCGGCAGTTGCGCCCGGGCGATGCATTTGGCGAGACGGCGGTGGTGCTGGGCTTGCCGACGCGCTCACGCGTGATGGCGGGCGAAGGCAGCGTGCTGGCGGCGATCAGCGCCGCGGATCTGCACGTGGCAATGGCGGAGTCGGCGTCGTTTCGCCGCGCGCTGCTGACCGCCGCGCACCCGGAGGGCGAAGCGCTGCAGGCGGCGACGACGGCGCACGATGACCGCAACGTCGAGATTGTGGCGATTCACTGCCCGGCGGGCTGGCCGTTGGACAAACTCGCCGCCGCGCTGGGCGAGGCGTTGGTGCGCAACCACGGTGACCGCGTGGCGCTGGTACACGTCGGCGCGGTCGAGCCCAAGCAGGTGCGCAAGCTGCCGGCGCCGGGCGTGGACGGCCTCGTGCATGTGACGGCGGGGCCCGACCCGGACGTGTTCCGGGCGACGCCGCTGGCGACGGCGCTGACCGCGGCGATGGACTACCTGCTGCTGGATCTGGCGGCGCTGGACGAGCGGGCGCGCGCCGAGTGGGTCGCCCACGCGACAAAAGTGGCGTCGGTGCGGCTGCCGGGCGACACCTCGGGGATCGCCGGCCTGCGCGACGCGATCCCGGTCGCCGAGTCGATCCTGATGCCGGAGACGGGCTCGGTGTACCCGCACGTACTGCCCGTCGGCGCGGCGCGGCTGCGGCTGAACCAGGCGGATTTGGCCAAGCCGATTGCCCAGTGGGGTCCGCAAAATCGCCTGGCGCTCGACAAATGGGCGCGGCACGTTAGCGACCGCACCGTCGGCCTGGCGCTGGGCGGCGGCGGCGCGTGGGGCTACGCGCACGTCGCGCTGATTGAGGAACTGCTGGCGCGCAAGATCCCGATCGACATCGTCGCCGGCGTCAGCTTTGGCTCGATGGTCGGCGCGTATTTCTGCGCGGGCGGCGAAGAGGGCCTGCGCAAGCTCGTTGCCGCCGGGCCGCGTCTCGCCATCATTGTCCAGGGCGCGATCCTCAGCTCGTGGGTCATCGGCAAGCAGGTGCAGATCGACGTCGGCGACCGCTGGCTCGAGGATCTGGAGACGGTGTTTTTGCCCGTGGCGTGCGACATCGCGGCCGCCGAAACGACGGCGATTCGCGGCATCCAGCTGTCGGTTGGAACGCGGGCAAGTGGTTCATTTCCAACAGTTTTTGGCCCGACGACGGCGATGGACCCAGTCGCTGGCAAGCTGCGACGCTACGTCGACGGCGGCATTTCCGACAACGTGCCGGACGGGCCGATTCTCGCCGAGGGCGCCGACCTCGTCATCGCCTCGAACATCGTGCCGCCGCCCGCGGCGGAGCCGGCGCCCAAGCCGCTGTTCCCTGGTCGCGTCGGTCGCGTGCTGCAGGCGCTGAACCCGGCGCAGCGGCTGCTGGACGGTTATCGCTCGACTTTCATGATGTTCCACACTGCCGGCAACTCCGAGACGCTCGTCGTCGACGCGGTGCTGCAGACAAAGCCGACGGGCTACCTGCCGATCCAGTTCGAGCACGCGCACGCGATCATGGCCGACTCGCGCGTGCAGGCGCAGGCGACAGCGGATCGCGCGCTCGAGCGCTGGAAGTCCATGCAAGGCCGCGATTACGTGGGCTAATCGATCGGCAGCAGCTCGGCGTCGAAGTTCGGCAGGGTGTTGCCGGCGATGCGCAGCTTCCAGTGGTGCGTCATCGCGGTGTTGCGGACGATGTAGCCGGTGTCGGCGAGGCCGCCGATGCCTTCGATGTAGTCGGTCCACGCGCAGCTGCTGTAGTCCGCCGGGATGCTGGCCGCGCTGCTGAACGTGCCGGTGATGGGGCAGAACACCGGCGTCTGGCCGCTGCTGCTCAAGTCGACGTTGGCGCCGACCATCAACACGATGTCGCCGGTGGCGCACGTTGAGCTCGGCACGGCGGCGCCGGTCGCGAGCGTCCAGCACACGGTGTCGTTGACGGTGATGTGGACCTGGTTCGCGGCGCTGACATCGGCGGGTGCGACGGTGTCCTTGGCCTGGATGTCGCTGCTGCCGACATCAGCCACGTCGGGCAGGGCGGCGTCGACGGCGGTGTCAGCCGTGCCGCTGGCGTCGGTGCCCGTGGCGCTGTCCGTGCTGGCCGTGTCGGCGGTCTTGCCGTCACCACTGGTCAGCGCGTCGACGCTGCCGCCGTTCGCCGTCGTTGTGCCGCAGGCGCCAAGCGCGCAAAGGGAAAGCCAGGTTGCAAGTCGCATCGGAGCCTCGTCGCGCGTTGTCGCCGCGCCGGGCCGGTTGTAGCCGCAAGCGCGCGCGGAGGCAATCGCCCGTTTCGCTTGAGACAGGCGGCGTTGTGCGCTACCGTGAACGCTCCCGTTCCCATGCCGCAGGTTTTGCCCATGCCACGCCTTCGCCTTCCACTGCTGCTCCCGGCCCTCGCGTTGCTGGCGCTGGGCTGCGGTCAAGCGGCGCCAGCCGAGGTCGCCGACGTTGTGCTGGCGTTTGGCGATCTGGGCAGCAAGCCGCTGGACAGCGCCGCCGTCGACAGCGCCGGCAGTGACAGCGCGGCCGAAGACGCTGTCTCGGCCGAGGACGACGTCGCCGCCGACGTGCCCGACAGCGAGGCCAGCGAAGTTAGCCAAGGCTGTGAATTTCCAGCCAAACCTGCCAAGGGCGAGCCGGGCTTCGCCTGCACCGGCAACGGCGACTGCGACTCCGGCGTGTGCGTCGACGGGCCAACCGGCAAAATCTGCAGCGTCACCTGCCAGGACTGCTGTCCGACCGGCTTCAAATGCGAGGCGCAATCCGCCGCCAGCGACGCGATTTTTGTGTGTCGTCCCAAGTGGTTGGCGCTGTGCCGGCCGTGCAACAAGGACGCCGAGTGCGCCGACGCCGGCCAGGACGCGCTCTGCGTCAGCTACGGCGGCGACGGCAGCTTTTGCGGCGCACCGTGCGCCACGACAAGCGACTGCCCGCAGGACTACAGCTGCAGCGACGCCAGCGGCGCGACCGGCACCGCCAAGCAATGCGTCCGCACAATCGACGCCTGCAGCTGCTCACCCGCCGCGACCGCCAAGGGCGCGCAGACGACCTGCCATGTGCAAAACGCCGTCGGCACCTGCAGCGGCGTGCGCAAATGCGCGGCCAGCGGCTTGACCGCGTGCCCGGCGCCGACGCCGGCGACCGAGACTTGCGGCAATGGCATCGACGACGACTGCAACGGCCAAACCGACGAGAACGGCGCGCTCGGCTGCGTGACCTACTACCCCGACAAGGACGGTGACGGCGACGGCCTCCTCGGCGCGACCGGCGCGTGCCAGTGCGGGCCAACCGCCGATTTTCACGCCAAAACCAACGGCGACTGCAACGACGCGGCGCCGAAGATCAACCACAACGCCGTGGAGATCTGCGACGGCGTCGACAACAACTGCGATGGCCAGACGGACGAAGGCTGCGACGACGACGGCGACGGCTACTGCGACGCCGACATGCTCTACGCGCCGGCGCCCATCTGCCCCAAGGGCGGCAACGACTGCGACGACCTGAACGCGCTCGTCCACCCCGGCGCGCTGGAAGTGTGCGGCAACGGCCTGGACGACAACTGCGACGGCCTGACCGACGGCGGCTTGGACGTGGACGGCTGTGTGCCGTTCTACCTGGACGGCGACGGCGATGGCTTCGGCGGCGGCGCCGGCAAGTGCCTGTGCAGCGGCAAGGGCCTGTACACCGCGGCGAAATCCGGCGACTGTGACGACAAGAACGCCAACGTCAACCCGGGCACAGCGGAGGTCTGCGGCAACGGCGTCGACGACAACTGCGACGGCTTGACCGACGAAGCCAACGCCAAGGGCTGCAAGTCGGCGTGGACCGACGGCGACGCGGACGGCTATGGCGCCGGCAACCCGGTGTGCCTGTGCGCCGCAGACATCGACCACCCGGCGACCCAAGGCGGCGACTGCGACGACACCAAGGCGGCGATCCACCCGGGCGCGATGGAATTGTGCAATGGTTTCGATGACAACTGCGACGGCGTGACCGACGAGGCCGGCGCGTCCGGCTGCGTCACGTACTATGCCGACAAGGATGGCGACGGCTACGGCGACCCGGGCAGCGGCCAGTGCGTGTGCGCCAGCGCCGCGAACGGCGGCGTCAAGGACCACACCGATTGCAACGACGCCAACCCGGCGATCCACCCCGGCGCGACGGAAATCTGCAACGGCCAGGACGACAACTGCGACGGCAGCACCGACGGCGCCAACACCGCTGACTGCGTGCCGTATTACATCGACCAGGACGGCGACGGCTGGGGCGTGACTGGCAACGCCTCGTGCCTCTGCGGACCCGCGGGCGCGTACAAGGTCGCGCAGGGCGGCGACTGCAATGACCAGGCCTACGCCATCCACCCGAGCGCCTTGGAGACGTGCGACGGCGTGGACAACAACTGCAACGGCGCCACCGACGAAGCCGGCGCGTTGGGCTGCAAGAATTTCTTCCGCGACGACGACGGCGACGGCTTTGGCGTGACCGGCGACACGCAGTGCCTGTGCGCCGCGACCGGCAGCTACAAAGCCAGCGTCGGCGGCGACTGCGACGACACCGCCGCTGCCGTGCATCCCAAAGGCCTGGAGACCTGCAATGGCATCGACGACGACTGCGACGGCGTGACCGACCCGACCGGCGCCGAGGGCTGCAAGCTGTGGTTCGTGGACGGCGACGGCGACGGCTATGGCACGTACCAGCAGGCCAGCAAGTGCCTGTGCGTCGGCATCACGGGCTACGCCAGCGTCGGCGGCGATTGTGCTGACAGCGACGCGAGCGTGCACCCCGGCGCCACCGAGGTCTGCAACGGCAAGGATGACAACTGCGACGGCAGCATCGACCCCAAAGGCGCCGGCGGCTGCGTGAACTACGACTACGACGGCGATGGTGACGGCTACGGCTTGACCGGCACGTCCGAGTGCGCCTGCGGCCCCGACGGGCCGTTCAGCGCGACGGTGGGCGGCGACTGCAACGACGTCAGCGCCGCGATCCACCCCGACGCCGCCGAGACCTGCAACGCCATCGACGACAACTGCAACGGCCAGACCGACGAAGGCCTGGCGACGACGACCTGGTACTTGGACGCCGACCACGACGGCTACGGCACTGGCGTCGGCACCGCGTCCTGCACGACGGTGCCCGGCTTGACGGCGACAGTGAACGGCGACTGCAACGACGCCAGCGCCGCCGTGCGCCCCGGCGCCGATGAGGTCTGCGGCAACAACATTGACGACAACTGCAACGGCCAAACTGACGAGAATTGCTGCCCGATCGGCAAGGTCACCGCCAACGGCGTGTGCATCGACCCGACGACGATGGCGCTCAATGTCGGCGGCAAGACCAGCGTGAGTTCCGCGACCATCACCTTGTACGTCGTGCCGCCGGGGAACTTGCTCGTCAACGGCGGTGCGGAGAGCAACAGCTTCGCCGGCTGGTCGAAGACGGCAAGCGACGACTGGTCGATCTCATCGACGGACTATGGCTTGCCCATCCCATTTGGCGCAAAGGTCTTTCGCCCGTCGTACTTCACGAGCTACCTGCAGCAGACAGTCGACCTCACAGCCGCTGGCATTCCAGCCGCCGGTCTCGACGCCAAGTCGGTGATCAGCTATGGGGCGTTTGGCATGGGCTGGGGCTGCAAGGACTCGACCGGCGGCTGTGGCACTCCCAACTCCTCCGATGACACCTTTCGCTTCGACGCCTTCTTCTACGACGGCGCCGGCACCGAGTTGGGCAGCTGGAGCAGCCAGACCTATTCGCTGCTGTTGGGCGCCTGGGCGGCACCGTACCAGAGCTCCATCACGTATCCGACCGGCACGCGCAAAGTCATGGTCCAGGTCAGCGGCTCGGACGGTGAGGGCTGGGGCGGGTACTATGGCCCGAGCATTGACGGCGCGTTCTTGTGTACGGCGCCCTGCAGATGCGCTTCAGCAACGACGGCAGCACCTGGGGCGCCTGGCAGCCCTTCGCGCCGACCTTCACCGGTTGGCAGCTCCTGCCCGGCAGCGGCGCCAAGACCGTGACCGTGCAGTTCGCCGACGGCGGCGGCACCGTGCTTGGCCAAGTCAGCGCCGGCGTGACGCTGCAGTAGCGCCACCGCAATCAGATATCCCGCGCCTTCAGGCGCAGTTCGGCGGACTCCTCGGGCGGAATCAGCGCCAGCGGCCGCGGCTGTTGCGCCATCCAACACGCGCGCTCGAAGAACACGCCGCGCCGCACCACGTCCTGCCACGTCGCGCCGAGGATGACCTGGCCATGGTTGCGCATCTGCACGACCGTCACCTCCGGGTCGGCAAACGCCGCCGTCACCGACTCCGCCAGCGCCAGGCTACCCGGCGCGGCGTACGGCACCTGGGCAAAACGCCGGACGTACATCGGCATT
>CAIPXZ010000626.1 GCA_903869075.1 uncultured Myxococcales bacterium | reverse complement strand
TCTGGCGCTGACGTTCACCAACGATTACAACGCGATCGCCGGCGCTGAGCTCGTCGTTGAAGCGGCGACTGAGGACGAAGGGCTCAAGGGCCGGATCTTCGCCCAGGTCGAAAAGCTCGTGGCGGCGGACGCGATCCTGTTGTCCAACAGCTCGCACCTCGAGCCGGAACGGATCTTCGCGACATTGCAGGACAAAAGCCGTACGGCTGTGGCGCACTATTTCTTCCCGGCGGAGCGCAATCTTGTCGTGGAAATCGTCTCGGGGCCGGACACGGCGCCGGAGATCGCCGCGTGGCTGATGCTGTTTTATGAAGTCGTCGGCAAGCTGCCGATCGCCGTGAAATCGCGCTATGGCTACGCCGCAGATCCGATTTTTGAAGGCATTTTCCAGGCCGCGTGCCTGGCGGTGGAAGAGGGCCTCGGCACGGTCAAGGAGGTCGATTGGGCGGCGCGCGAGGCGCTGGGCATGACGGTCGGGCCGTTCACGGCGATGAATTTGACCGGCGGCAACCCGATCACCCAGCACGGCTTGGACACGATGCAGACGCGGTTTGCGACGCGCGAATGGTCGTCGCCGTGGTTCAAGTCGCCGAAATTGCTCAATGATTTGCTGGCCGCGGAAGGTGCCGCGGGCAAGTGGCAGACCGCCGGCCGCGGCGAGGTCGTGCCGCTGGGGATCGCGCAGAATGAGCGCATCGTCAACGCCCTGCGCGGCGCGTATCTCGGCATTACTTTTGGCATTCTCGACACCGGCATCATCGCTTTGGGCGACTACGAGCTGTGCCTCGAGACGGCGCTGGACCTGAAGGGGCCGTGCCGGCTGGCCAACGAGCTTGGCGTCGACGAGGCGCTCAAGCTCGTCGAGGCGTACGCCGCGGCGCACGACACGATGGCGGTGCCGCGCTCGCTGCGGCTGCAGGTCATCGCCGGGCTGCCGTTTGAGCCGTCGCCGCTGGTGCTGGAGGACCGCCAGACGCCGGACGGCATCGTGCGGCTGATCCGCATTCGCCGGCCCAAGGTGCTCAACGCCTTGAATCACTTGACGTATGAGAAGATCGCCGAGGCCGTGGCCGGCGTGCTGGGCGATGCGCGGGTGATCGGCGCTGTGATCTCCGGGTATGGTCCCAAGGCGTTCATTTCCGGCGCCGACATTCACGCGCTGCACCAAATCCAGACGCCGGACGATGGCTACGCGATCGCCAAGCTGGCGCAGGACGTCGAGCGGGTCATCGCGCTCAGCCCGAAGCCGATCGTCGCGGCGATGAACGGCTTGGCTTTTGGCGGCGGTCTGGAGCTGGCGATGGCGTGCCACCAGCGCGTCGCCGTGGCCAAGCAAAAAGTGCTGTGCGGGCTGCCGGAAGTGAACCTGGGCATCATCCCGGCGGCAGGCGGCACGCAGCGGCTGCCGCGGCTGATTGGCCTGGCGCGCGCGCAGGCGCTGCTGCGCACGGGCGGGACGCTGGGCTCGGATGAGGCGCTGGCGGCTGGGCTTGTGTCCGAGCTGGCGGCGCCGGCGGAGCTGCTGGCCGTGGCTGTCGATCGGGTGGCGGCGCTGGCGGCGGGCGATATCGCCTGGACGCAGATCGACAGCGCGTCGATCACCGACGACATCGAGCCGTTGCCGCCCGTGGACATCGGCCACCGCTCGGCGGCCGTGGACGCGCTGCTGTGCGAGGCGATCGCCTGGGGCGCGGCGCACAGCTTGGACGAGGGCCTGGCGCACGAGCTCGAGGTCTTCAAGCGCATCTGCACGCTGCAGGACATGCGCATCGGCGTCGGCCATTTTGTGCAGAACGGGCCAAAGACGCCGGCGCCGTTTGTTCACGCGTAGTCGAGCGAAAAATTAGCAAAAGCAGCTGGTTAAGTCGCCATAGCTGATGTCCGTTATCACATAAATTCGCTCGCCGCCCGGCGTCCGCACCTTGATCTCGTCGTCCAGCCCTTTGCCCAGCAGCGCCTGGCCGATCGGCGAACGGTGGCTGATTTTGCCCAGTTCGGCGTCCGTCTCGTCCTCGCCGACGATCTGCCAGCTGTGCGCCGCGCCGCTTTCATCTTCCACCTGCACGCGCGCGGCGAAGAACACCCGGTCACGGCGCGTCTGCTGCCGCGGATCGACGATCTGCGCCGCGTCGAGCCGCTGCTCCAAGAACCGCACACGGCGGTCGATTTCGCGCAGCCGTTTCTTGCCGTAAATGTACTCGGCGTTCTCCGAGCGGTCGCCCTGCGCCGCCGCCTCCGCGACTTCTTGCACCACGCGCGGCCGTTCGCGCTTGACCAGCTGGCTGTGCTCCAGCCGCAGCCGTTCATGGCCCTCGGGCGTGATGTAGTTGGGACCGGCGGGCTTGGGTGGATCCATGCGGAATTGCTCACACAATGTCACGAAGCGTTCGCGCTGCGTAATGTCCTGAAAATGAACGACAAAAACGTGAAGAGGTGTAAGCGGCCGCCGACCGCAAAATCCGCCTCTTGACGAGGCGCGGCAACCGCCCAAAGCTGTGATGCTACGGGATCATGGCGCGCGCGGCCAGCCCAGTTTGGGGAGTTGAATGCGAAGGCAGGGCAGCGACATCGCGGAGACGCGGCGGCAGGCCGTGGACGTGGTGCTTTGGCGCGTCGGGCGGCTTGCCGTCGGCGTGCTGCTGTGCCTCGTTGTGGCCGCGTGCGGTGATCACCCGCCGGCTGGCGATGCCGCTGACCCCGACAGCGCCGGTGACGTGGCCTTGCCGACGCCGGATTCCGGGGCCGCTGACGCGCCCGCCGTTGCTGACGCTGACGCCAGCGATGCGCTGGACGCCGCCACGGACGCCGCCGACGCCGCGCCCGACGTCGCTGACAGCGCACCGGACGCCGCGACCGACGCTGTCGACGCTGCCGATGTCGCCGACGCAGCCGACGTCCCGCCGGAACTGCCCGATGCCGATCCGCTGCCGGACGTTGCGACCGCCGTCGACGCCGCCGACTCTGCGGGGACCGACGCAGTGGCTGCCGTCGATGCCGCGGATGTGGCTTCGCCCGTCGATGCCGGCCCGCCGCCCTGCGCCGCGGCTGCGGATTGCGTCCCGGCTGCCGGCTTGGCGGCCTGCCAAATCGCCGTCTGCCTCGCCGGCACGTGCAGCCTCGCCGCCGCCAGCGACGGCAGCCCGTGCGAAGACGGCAACGCCTGCACCCACGCCGACGTCTGCTTTGGCGGCCAATGCAGTGAAGGCGTGCTGCTCGATTGCGACGACGGCGTGCCATGCACGGTCGACACCTGCGCCGGCGGCGGCTGCGTCCACACCCCCGCCAGCGGCCCGTGCGAGGACGGCGACGTCTGCACGCTGGGCGACAGCTGCAAGGGCGGCAGCTGCGTCGGCGGCGCGGTCATGAACTGCGAAGACGGCAACGTCTGCACCGACAACACCTGCGACCCGGTCACGGGCTGCCAGCAGGCCGCGAACGGCGCCAGCTGCACCTTGCTGGATTTGTGCCAGGCCGGCGCGCAATGCGGTGGCGGCGTCTGCCATGCCGGCGCGCCCGTCGTGTGCGCCGACGGCAACCCGTGCACAAATGACCTGTGCGACCCGCAGACCGGCCTCTGCCAATTCCTGATGACGACGACCCCGTGCGACGACGGCAACGCCTGTACCGCCGGCGATTTGTGCCAAGGCGGCGCATGCCAGCCGGGCGTGGCCAAGGCGTGCGACGACGGCTCGCCGTGTACGAGCGACGCGTGCGATCCCGCGGCCGGCGCGTGCCTCCACCTCGCGATCGCCGCGACGTGCGACGACGGCAGCGCCTGCACCACCAACGACACCTGCGCCGGCGGCGTCTGCGTGCCCGGCACGCCCACGACGTGTGACGACGCCAACGCCTGCACCGACGACGCCTGCGACCCGTTGACCGGCTGCAGCCACGCCAACAACGCCAAGCCGTGCAGCTTCGGCGACGCCTGCGAGCTCTCGCAGTGCCAAGCCGGCAGCTGCGTCACCACCGGCGTCAAGGGCTGCGATGACGGCAACCCGTGCACCGTCGGCGCGTGCGTGGCGCCGCAAGGCTGCGTATTCACGCCCGTCGCCGACGGCCAGACCTGCAGCGCCGCGACGTCGTGCGCCGCCGCCGGCACCTGCCAAACCGGAACCTGCGCGGCTGGCGCCAAAAAAGACTGTAGCGACAACAATGTGTGTACCGACGACCACTGCGACCCGCAATGGCTCCAAGGCTGCTACTGGCTGCCGAACGCCGGCGCCTGCGAGGATGGCGACTTGTGCACCGGCCAGGACAGCTGCAGCAACGGCAAGTGCCTGCCGGGCACCTTGACCGGCCCCGGCACCAACTGCGACGACGGCAATGTCTGCACCGATGACGCGTGCGACCCGCTCGTCGGCTGCACCAAGACGAGCAACAGCGCCGCCTGCAGCGACAGCAACGCCTGCACGCTCGGCGACATGTGCCAGGGCGGCGCGTGTGTCAGCGGCGCCAGCGTGCCGTGCAGCGACGGCAACCCGTGCACCGCCGACGCCTGCGATCCGAGCACCGGCGCCTGCGTCTTTGCGCCCACCACCGGGCCGTGCGACGACGGCAACCTCTGCACAACCGGCGACGCCTGCGACCCGAGCTCCGGCGCCTGTAAGTCCGGCGCGCAAATCGCCTGCATCTCCGCGACCAAGTGCGCCACCGGCGCGTGCGACACCGGCAGCGGCAACTGCGTGTTCACGCAAGTCACCTGCGATGACGGCAACTTGTGCACAAATGACGCCTGCAACTCCGCCACCGGCTGCGTCTTCGCCGCCAAGTCCTGCGACGACAACAACGCCTGCACGCTCGACACCTGCGACACCAAGACCGGCGCGTGCACGTACTCGCCCATCAACTGCGACGACGGCAACCCGTGCACCGCGGACACCTGCAGCAGCACGACCGGCTGCATCGCCACCAACGTCAGCGACGGCACGACTTGCAACGGCATCAAGGTCTGCGTCGCCGGCGCCTGCAAACAGCCGTTCGCCGCGCCGCCCGCCGGCCAGGGCGGGATTTGGGCCGGCAGCAACTTCACCTGCGTCCGCACGTTCGGCGGCTACGAGAACTGCTGGGGCGCCGGCACCTCCGGCCAACTCGGCGACGGCACGAGCAAGGACCGCGCCGCGCCCGGCGCCGTCAGCAACATGGCGTCGGTCAGCGACGGTGACTGCGGCGGCGCCTTCGCATGCGGCATCCGCGGCACAACCAGCAGCACGCGCTGCTGGGGCGCCAACGGCTCCGGCCAGCTCGGCAACGGCAGCGGCGGCGGCAGCGCCACGCCGGTGGACGTCAGCACAAGCAGCACCGCGCCCGCCACGCCGTTGCGCGTCGTCACTGGCAGCGCTTTCGCCTGCGAAATCGTCAGCAGCCACAAGGTCTGGTGCTGGGGCGACAACAGCCACCAGCAACTCGGCGGCGGCTTGCTGGCCATCGCCACCGCCAACGCCAAGACGCCCACCGCCGTCACGGCGCTGACCAACGCCACCGCGCTCGCGGCCGGCACCGCCCACGTTTGCGCCGTCCAGGGCGGCGCGGTCTACTGCTGGGGCCAGAACAAGGACGGCCAGTGCGGCCAGGCCGGCGGCACCGACGTCAACACGCCGACCCAGGTTGGCACGCTCAGCAACATCACCGCCGTGGCGGCCGGCGACGACTTCAGCTGCGCGCTCGCCGGCGGCAGCGGCAACATCTGGTGCTGGGGCAGCAACTTGCACGGCCAGCTCGCCACCGGCAGCGCGGACAGCGGCAGCGCTACGCCCGTGCAGCTCGGCCTCGGCGGCTTTACTGACCTGAGCGCCGGCCTCGGCCACGCCTGCGCCCGCAGCAGCGCCGGCGCGCTGACGTGCTGGGGCCGCAACGACTTTGGCCAGGTCGGCAACGGCGCCCAGTCTGACGTGCTTTTGCCGGTCACGCTCGCCGGCATCGGCAACGCCTACCGCGTCGGCGCCGGCGACACGCACACCTGCATCGTGCGCGTGGATGGCAGCGTCTGGTGCTGGGGCAACAACGCCAACGGCGCCATCGGCACTGGCAGCATCGGCGGCAACCCGCTGTTGGTGCCCACGCAGGTCGTCGGGACCGCGCCCAAATGACCGCGCTGTTCGTGGTGCTGACGGCGTGCCCGCCGGACCACGCGGACCGTCTCGCTGACGCGCTGATCGCTGGCCAGCACGCCGCGTGCGTGACCGCGCTGCCGGGCGCGCGCAGCACCTACCGCTGGCAAGGCGCGGTGCAGCACGAGGTGGAGACGCTGCTGCTCGTGAAGGTCGTGGCGGCGCAGCTGGACGCTTGCCTGGCGGCGCTCGAGACGCTGCATCCGTATGAAGTGCCGGAGCTCGTCGTGCTGCCGGCGGAGCGCGTCAACGCGGCGTACTTGGCGTGGGCGTCTTCCGGCCTGCCAGATACAGCACAAGCGTGATGGCGACGAACGGCAGCATGGACAGCGCGTCGCTGTTTGGACCGGCAAAGAGCGGGTTGGCGCGCTCCGCCCAGGCCGTCAAATCCGCGTCGACGTTGTCCAGCACGCCGGCCAAAAAGGCGATGACGATGCCGGCGATGGCGCCGCCGGCGATGTAGCCCGACGACAGCAGCACGCCCGGGCTGCGGTCCGAGGCAGCCGCGGCTTCCTCATCGGTCAGCACGCGCGTCTGCAGCTTGCGCTGGCGGCGATCGACGAGCCAACGCACGAGCCCACCGACAAAAATCGGCGTCGACGACGACAGCGGCAGGTACACGCCGACGGCGAACGCCAGCGACGGGATGCCCGACAGCTCCAGCACCAGCGCGATCATCACCCCGAACAGCACAAGCGCCCACGGCAGCTGGCGGTCCAAAATGCCCTTGATGATGTAGGACATGAGCGTCGCCTTGGGCGCCTCAAACTTCTTGACCATGGAGCCATCCGGCCGCGTGTCGTGCGTGCCGTTGATGCCCGGGTCAACCAAGTACTTGGGATGGCCAATGTCATCCACAAGATAACGTCCGGCGGCCAAGCCATTGATCTCCTTGGTCACATTCCACGACCGGTAGCTGCCGGCGTCACTCTTGGCCTGCGCGTGCGTCAGCGGCTCCGGCGCACCCAGCTCGGCCACCGGCGCGACAACCTGAGACGCCACGGGCACATACACAGTCGCCGTGTCGTTCAGCGTCAGCAGCAGCGGCCCGAGGCACACCGCCGACGCCAGCGCGCCCGCCAAAATCGCCAGCTGTTGCAGCCGCGGCGTCGCGCCGATGAGGTAGCCGGTCTTGAGATCCTGCGACGTCGTGCC
>CAIPXZ010000625.1 GCA_903869075.1 uncultured Myxococcales bacterium | reverse complement strand
TGCGCCTCGTCGTGGCCGTCGGTCAGCACGTGCTGGCCGCGCTTGCCCATGATAATCGCCGTGCCGGTGTCCTGGCACGACGGCAGCACGCCGCCGGCAGCGATGTTGGCGTTCTTCAGCAGCTCCAGCGCGACGAAGCGGTCATTGGCCGACGCCTCCGGATCATCCAGAATTTTGCGGACTTGCGCCAAATGCCCCGGGCGCAGCAGGTGCGCGATGTCGCGCATCGCCGTCTCTGCCAGCAGCGTCAGCGCCTCGGGCGCGACCTGCAGGAAATTCCGGCCCTGCGCCGTGAAAGTTGACACATAATCACTTGTCAGCAGGCGAAACGGCGTCTCGTCGTGGCCGAGCGGCAAGATGTCCTGGAAGGCAAAATCGAGCGACATGGGGGCTCCCGTCGGCGGACCAACAGCGCCGCCGGGGCCGGGAGCTTAGCACCCGCGCACGCAGGTGTCGCGGGGGCGCGGCGCGCAACGCTTGCGCAACGGGCGGGCCGCGAGACTTGCAGTTTGCCGCAAATTCGCGCACATGGCTGACTGGTGGAGACGGTGGCGATGCAACGCGTGCGACAAAAAGTCAGCGTCCTGTTCAGCCTCAGCCTTGCTGCGTGTCGGCCCGACCCACTACCCGTGCCAGCGCCCGTGGCGCCGCCGATGCCGGCCAAACGCTTCGGCGAGCTGATGACCGAGGTTGGCCGGCGGTTCGAGCGGGTAGGCCGCGCCGCGAGCGCCGAGCGCTGGCGGCTCGTCAGCTACGATCTCGCGGAACTGCAAGAGCTTTTCGACGACGACTTGACCGATGCTGTGCTGCCGCCTGATGCGCCGCGCAACCTCCAGGCGATGGCGCGCAGCTTTGCCACGAGCCAGCTGCCGGTGCTGGCCAAGGCCGCGACCGGCACGGACAAAGCCGCGTTTGCCCAAGCATTTTCCCAAGTTGCGACGGCGTGCAACGCCTGCCACGCCGCATCCGCCCGCGGCTTCCTGGTGGTGCCCAGCGGGCCCGGCGCGGCAGTGCCGAGCCTGGACGCGCCTTAGTCAGTTCCGGCGCGAGCCAAACAGCCGCAGCAGAGACAGGAACAGGTTCACGAAGTCCAGGTACAGGTTCAGCGCTGCGACGAGCGCGACCTTGCCCTCTTCCTCCGCGCTGTGAAAGCCGAGGTAGCCGAGCTTCTGGAAGCGCTGCACGTCGTACGCCGTCAAGCCGGTGAAGATCAGCGCGCCGACGCCGGAGATCGCGAACTGCAACGGCGTGGAATGCATGAAGATATTGACGACGCTGGCGATGATCAAGGCGACTACGCCCATCATCAGGAAGCTGCCCATGCTCGTCAAATCGCGCTTTGTCGTCGCGCCGACGAACGCCATGACGCCGAACGTGCCGGCAGTGACAAAGAACGTGTTGGCGACCGACTCGCGCGTGTAAAGCGAGACGATGAGGCCGAGCGTGAGGCCGTTGACGGCGGCGTAACCGAGGAATGCCGCGGCGGCCGTGGCGAAATTCATGCGGTTCAGCAGCGCTGAAAAGCCAATGACCATGCCGAGTTCAACGAACAACAGCGGGCGAAACCACTCGGCAACGCCGGCGTAGAGCTCCGGGCTGCTGAGCACGAGCGCTGCCAAGGCGCCGGAGAGCGCCAAGCCGCCGGCCATCCAGCCGAACATGCGGCTTGTGAAGCGCGCGGCGAGCTGCGTGCGGTCGGCGTGCGCCATGTCGCCGGTCTGGCCCCAAGGGCTCTGCGCGCCGGCGGCGTAAGGATTGCGGTCCTGATTCATCGGTTCACTCCAAAATCGGCAAGCGCCGTGCGTGTCAAAGTAGACCGATTTGGTCCGGCGTCAAGCGCGCTCAAAACGGCAAGTCGTCGACCTTGCCGATGGCCTGCGGGGCCACCATCGTCGTCACGCCGGTCATGCGCGTGTGCAGCGCCTCGGGCTGCTCGGACGCCAGCAGCGCCTGGTCCACGGCGATCGTCCCGGCATGCGCCAGGTCCACGAGGCTCTGGTCCAGCGTTTGGCAGCCCAGCCCACGCGCCTGGTCGATGACCTGCTGCAGCACCGCCAGGTCGCCCGCGGTCCGCAACGCGTCGGCCATCTGCGGCGAGAACGTCACGGTCTCCAGCGCCGGCACGCGCGCCTTGCCGTCGGCCGTCGGCACCAGTTTTTGGAAGCTGATGCCGCGCAGCTGCGCCGCCAGCCGCTGGCGAAACGGCTCGCGCTGCGCCGGTTCCTGCCGCGCCAGGGTCTGCCGCAGCCACTCGACCGGCGCGCCACCCGCCACGACGGCGATCACCAGCCGGCCTTGCTCGGCGAGGCTCACGGCCGCGCCAATCTGCTCCGCCGGCAGATCGCCAATCGCCACGACGTCGCAGTC
>CAIPXZ010000624.1 GCA_903869075.1 uncultured Myxococcales bacterium | reverse complement strand
CCAGCGCCACGGCCAGCGACACGCCCGCGCGACCGGCGCCGAGAATCGTCAGGAGTTCAGCCGACATACGCCCCCATGGCCGCGATCACCGCCTGCGGCACGCGGCCAGCCAGGGAGCGACCCGCGGCCCAGTCGGCGCGCAAGTCCGTCGAGCGCACGTCCGGCAGCTCCACCGGCGCGACCAACGCCGGGACGTCCGCCGTCACCGCAAACCCGGGACGCGGCAGCACGATCAGCGGCGCCAGCGCGATCAGCCCAGGAAAATCGCGCCAGCGGTGGCGTTCGGCGAGGATGTCGCTGCCCACGGCGAGGCGAAAGGTCCGGTCCGGGTGCTGCGCCTGCAGGTAGCGCACGAGGTCGATCGTCGCGCCGGAAGCGTCCGGGCGCACCTCGTCGTCGCGCACGGTCACCCGCGGGCCAAAAATCCCGAACGCCAGCTCGCACCAGTGGCGGCGCGTCGCAAACGGCAGCGGCAGCTTGCCCAGCACATGGCGGTCGACCGGCTCGACCCAGACGTCGGCGTCCAGCGCCGCCAGCAGCCAGGCGACGGACAGCACGTGGCCGACGTGCGGCGGGTCAAAGGTCCCGCCGTACAGCACGGTTGTGCGCGTTTTCACAGGACAATGCGGCCGGTGCGGCGGATGCCGTCGGCGAACAGGCCGGAGCGGCGGGTGTAGAGCAGGTGGCCGCGGGCGCGCTCGGCAAAGATGCGGCTGTCGCGGTCAAAATCGCTTGTCGCGTCTTCCAGCGAGCCGCCGGCTTCGAGCACCTGCCGCGCGTGGGTGTTGCCCATCAGCAGGTCGATCGCCAGACGATCACTGACGAATTCGTAGGTCTCGGTGCGCCACGCGAAGTGTTTGGGCCCCAGCTTGCGCGCTGCGGCGATCAGCGCCAGGCCCGCCTTGACCGCGGGAAACGCGCGGCGATCGACGACTTCCACAGCGACGCCGCCGCAGACCTCGCCGGCGAATTTCTGGAACGTCGGCTCAAACTGCATCGGCCGCACGTGCAGGCCGGGAATCGCGTAGCTTTCAATCGCTTGCGCGTACTGGCGGGCGTTCAGCCAGCCGGCGCCGATCAGCTCGAACGGCCGCGTCGTGCCGCGGCCTTCGGAGAGGCGGGTGCCTTCGATCAGGCAGGTGCCGGGGTAGGTCGCCGCCGTGGCGACGGTCGGCATGTTCGGGCTCGGCGCGTACCAGGTGCTGCCCGCGGGGCCAAAATCCTGTTCATCCAGGAACTTGGCCGGGTCCCAATGCGCGCACGGCACCACAGTCAGCTGGCACTGCAGGCCTTGCTCCGCAGCGTACAGCTTGGCGATCTCGCCGATCGTCAAGCCGTGGCGCTGCGGCACGTCGATCCAGCCAACGAAGCTCTTGAACTTGCGGGCGACGGCGTTGCCCTCGACGACCTCGCCGCCCAGCGGGTTTGGTCGGTCAAAAACCACAACATCCACGCCTACTTGCGCGCAGGTCTCCAGCGCCATGCACAGCGTCGCGGCGTATGTGTAGTAGCGCGCACCGACATCCTGGATGTCAAAAACCAGCACGTCGATGCCGGCGAGCGCCTCGGGCTCCAGCGTCAGCGTGTCCACGGTACGGCCGTACAGCGTGCCGACCTCCAGGCCAAACACCGGGTCCACGCCGGCGTCCACGGCGATGAGGTCCTGCGCCGTTGACCACAGCCCGTGCTCGGGGCCAAAAAGCCGCGTGATCTGCACGTCCGCGTGGCGCATCGCGTCGACGAGGTGATGGCGGCGGTATGGCGGTCGCTCGGCGCGCACAAGCGACGACGGGTTGCAACACACCGCCACGCGCCGCCCGCGCAGCTGCGCAAACCCTTGACTTGCCGCGACTTCTGCACCGGTTAGCAACATCGGCTTCTCCCGCGTGGCGTGGGCCGTTCAGGCCGGCTTGTCGTTTTCCGGAAAGCGCAGCAGGCGCAGTTCGCCCTCGCCCTCGTTGCGGAACACTTCGATTTCTTTGACGTTTGTCAGGTTCACATACAGCGACGCCGTCGCCTCGCGCTCGTTGCGCAGGGCGATGAAGCCGGACTCCACCGCGTCGACGATGCCGATGACGGACGTGTCCTCGTCGTCAAACTGGATAACCCACACTTTCTGACCAATCAGCGATTGCATGCGACCTCAAGCCCGGGGGCGGGCGACGCGGGACGCACGAGTTTAGCTGACGAAACCGGGCTTGGGAACTGGAACTGTTTGACACGCCGGACGGGCTCCAGCATCCTTTTTGCCGCTTGTCGGACTAGGTTGGTCCGATTTGCGCGACGGACATCAGCGAGGACACCATGGTAGCGGCGACCGGGACGAATTTTGACAATCGTTACGCGAATTTGGCCGACGTCGATGAGTTCATCCAGCGCACCGAGGACTACGCCGCGGGGCTGCTGGGTGCCGACGAATACCGCGCCTATCGCCTGACACGGGGCGTGTACGGCCAGCGGCAGGACGACGTGTTCATGCTGCGCATCAAGATGCCCGGCGGCATCGTGCTGCCCGATCAGCTGCGCCGCATCGCCGAGGTCATCGACGTCGCGCCCGAGGGCTTGGCGCACGTCACGACGCGCGAAAACATTCAGATTCACTACTTTCCGCTCGACCAGGTCGCGGACAAGATGCGGATGCTTGCGGACGCCGGCTTGACGATGACTGAAGCCTGCGGCTCGGCGGTGCGCAACGTTACGCAGGACCCGTACGCCGGGCTGGCGACCGACGAAGTCTTTGATACCACGCCGTATTTGCAGGCGATCGTGCGATTTTTCCTGCGCAATCCGCGCGCCCAGAAGCTGCCGCGCAAGTTCAAGATCGCCATTTCGACCTCGCCGGCGGACCGCGCCTATGCGGCGATTCACGACATTGGCCTTGTCGCCGTCAAGGACGCCAACGGCGCGCCGGCGTTCAAGTTTTTGGTCGGTGGCGGGCTCGCGTCCATGCCGCGCACCGGCCTGTGCGTGCATGAAGCGTGGCCGGCCAAGGACATCCTGACGCCCATGCTGGCCGTCATCGACTTTTTCCAGGAGCACGGCAACCGCAAGGTGCGCTCCAAGGCGCGCATCAAGCACGTGCTGCGCAAGATGGGTCCGGAGCAGTTCCAGACGACGTACGAGGGCTACCTGGCCAATGTGCAAAAGGATCCGCCGCCGCAGCTGACGCACATCGAGACGACCTATCCCGGTGTGGAGACGTGGCACTACGCGCGGCCGAGCGACGCGGAAGTCGGCATCGCCGGCTTTCACGCCTGGGCGTCTACCTGCGTGCGCGAGACGCGGCTGGCGGGCCAGGTGTTCGTGACCGTGCGGCTGGACCGCGGCGGCGAGATCACCGCGCAAAATGTCCGCGATCTGGCGACGTTGACCGAGCAATTTGGTCAGGGCCGGCTGCACTTTACGCCGCAGCAGAACGCGGTGCTGCGCGCGGTGCCGGTGGCGGATCTGCCGGCGCTCTACACCCGGCTGCAAGCGGCGGGGCTGGCTGCGGCGGGCGCCAACACCGTCGCCGACATCACGTCGTGCCCGGGCGTCTCGACGTGCAACCTCGGCGTCACGTATTCGCGGCACCTCGCCGACGACCTCGTCGAGGCGCTGGAAGCCGTCGGCGACATCGACACGACGATCAAGATCAGCGGTTGCCACAACTCCTGCGGCCAGCATCACATCGGCACCATCGGCCTGTACGGCGCGCTGCGGCGCATCGGCGGGCGGCCGGCGCCGCACTACCGGCTGATGGTGGGCGGCGACGTCAATCCGCAAGGTGCCGTTTTTGGTGAGGATTTGGGCCTGCTGCCGGCGCGGCGGGCGACGGTGGCTGTGCAGCGGCTGCTGGACCACGCCCGCGCCCACAAGACGGCGGAGCAGACGATTGGCGCGTACCTGCGCAGCACGCCGCCTGAGCTGCTCAGGCCGGTGGTTGCGGATTTGCTGGACATTGCCGACGATGCCGCCCAGGAGCTGGATTTCTGGGACATCAAGGCGTCCGCTCCGTTCCTTGGCGAGACCCGCGACGGTGAGTGCGCGGTCTGAAGTGAGCGTACGGTGCGACAGCTGAACCGACTCTGGCCCTGGCTGCTGCTGTTTGCCCTCGCGGCGTGCAGTGGCCCGGAAGTGCTGGTGGAATTGCCCAAGACCGACGGCATGCGCCACCCGCTGCTGGGCGCGCCGCACGTCTCGGTCGTGGTGCCCAAGGACATGGAAGTCGTGCAGCCGCTGACCTGGGCGTGGCGGACGGTTGATGGGCCGATCGTGCTGACGGTGCGCCGCCAGCAGGAGCCGGCCGACGGCATGAACGCGGAATTGGATCGTGAAATCCGCAAGATGCAAGAGGGCGGCGAGGCCGACCTGATGGGCGACGCGACGCTGCAGCTGGGCGACCTGGAGGGCCGGCTTGTGGAGGCGACGACGCTGCGCAAGGCGGATCCGCCGACGACGCTGTGGCTGATGCTGTGCGTCGCTGAGGACGGTATGTACGCGCTGACCGTGGCCGGGCCGACGGGCGGCATCAAAGACCGCCGCGTGGAACTGCTGGCGTTCATGCATTCGCTGCGCATCGTGCCGCCGCAGGAGCGGACGGGCCAGCCGGCGGCGCCGCAAGTGCCGGATCTTGTGGAGCCGCCAGCGGACGCGACGCCCAAGTAGCGCCTAGGCTTTCGCCCGCTTCTTGCCTTTCTTGCCGCCCGCACTTTTGCCGCCCAGCGTGCGCGCCCACAGCCACGCCAGCGCCAGCGCCAGCGCCGCCAGTGGCCAGTCGCCCAGCAGCGCGTAAATCGTCCGGCCTTCCAGCAGCGGCACGTCGCGCATCAGCGTCTCCTCGCCGGTGAGCTTGGTCTCGGCGACGCGCCGGCCGACGGCGTCGATGAACACGGAAATGCCGGTGTTCGTCGAGCGCAGCAGCCAGCGGCGGTACTCGACGGCGCGGATCAGCGCCAGGTTCAGGTGGTGCTCCGGCTCGGCGCTCTGGCCGAACCACGCGTCATTGGTTAGGTTAATCAGCACGTTGGGATCATGCGCGGCCACCCGCTTGGCGTAGCGCGGCACAAGGTCCTCGTAGCAAATCAGCATGCCGATGCGCGCCGTGCGGTCCTTGTCCAGCTTCAGCTCAATCGGCGCCGTGCGCGTGCCGGACTGAAAGCGCGAGGTCTCCGGCGACAGCTCGTAGAGCTTGGGAAATTCCTCGCCGAACGGGATGTATTCGCCAAACATCAGCAGGAACGCCTTGTCGTAGACTGCCTGAACCTCGCCGTTGGGGCCCTGCAAAATCGCCGAGTTGAAGCAGTCCTTGCAGCCGGCGTGGTGGCTCGGCAGCTCGCTGCCGTGGGTCATGGCGCCGTAGAGCAGCGGCGTGGTAAAGCCGCGGCGCGGGCTGGCGCGATCGGTTTCCGGCGTCATTTCATCGGCTTGGACGTCATCGGGGTATTTCAGCTCGGCGCTCGGCAGCGGCGTCTGGCTGGCGACGATGCGCTTGGCGGAGCGCGGCGTCAGGTAGCTCGGCTCGGGCAGCTCGCCCAACACGGCGGTGATCTCGGCGGCCGAGCCGGTGTTGATCTCCGCCAGCTTGCCCGGTTTGCCAAACCAGATGCGCCCGCCGCGGCCGACGACGAGCAGGTTGCCATCGGCGTCGCTCGCGCCGGCGACCAGGTCGACTTTGGCCAGGGGCGGCAGCTGTTGCCACGTGCCCAGCGGCAGCTTGTGCGCCAAGGCGCCGTCTTTGCCGGCCAGCCAGGCGCTGCCGTCGGCGGCAAACCACGCAGCGTACCAGTCCTGGGTGCCCAGCGTGTCGACCAACCAGCGGTAGCCGTCGCTGCGCAGCACCGTGCCGCCTTGGCCTGCGGCGACGATGCCGTCGCCCTGCGGGTCCGCCGCCACTGTCCAGAGGTCCACGCGCGTCGGCGACTCGACCTTGCGCACCGTGTTGCCGACGACCTGCACAAGCGCGCCGCCCAGACCGACGGCGACCGTCACACCCATGCCCGAGCGCGCCGCCGCCGTCAGCGCCAGCGGGCCCATGTCCGGCGCGTTCAGCGGTACAAGCTTGGTGCCGTCGCCGGGATCGGGCACCGGGTGCACGTCCGGCTCGTGCTCGGCCAGGTAGTCCGCCACCGCCAGCAGCCAGACATGGCCGTTGCTGCCGATCACCAGCCCCGCCGGCATCCGGCCAAACGGGTCGACCGGCGCGATCACGCTCGCCACCGCCGTCTCGCCCTCGGGCATGTCCACCACCGCTGTGCCTTTGGGCGTCACGGTCAGGATGCGCCTGCCGTTGTCGATCGCCCGCCAGATGTCACCGCGCGGCGACGACAGCCCGCTCAGCAGCTTGACGTCGCGCGGCAGCCCCAGCCGCTGGCCGTTCTCAGCGTGCAGCGCCGTGCCGTCGTGGCGCCAGATCGCGCCGCCATCACCGACGACAAGAAAGTGGTCCAGCGTGTGCAGCACCGGCGAAAAACCGTAGGGCTGATAAGCACTTTCCGGCCAGACGATCAGCTCCGCGCCGGCTTTTTGCAGCTGCGCCGACATCTGCTGGTGTTTGAGCAGGTTGTGGCGCAGCGTGCGCGATCGCGCCTCCCCTTCCAGGTACTTGGCCTCTTTTTCCCAGATGCCGACGTTGCCTTCCACCATGCCGATGCGCACTTTGGGCGCTGCGGCCTGCTGCGCGTCCACCTGGCCAATGCGCATCGTGCCGTACGCCCACGTTGCGCCGACGAGCGCCAGCACCGCCAGCTGGAACAGCCACGCCGGTTTGCGGCGGTTCAGCAGCGCGGTCGGCAACTCGGCGATTGCGGCGTTGGCGGCGAAGATCACAGCGGAAACCAGGTGCACGCCGCCCAAGTCTGCGACCTGGATCATCGGCAGCTCGCGTGACACGGCGTTGCCCATGAACCACGGGAAGATCATCGGCACGACGGCCTCGCCGGCCCACAGCGACAGCCAGCAGGCGAGCGCGCTTGGCACGCCACGACCGGCCAGCCAGCGCCAGAGCGCGAAGCCGATCGCCATCGTCAGGCCCTGCGTCAGCGCTTGGACGCCGAGGATGCCGTACGCGGGCGCCGCCGGCATATGGCCGAATTCCTCGAGCATCACCGTCATCCAGTGAAAGCCGCCGGCGTTGGTGACGGTGCCGGCCAGCAGACCGAACCAGAAGCCCTGGCGCGGCGTGGCGGCGCCGAGCGCGATGATCAGCGGCACGAAGCAAAACCACGCGAGATAATGGATGTTCCAGCCGGGGAAGGCGAGAAAAACGAGCGTGCCGGTGACGATCGCGGCGAGGGTGGCGACGGCGCGGTTCATCGGCTGGTTCCTGTCGCCGACTGCGGCGCGTCGACCAACGCGGCCGGCAGGGGAGGTTGCGGCGGCAGCCAGGGCCGCCAGTTCGCCGGTCCCGGCTGCGCGCTGGCCGGCAGCAGGAACGGCTGGACGAGCATCAGCGCCTGACGCGGATCGGCAAACCGCTGCGCCGCCTGGGTCAGCCGCGCCAGCAGCGGCCGGGTCTGCGCGTCCGCCTCCGCGGTCAGCCGCGCGCGCGTCGGCGGATCGAGCTGCGCCCACTGCTGTTCACCGGCCGTCCGCAGCGCGTGCAGCTCAGCGTGGTGGGCGCTGCGGTAGGCAAGCGCCGCGTCCAAGAGCTTGCGCTGATCGCCGTTCGCCGCTTCCAGCATCTGCACCGCCGCCGTCACGTGGCCAATCGCCGCCGCCACCTGCGCGCGCGCCTGCGCCTCCACGCCCGGCTGGCACGCCAGCGCGGCGATGGCCAAAAACACAAACGCCACGCGATCGGCTGATCGGCGTGGCGGCTGCAGTGTGCGTGCCTGTGTTTCCACGTTGGCTGTCAGTGCGAAAGGCGGGACTCGAACCCGCATGCCCGTGAAGGCGCTAGAACCTGAATCTAGTGCGTCTACCAATTTCGCCACTTTCGCAGGGCAGGCGAAGCGCCGCACAGGAGCTTGCCGGGGCGCGGATCATGCGTAACTTGTCCGCGCGTGTCAAGCCTGCAACGGCAACGATCGTCCTTTGGACAGCAGCCGCGGCGTCGACTATAACGGAAGCTGCGGACCTTGGCGACGATGCGTGGGTACAGGTTGATGGCGATCGTGAATCAAATTGCGCAGATGCGTGTGCTTGGACGGTTGCTGCGGCTGCTGGCGGTCGCGCTGGCGTTCTGCACGCTGCCGGCGCTGGCGGCGGATCCGGACAAGCTGGCGGCGTCGCTGGCGCGCCAAGCCGTGCAGGCGGACGACGGCGGCGACCCGGCGCGGGCGGCGCAGCTGTACCTGGAGGCGTTTCGCACGGACCCGACCCAGCCGAATTACCTGTACGCCGCGGCGCGGGCAGAGCTCTCTGCCGGGCAAAAAACCCAAGCAGAAGAGCACTTTGAGCAGTTCCTGACGCTGGCGGACAGCGGAACCGATCGCGCCGACAAGGCCCGCGCCTACCTGGCGGATCTGCGCGGCAGCCGCGCCGAGGGCGATGAAGCGGCGGCGGAACGCGCGGTGGCGACAAGCAACTGGGCGGAGGCGTCCAAGCGCTACGAGGCGCTGTGGGTGCAGGCGCCGACGCGCTGGTCCGCGCTGTTCAAGGCCGGCCAGGCCGCGCAGCAGGCGGGCGACAAGGAGCGTGCCGGCGATTTGCTGCGGCAGTACCTGCGGGACGCGCCGAAGTCGGCGGCGGATCGGCCCGAAGCCGAGGATTGCCTGCACCGGCTGGGCGACCAACCGAAGCGCGCGCAGGCGCCGGTGGCGGTGCAAAGCGACGGCGAGGCGGCGACGGGTGGACACGCGGTGGCGTGGACAGTGCTGGGGACGGGCCTTGCGCTCGCGGTTGGCGGCGCGGGGCTGCTGCTGTTCGGCGTGACCGAGGCGCACGCGCTGAACCAGGACCTCAAGCTTGCGGACGGCTACGTGACGGCGGACATCAGCCACGCGCAGGCGCAGGCGCGCGCGGACGCGATCGGCATGCACCAGACGCTCGGCGCGGGGCTGGCAGTGGCGGGCGTGGCGGCGGCCGGCGTGGGCACGTGGCTGCTGCTGCGTGAGCCGGACGCGCCGGCGAAGGCGCGGCTGAGCCTGGCGCCCGGTCCGGCGTGGACGGGCCTGGCGCTCGTGGGGCGGTTCTGATGGCGCACGCACGCTTGCGCATCGCAGTTGCGCTCGTCGCCCTGGCTGGGTGCACCGTCGCCATCCCGGATGCCGCGCATTTCCCCGAAGCGCGCGACGTGCAAGTCACGGACAGCGCGCTGGATACCGCCGACGTTGCCGATGCCGCGGTTGACGCCGCTGACAGCCACGACGCGGGGGGCACCGACGCCAGCGACGCGGCGGCGGATGCGCCGGATACCGCCGACGCGGACCTGGCCGATGCCGCCACGCCAGACGCGGCCGCCGACGTCGCCGATGCGGCTGACGCGCCTGACACCGCCGACATCCCGGACACCGCCGATGTCGATGCCGCTACCGACGCCGTCGACGTGGGACCCAGCTGCACGCCGAGCCAGTGCGACGACGCCAACCCGTGCACCACCGACGACTGCGGCAGTGACGGCGGCTGCATCCACACCGTCCTGGACGCGATCGCGTGCCCCGACGACGGCTTGCCCTGCACCGGCGACAGCTGCCAGGCCGGCACGTGCGTGCACACGACGCTGTTGCCGGGCTGGTGCATCGTCAGCGGCGACTGCCACACCGCTGGCGAATTGACCGCGGACGGCTGCGCGATCTGCCAGCCCGCGACAACGCCCGTCGCCTGGACGCCGCTGCCCGACGCCACGACGTGCAGCGACGGCACAGTCTGCACCGTGGGCGATCACTGCCAGACCGGCGTCTGCTTGCCTGGCACCGCCACAACCTGCGACGACGGCAACCCGTGCACTGCGGACGTCTGCGACGCCGTGACCGGCTGCAGCAACGCCAACCTCGACGATGGCGCCGGCTGCCCGGCGACCGGCATGTGCCAGCTGCCTGGTGGCTGCTTCAGCGGCGTGTGTACCAGCACGCCCAAGCTGTGGTCGACGTCCATGGACGGCGGCACCGGCGGCGCGGACCGCTTCAGCGCCGTGGCGCTGACGGCGCAAGGTGAGATCATCGCGGTGGGCGCGCGCGCCGCGGCGTCCGGCTGGCAGCAAGGCTGGGCGGTGCACCTGGACGCGGCGTCAGACCTGGTGGAGAACCTGCCGGCGCTCGCGGATCCCGCGGGCGATGCGCACTACGGCGGGGTCGCGGTGGCCGCGGATGGGGCGATCGCCATCGGCGGCGCCACGACGACGGACGCGGTCCTGCAGCTTGTGGCGGCCAACGGTGCGCCGCAAAAAGTCTTGCCATTCAGCGCGTTTGGTGCTGGCGAAGTCACGCAGGTTGCGGCGGTCGCAGGCGGCGGCTGGCTGCTGCTCGACGCCCAAGGACACGCGGCACGGATCACGGCGACGGGCGCACCGGTGTGGACGGCGCAGGCAACGGCGTTTGGCGCGCATGTGCTCGCAGCGATTGCCGGCACCAGCGACGGCGGCGCGATCGCCGTCGGCTACCTGGCGAACCCGGACGTGACGAGCGCATCCGCCGTCGCCGTCCGCTTCAGCTCCACCGGCGCCATCGTCTGGCAGCGCGGCTTTGGTGACGCTGGCACTGGCTACCTCGGCGTGCGCGTCGCCGCGGACGGAACCTGCATCGTGGCGGGCACTTCCAACGGACTCAAGCCCGCGATCGTCTTTGACCATCTCAGCGCCGCGGGAACTTGGCTCGGCACCAACGTCGCCGCGGGGCCGTCGCCCGCCAACGTGCGCGGCGCCTTCGCCGCTGCCGACGGCACCTGGCGGCTCGTCGGCGACACCGGCAACGGCGGCGCTTGGCTGGGCGCTTTCGACGCTTTGGGCAACAGCCTGTGGCAGCAGACCTACGACGCCGGCATCGCCCGCGGCGTTGCGCTCTTGCCGGGCGGCGGCGCCGTCGTCGTCGGCGAGACCGGCGCACCGAGCGACGGCCTTGTCGTGCGCACCGACAGCTGGGGCACCGCGTCCTGCGCCGACTCGCAGCTCTGCGCCAACCTCGTCAGCAGCGCGTGCGACGATGGCTTGCCCTGCACGGTCGACAGCTGCATCGCCAACGTCTGCGGCCACGCAGCGCTCACCTTGAACGGCGGCAGCGTCGGACCGTGCGACGACGGCGACCCCTGCGTCGTCGCCGAGAACTGCACGAGCGGCCAGTGCGCCGGCACCGCCAGCTTGCAGTCCAGCGTCGACCCCAGCTTGAGCGGCTTCATCCGCGTCGCCGCGTTGCCGGACGGCGGGGCGATCGTCACAGGCACCGCCAACTTCGTCGCCAACCTCGACGCCGGCGGCAGCTCGCGCTGGTCGAACTTTGTCGCCGGCAGCCCGGTGCTGGACGTCGCCGGCTTGGCCAACGGCTGGGCGGTGACGCTGCAGGCCGGCAGCTTGCAGCGGTTTTGGCCGAACGGCGGCTCGCTCGTCCTGCCGGCCATCGCGATCGATGGCGGCGCTGCCACCGCGCTCACGGTTTTGCGCGACGACAGCGTGGTTGTCGTCGGCACCGCCGGCACCGGAACGCCCGGCCAGACGGCGTTCGTCGAGCGCTTTGACGCCAGCTGGACCGGCACGCCCGTCACGCTGCCGGGCAGCTTCGGCTTGTCGCAAGGCCTGGCCATCGCCGCGTCCGCCAAGGGCGGCTGCGGCGTGCTGACGGTGGAGGGCAATGTCGCGAAAATTCACAGACTGGACGCAGACTTGCTGGAGAGCTGGGCCACGCCGCTGAGCTACCCCGGCCACGTCGCGATCGCCGCGATGCCGGATGACGGCTGGCTCGTCGCCGGTCCAGGCGCCAAGGGCCTGGCGCTGGAGCGCTACGGTCCCGACGGCGTGTTCGAATTCGCCCAGCAGTGGCCGATTCCGGGGCTGACCGACGTCCGCGCGCTCGCGGTGCTGCCCGATGGCACAAGCGCTGTGGCCATTGAGCGGCTGGCTGGCGCCTTCAGCCAGGGCGGCGTCGCGCGGTTTGGCCCGCTGGGCGACCTGCTCAGCGTGGCGTGGGGACCAGACGGCTCCCAGGCTCTGGACCTCACCGCGGTCGAGCGACCGGACGGTATCTGGCTGGTCGGAAGCGCGCCGGGCGGCGGCTGGTTGCAGCGCACGGACAGCCACGGCGGCACAAGCTGCGCCGCCAGCGGCACCTGCATCAGCCAGAGCCTCGTCTGCGACGACGGCAACCCGTGCACAACCGACGGCTGCGCCCAGGGCCAATGCACCGCAACCTTGCCGACCGACGCCAACCAGTGCCTGGACGGTGGCGTGTGCACGGCAGCCGGCGCGTGTTCGCTGCTTGGGACGTGCGGCGACGGCAAGTGCAACATCGCGGAATCCAACGCCACCTGCGCCGCTGACTGCCCCGCCAGCTGCGATGGGCTGATCTGCGACGACGGCGACCCGTGCACGATCGACTACTGCCAGGACGGCGCCTGCACAATCGGCGGCGCGCCCGATGGCACCGCTTGCGCCGCCGGCAAAGCCTGCAGCTTTGGCCAGTGTGCGCTGCCCGGCTGCGGCGACGGCGTGTGCGAATCCGGCGAAACCACGACGAATTGCCTCAGCGACTGCCCGCTGTGCGGCGACGGCGTCTGCGGCCCCGGCGAGAACAACCACCTCTGCCCGGCCGACTGCGCCAAGCCCGCCAGCGGCTGCCAGAACATGTGCGGCTGGAAGAGCACCAAGCCCGGCGGCGGCGTCTGCTGGTGCGACCCGAGCTGCACGCCAGGCGCCTTGGGCGACTGCTGCGCCGACAAAGCCACCTTCTGCCCCTGAATCCGCCGAGGCGCCCGATGGACCTGAAGCTGATCGCGCTGGGTTACCCGTTTTTCGTGCTGCTGATCGTCGCCGAGGTGCTGTGGTCGCAGCGCAAGGGCCTGCGGCTGTACCGCTTCGCCGACGCGCTGACGGCGCTCGCCGGCGGCGTGGGCAGTCAAGCGTGGGGCGCGATCCTCGGCATCGCTGGCGTCAGCGTCTACATCTGGGTCGGGCAGTTTCGCGTGGTGACGCTTGTCGATTCCAGCCCGTGGACGTGGCTCGGCGGCTTTCTGTACGTCGATTTCGCCTTTTACTGGTGGCACCGCTGGAGCCACGAGGTCCACGTGCTGTGGGCCGGCCACGTCGTGCACCACCAGTCGGAGGACTACAACCTTGCCGTGGCGCTGCGCCAGGAATGGCTGACCCATCTGACGCATATCCCGTTCTACATCCCCATGGCATTGCTGGGTTTTTCCTGGCACGTGCTGGCGGTGAATGTCTCGATCTCGCTGTTGTACCAGTTCTGGATCCACACCGAGGTCATCCGCCGCCTGGGTCCGTACGAGTGGGTCTTCAACGCGCCGATGCATCACCGCGTCCACCACGCCGTCAACCCGCAGTATTTGGACAAGAATTACGGCGGCATCCTCATTGTCTGGGACCGGCTTTTTGGCACGTATGAAGCGGAAGACGAGCCGTGCGTGTACGGCACAACGACGCCGATCGCCTCGTGGAACACGTTTTGGGCCAACGCGATTGTCTGGCGGACCATGCTGGACGCGGCGCGGCAGACGACGCGGTGGCGCGACAAGCTGGGCGTGTGGCTGCGCTCACCGGCGTGGAGCCCGCCGGACTTGCCGGCGCATCCGCCGCAGCCGGTCAGCCGCGCGACGCGGCGCAAGTACGACACGCCGGTGCCGACGCGGCTGAAGGTCTGGCTGAGCGCGCAGTTTCTGGTGACGCTGGCGCTGCAGGCGCTGCTGCCGCAGATGGCGCCGGTTCGCCATTGGTTCTGGCCGGCGGTGGTGACGGTGCTGTGGGCGCTGCTCAACCTCGGCGGGCTGTTGGAGCAAAAAGCGTGGGCGCGGCGCAGTGAGCTGGCGCGCCTGGTTCTGACCGCGGGCTACTGCGGCGCGCTGGCGCTGCGCGGCGCGGCGCTGGGTGCGATCGATCTGGCCGTCGCCGCGGTGTTGCTGCTGCTGCTCGCCACGCTGCCGCGGCGGGCCTGATCAGCCAATCGGCGCGTATTCCGGCGTCCAATGCCACCCTTCCGCGCGCACGAGCAGCGTCGCCTCGTCGACAACCGGCGCCACACCCGCCGCCGCCGCTGCGTGCGCCACTTGCAGCGCCACGTGCCGGCTGACCGCGCGCAGCTCGGCGATGCGCGGGTACAGCGTCTCCTCGCCCGCGTGGTGCGTCTGCGTGTATTCGGCGACAGCGTGTGCCGCCGCCAGGAACAGGCTGTCCGGCACGCGCGCCGCTTCGCTCAGCAGCAGCCCCAGGCCCAAGCCGGGGAAAATGAACACGTTGTTGCACTGGCCGATGACGAACTTGCGCTCGCCCAGCTGCACCGGTGCAAACGGCGAGCCGGTCGCCACCAGCGCGCGGCCGTCCGAGTGGGTCAGCGCCGCCGCTGGCGTGCACTCGGCCTTGCTGGTCGGGTTGGAGAGCGGCAGCACGATCGGCCGCGGACAATTCGCCGCCATCTGCGTCAGGATCGCCGCGTCGAATACGCCCGGCTGGCCGGACGTGCCCACCAGCACCGTCGGCCGGTACGCGGTGACAAGCTGCAGCAGGTCCATGTCGGCGGTCAACTGCAGCGCTGCGGCGTCGGCAGCGGTCAGGACGAACGGCAGCTTGTACGGATCCTTGACCGCGCGGCCGGCCGTCAGCAGGCCATCCGAGTCGAAAAACAGCAGCTTGCGGCCGACTTCCGCCGCCGCCACGCCTTGCGCCAGCAGCTCCGCCCGCACCAGCCCGCCGATGCCCACGCCCGCGCCGCCCGCGCCGACGAACAGGATCCGCTGGTCCGCCAGCTTGGCGCCGGTGATGCGCATGCCGGACAGGATCCCGGCGAGCGTCACCGCGGCGGTGCCCTGGATGTCGTCATTGAAGCTGCGGACGGTGTGGCGGTACTGCTCGAGTAGTCTGAAAGCGTTGCCTTTTTTGAAATCCTCCCACTGCAGCACAGCGCGCGGAAACACATGCTGCACCGCGGCGACGAACTCGGCGACCAGGGCGTCATAAGCAGCACCGCGCAGCCGCGGCGCCCGGTAGCCGAGGTAAAACGGGTCCTCCAGCAGCGCCGGGTTGTCCGTGCCGACGTCCAGGCTGACCGGCAGGCAGTGCTGCGGGTGGATGCCCGCGCCCGCGGCGTAGAGGATCAGCTTGCCGACCGGAATCGCCATGCCGCCCACGCCCTGATCGCCCAGCCCGAGGATGCGCTCGTTGTCGGTCACGACGATCAGCCGCACCTCGGCGTCAGCGACGTTGCACAGCCGCTCCACCATGTGGCCGACGTCATCGGGCGTCAGGTACAGGCCGTGCGGCCGCCGGAAAATGTGGCTGTACTGCTGGCAGGCGAGGCCGACCGTCGGCGTGTAGATGATCGGCGCCAGCGCTTCCAGGTTGTTGGCCAGCACGCGGTAGAACAGCGTCTCATTGCGTTCCAGCAGCGCCACAAGCCCGACGTACTTCTCCAGCGGATCGGTCTTGGCCGCCAAGTGCTCAGTTTCCAGCGCCTCTTGCTGGTCGATTGTGAACACCGCGTGCGGCAGCAGCGCCGCCAGGCCCAGACGCTCGCGCTCGGTTTGGGTAAACGCGCCGTCGCGGTTCAGCCGCGGCTGGGCGAGCAGCGCCGTGCCGGTGGGAAAATGCGGATCGATGGCTGCCATGGTCGCGGTCCTCCGGCGTCCTCTGGGCGCGGCGGGAGTGTCGCAGCACTGCGCCGCTGCGCCAAGCCCGGCGGTGATGCGGGCGTGACAGTTCGGCGGACAGCTGCGGCAAAAAACAGCGAGGGCGGCTCCGCAGAACCGCCCTCACCACACACAGGTTCGCCGTGCGCTCAGGGGCTTACGAGCAGCCGCCCGAGGTCGCGCCGCAGTCGCAGCGGTAGCACTTGCCGGCCGGGTACATCGTCTGGCCGCAGTTGCTGCACAGCGGCAAGTCGATGTTGCGGGCGATCACGCCGCGCTGTTGGCTGTTGGCGTCGCCGTCCTTGGCCTCCACCGCCGCGGCATGCGGCTGCACGAGCTTGATCTTGACGGTCGTCCCGGTGGAGGCCGTCGGCGCCGGAATCGGCTCGTACACACCGCTCGTCTGGCCGTCGATCGACTCCTGCTCGCCGGTCTGCAGGAACTTCAGCGCCAGCCAGCGGAAGATGTAGTCCGTGATCGACTTGGCGATCGGGATGTCCTTGTTGCCGGTGAAGCCCGACGGCTCAAAGCGCGTCGCCGTGAACTTGTTGCACAGCACGTCCAGCGGCACGCCGTACTGCAGCGCCAGCGAAATCGACGTCGCAAACGCATCCAGCAAGCCCGACAGCGTCGAGCCTTCCTTGGCCATCGTGATGAACACCTCGCCCGGCGAGCCGTCTTCGTGCATGCCGACGGTGATGTAGCCCTCGTGATCGGCGATGCGGAACTTGTGCGTCAGCGCCTGGCGCTCGTCCGGCAGCTTCTTGCGCAGCGGCCGCTCGACGATCTTCTCGACGATCGTCTCCACGACCTGCACCTGCTGCGCCACGCCCTGGCCGACGGTGCCGTCCTTGGCGTCGCTGCTCTTCTTGACGTTCATCGGCTGGCTGCGCTTGCAGTTGTCGCGGTAGATCGCCACGGCCTTGATGCCCAGCTTCCACGCCTCGACGTAGGTCTGCGCGATGTCCGCCACCGTGGCATCTTCGGGCAAATTCACGGTCTTGGAGATCGCGCCCGACAGGAACGGCTGGCAGGCGCCCATCATCTTGATGTGGCCCTGGTAGTGGATCGAGCGCGTGCCGTTAGCCGGCTTGAACGCGCAGTCGAACACAGCGAGGTGGTCGTTCTTGAGGCCCGGCGCGCCTTCGATCGTGTCATTCTGGTCGATGTACTGCGTGATCTCGGCGATTTCATTGGACGAATAGCCCAAGTGAATCAGCGCCTGCGGCACCGCCGTATTGACGATCTTCAGCGTACCGCCGCCCACGAGCTTCTTGTACTTCACCAGGGCGATGTCCGGCTCGATGCCGGTCGTATCGCAGTCCATCATGAAAGCGATCGTGCCGGTCGGCGCCAGCACCGAGACCTGCGCGTTGCGGTAGCCGTGCTTCTCGCCGGTCGCCAGCACGTCGCTCCAAATCTGGCCTGCCGCTTGCGTCAGGTTCGCCGGAATCAGCTTCGCCGCGATGTCCTTGACCGCCGCTTGGTGCTTTTTCATCACCCGCAGCATCGGCTCGCGGTTGATGCTGAAGCCCGGGAACGCGCCGACCTGCTCGGCGATCTTCGCCGACTGCAAATTCGCCTCGCCGTGCATGATCGCGGTGATCGCGCCCGCGTAGGCGCGGCCGGCATCGCTGTCGTACGCCAGGCCGCGCGTCATCAGCAGCGCGCCCAGGTTGGCGTAGCCGATGCCCAGCGGCCGGAAAGCGTGGCTGTTTTTCTCGATCGCCGGCGTCGGGTACGCCGCGAAATCGACGAGAATTTCCTGCGCCGTGATGGTGATGTCGACGCCGTGCTTGAAGCCGTCGATGTCGAATTCGCCGTCTCCGCCCACGAATTTCATCAAGTTGAGCGACGCGAGGTTGCACGCCGAGTCATCCAAGAACATGTACTCGCTGCACGGGTTCGAGGCGTTGATCGGCGCCGTGTTCGGGCAGGTGTGCCAGTCGTTGATCGTCGTGTCGTACTGCATGCCCGGGTCGCCGCAGAGCCAGGTCGACTCGGCGATGGTGGTCATGACGTCCTTGGCGGGCAGCGTGTCCATCGCCCGGCCGTCCTTGACCGCGCGCGTCGTCCACTGGCCGTTGCTCTCGACCGCCTGCATGAAGGCGTCGGTGACGCGCACGCTGTTGTTGCTGTTCTGGAAGAACACGCTCGTGTACGCCTCGCCGTCGATGCGGCTGTCGTAGCCAGCCTCGATCAGCGCCCACGCCTTTTTCTCCTCGGATTCCTTGCACTTGATGAACTCGAGGATGTCCGGGTGGTCGACGTTGAGGATGACCATCTTGGCGGCGCGGCGCGTCTTGCCGCCGGACTTGATGACGCCGGCGAAGGCGTCAAAGCCCTTCATGAAGCTGACCGGACCGGACGCGGTGCCGCCGCCGGCGAGCTGCTCGCGGCTGGAGCGGATCGGCGAGAGGTTGGAGCCGGTGCCGGAGCCGTACTTGAACAGCATGCCCTCGGTCTTGGCGAGCGTCAGGATCGACTCCATGGTGTCTTCCACGGCGTTGATGAAGCACGCGGAGCACTGCGGCTGCTTTTCCACGCCGACGTTGAACCACACGGGCGAGTTGAACGCCATGCGCTGGTGCAGCAGCATCCAGGTCAGCTCGTCCTCGAAGATCCGCGTCGCGTCCTCGCTCTCGAAGTACTGGCCCTGCCGCGCCCACGCGCCGATGGTGCCGACGACGCGGCCGATCAGCTGGCGCACGCTGTATTCGCGCTCCGGCGTGCCGATGGTCCCGCGGAAATACTTGGAGACGACGACCGCGGTGGCGGTCTGCGACCAGGACGACGGGAACTCGACGTTCTTTTGCTCAAAGATCGTCTCGCCCTTGGTGTTGGTGATCGACGCCGTGCGGCGGTCCCACGAGACCTCGTCAAACGGGTTGACGCCCTGCTTGGTGAACACGCGCTTGCACGGCAAACCGATGCCGCGGTCGGCGCGCTGCGACGCCGGCAGCTGGTGGCCAGGCGCGCGGCTCTGCGCCACATGCGTCACACTCATTTCGCTCGCGTTATCCATGACCACCTGCGCTTTGCTGCCCTCGTCGAGCGTACTGGCGGTTGTCGCCAGCGTCGAGTCCGAATTGCCGTCCGCCAACACGCCCGCATCGAGCACCATCGCCATCAGCCCCATCTGTTGCGCGCTGGCCACCGTCTGCTGCGCGGCCACGGTGCCAGTCGCTTTCTTTTCCGTCTTCAGCCCTTCCATCGTTCCACCCCGTTCTTTCGGCAATCGTTCTGTGTGCGTTCTAGCGTCTGTCGGCAGACCACCGGCGGTTGCCGGCGGTGCGGCCTGCGGCTGGCGCGGTTTGCGGCGCGCCGCCGGTCCGGTCCTGTGCTTGGTGTGCGAGTCGTTCAGCCCATCCAGGTTCAGCGCGCCGTCTGCCATCTTCGCCCCCTCCATGGCACTGCGGAGCGTCGGTCCAGCCGGCTCCCCGTGCGCCATGTGCTCGTGCGTCCACCGCGCCCCAATCGCGACAAACGCAACCGATCCAACCAGTCATCACCGGGCCGACGTCACTTGCGCCGACCCAGTTTTGACCGCTGTAGCGGCGCTGGGCATGTCTGGCAGGCCCGGCAGCGGCGACAAGCGTAGCTTCACGGGCAAGCCCGCTGGCACTGCTCTTTCGCTGCCGTTCCTGACCCTGAAACTAGCCCGAGCGCCCCGTGCGGTCAACCCGGAGCCCAGCCTCGCACCACTACAGGTTGTGTCAAAAAAATAGATGACCACTACATGTTGTGGTCGACGGCTGGAGCCGCCGATCGCGAATTTGACGTCAAATCATGCGCTTGGGGCCAATCGCACGCGGCGCTCTGTGAACTTTGTGGCGAGGCGGCGCCGCGGCCTGTGGACAACTGGCGCACGCCGGAGCGCAACCCATGGATCCAGATCCGGATTCGTCCGTCACGGGCTTGTTGCACGGCCGCCACGGACCGCATCGCGCTGGGCGATCGGATACCGGCGATGGCCTTGATCATGGCATGCCATGAGCGATGTCGGGTTCAACCTAACCGTGCGACATTGCAGCGCAAACGCCAAACAGCCACGCGAGACTGGCTCGCCGAGCACGGTTCTGATTGCCTCGCGCACCACGAAGGCGGTACAAGCCTGCGCCAATGCTGCGTGCTTGGCGCGCGGTCGGGTGGTCAAGACGTCATGCAGTTCATCGATCAGGCAATCATCGCCGTCGCGTCAGGGGCCGGCGGCCACGGCTCGAAGAGCTTCCGCCGCGAAAAGTACATCCCGCGCGGCGGACCAGACGGCGGCGACGGCGGCAAGGGCGGTGACGTCGTGTTGGTGGCCGACAACCGCTCGCGCACGTTGCATGACTACCACCACAAGCGCTTGTACTCCGCCGAGGACGGCCAGCACGGCATGACGGCGCGCAAGACCGGCCGCGACGGCGAGGACCTCGTGCTGTATCTGCCGCCAGGCACCCAGGTGTTTGACGACGACACAGGCGTGCTGCTGGCCGACCTCACCGAGCCGGGCGAGCGCATCGTGCTGCTGACCGGTGGCAATGGCGGCTGGGGCAACGTGCACTTCGCCTCGGCGACGCGGCAGACGCCCGACCACGCCAATCCCGGCCAGGACGGCAAGCAGAAGTCGCTGCGGCTGGAGCTCAAGCTGCTGGCGGACGTCGCGTTGGTCGGCTATCCCAACGCCGGCAAGTCGAGCCTGATCCGCCAGATCTCGGCATCGCGCGCGGTGGTCGCCGACTATCCATTCACGACGCTGGTGCCCAACCTCGGCGTGGTGCGGCATCACGGCCGCGTGTTCACGGTGGCGGACATCCCTGGGCTTGTGCCGGGCGCGGCGGAGGGCGCCGGTCTGGGGCTGCGGTTCCTGCGGCACATCGAGCGCTGCCGGATCCTCGTGTACCTGCTGTCGCCGGTCGAGCGCGACACGCCGGACTACCAGTGGATGGTGCTGCAGCGCGAGCTGCACGAGCACGATCCGTCGCTGCTGGAGCGGCCAAGCGTCGTTGTCCTGTCCAAGGCCGACGCGCTGGGCCCGGACGCGCAGGCGCGCGCGGATGAAGTGGCGGCGCTGATCGGCCAGCCGGTGCTGCCGCTGTCGTCGGTTGATGGCACCGGCGTCGAGCGGCTGCTGTCGGCGCTGGCGCAACAGTTCGCGCCCGAGACGCCGCTGGAGCCGCCGAAGTGGAATCCGCTGCAGGACTGACTGCGATCGGCGGGCCTGACGGCGGTCAACGCGGTATTTGACCCTCTCGATACAGCAGCCTATACTCCTGCGGATTGTCCGCGAACGCGATCGCGCACGGCTTAGGCCGTAGCGAACACTTTCACGGGCTTTGCCACGCGCCGCTGACTTTGTGCAGGGTTGCGTGGCATCAGAGGAATCGCGCCCTTTGGCGATTCGTGAAGAACTATGCAGCGCACCATGCCCTCCCCGGGCGCGGGCGCGACACTGCATCGAGACGAACGTTGTGAGGCACCATGGTGCGCGAACAGACAGTGCGGAACCGACAGACTGTGAACCATCGGCTGCTTGCTGTGGCGGGGCTGGTGATGTGGGCGACCGCGTCTGCGACTCCGGCCGTGGCCCAACCGGTGGACGAACCGCCCGCAAGCGATGCGCCGCCGGCCGATAGCGCCGCGCCAGCCGATGGCGCCGCGCCCGCCGCACCGCCGACCGTAGCTGCGCCGCCGACAGTCGCTGCCCCGCCGACTGTTGCCGCGCCGCCGACCGTTGCTGCACCGCCGACCGTTGCCGCGCCGCCGAAAGTCGTTGCGCCGCCGGCCGCGACTGCGCCTGCGACCGCGCCGGGTGCCAAACCGGCCACCGCGCCCGCCACGGGCACTGCGCCCGCTGCCGCTGCGACGCCTGCCCCCGCGACGGGCAATGCCGCGCCGGCAGCCGCCACAGATGTCGTGCCCGCCGCCGGTGACGCGCAGTACGACGCAAAGCTGCGCGGCATCGAAGAGCGCGTGATCGCCGTCAAGGAAAAAATCTTCAACACCAAAGCCAAGTTGCTGTTGCTGAAAGAGCAGATTCTCGACAACGTCATCGCTGAATCGCGCGCCGTGCTGATCCACAAGAACGAGATGGGCAGCTTCTTTGAGTTGCAGTCGGTGCTGTACTACCTGGACGGCAAGAAGATCTACTACCAGGACAACGCCAACGGCTTGCTGAACCAGCGCAAAGAGTTCGAGATCTTCAACGGCACGGCGACCGCGGGCAACCACTCGCTGACCGTCGAGATGGTCTACCGCGGCAACTCGGACGTGTTCAGCTACTTGGAAGGCTATGTTTTCAAACTGAAATCGGTGTACACGTTCTACGCCCAAAAGGGCCGCGTGACCGAGGTCTCGGTGATTGGCTACGAGCGCGGCGGCATTGGCACCGACCTGGAGGACAAGCCGTCGATCAAGTACGACGTCAAGCTGATCCAGAACAAAACGGCCAAGCCGGTGGATGGCGACGCGCCGGCGAAGTAGGCCGGCAGCGCGCGATTGCAACTCCCCCAGGACCTGACGGTCCCGCAGCCCACGAGGCGAATTCCCTTGACCGACCGCATGTTCCCACCGCCGAGCCAACCCCGTCGCGCGTCCGCGCGCGCGCTGGCGCAGTCCGCGTTGGCGGGGCTGCTGGTGCTGGGACTCGCGACGCCGGCGCACGCCGACGAAGAGGTGAACCAGGCGGACTTGGTGCGCGGCATCGAGAACGACGCGGCGAACATCAAGGGCGACGTGACGAACATCGACGAGACGCTCAAGGCGGCGGTGCTGCGCGAGCGGCGGTTTCCGCTGGACAAGCGCTTCATCGATGCGCAAATCTCCTACGGCGGCGGCAACTTGGGCGTGGCGTCGGTGCTGCTGACCGACCTGGTGACCAACAAGGAATTCCAGAAGAGCCGCGACTACGGCCAAGCGCTGTACATGCTCGGCGATTGCATGTTCCGCACGCGCAACTACATGGGCGCGCGCCGCTACCTGGACGCGATCGCGCTGTCGCCCGCGTCGCCGTACTTTCAGCAGGCGCTGCAGCAACTCGCGGATATCGCAGTGCGTTTGCACCGCTTGGGCGACGTCGAGATCTATGCCAAGCGGCTGGACGCGCTGCCGCAGGACAAGCGCAAGTCGGAGCTTTCCTACCAGTTCGGCCGCGCGTTCTTCTCGGCCAAGGCCTACGATCGCGCGCTGACGTTCCTGAACGCGGTGACGCCCGATGACAAGCGCTGGGCTGCGGCCAAGTTCTACATCGGCGCGATCAACGTGGCGAAGAAGCGTTTGGACTTGGCGATCAACAACTTTGTCGATGTGGCGACCGCCGCGACGGCGACGGACGAGTCGCGGCGCCCCGAGCAGACGGTGCTGGACTACGCCAACGTCGCGCTCGGCCGGCTGTTCCTGCAATCCAAGCGCTACGACGAATCGACCAAGTATTACAAGGCTGTGGACCGCAACTCGGTGCTTTACGAAGAGGCGCTGTACGAGTCGGCGGCGGCGCACGTCGCAGCGGCGCGGGTCAAGACCGATCGCGTTGTGGCGGCCGCCGAGACCAAAAAGGCGTTGGAAGCGCTCGACATTTTGCTGCTGACGGTGAGCGACGACGGCGTCGCCGTGCAAGCGGCGGTGCTGCGCGGGCGCATCAACATGATCGACAAGCAGTATGACCAGGCGGACGCGGCGTATCAGGACGTCGTCGAGCGCTTTGGCGCCATCACCCAGGAGCTGAACCAGTTCGCGCGGGACGACAAGAACCTCGAGAACTTCTTCAACTGGCTGCTGAACCGCGCTTCGGAAGAGTACACGGTGGCGCGGCCGGTGTCGGAGCGCGTGGCCAAGTACATCGAAAAAGACGAGGACATGCAGCGGGTTGTGTCGCTGTTTGACGAGATG
>CAIPXZ010000623.1 GCA_903869075.1 uncultured Myxococcales bacterium | reverse complement strand
AGGGCGGCTGCGCGGGCGTAAGTGACTGGTTTTGCGGGGAACGACAACTACGCGTGACGAGGGATTCTAATTGTCGCGGAGTGCGACGAGTAATTGTCGCGCGGGAGCGTCGAGCCGAAGATGCAAGGCGGCGACTCCTGGTCTCGGCTGCAGTCCGCGTAACCGATGCACAGCGCCCCATCGGGCAACGGTTTGCTGCAATGGGCGAGGTTGGGGTTGGCGTAGACGCAAGTTTGTCCGGACGCGCACGCATTCGCCTCGGTGCACGTGGCGCCATCGGGCAGTTCTTGCTTGCAAGTCCCGCTCACGCGGTCGCACCAGGTCCCCGATTCGCACGCGACGCACGGCGTCCCGTTCCAGGTGTCGCAAGTTGCCGCCGTGCACGCCTCGCCCAGGGCGATTGGGGCCAGCGGCAAGCAGCGCTGGATTCCCGCCGTGTCCTTCGCGCAGACTTCGCTGTCGGCGCAGGGCACATCTCGACCGCACGGCGCGCCGGGCATGGCTGTCGCCCGACAGACGCCTGGGCAGCCCCAGCAGCGCCCGGATGCACATTCTTTGTCGTCATCGCACGCCGCACCGACGGCGCTGGTACCGCCGGTAAAGACGTCAAGACACGCGGCTGGTTCAGTCGCGCCTGGACGGGGAACGTGCATTCCGCCCAGCCAAGCGAGCGTAAACAGCATAGTCCCGGCGTTGGAAGCGCAGTTCGCCTCCGCCAGACATGCTGCTGCGGCGCTGGGGTTGTACTGCAGGCGCCCCAACTCGACGAGACGAATGCGTCCAAGAAGCGGATCGTTGGCGTGCATGCCATCGACCATGGTGCCTTGAAGCGCACAGGTTTCCAGCCAAGTCTCATCGCGTTGCATGCCTGGTGTGCAGGCGACTCGCAATTCACAGCTGCGGCGGGCGTAGGCGTGGAGCAGGTCGGTGAGCGGGATGGCGGTCGGCGTTGCGGCGATATCGGCGTCGGGCGCGACGTCCAAGGCGGCCACTGCGGTGGTGTCGGCGGGCGCGGAGACATCGCCGCCGGAATCAGCGGCGACATCCGGCGCGGAAGCGGCGTCTGCCGGCGCCACCGGCGCGTGACAGCCGGCGAGCGTGCATGCGCAGGCGATGCGGGCGAGAAGCGGCTTCATGGCGTCCCCGCGGCCGGCAGCGAGCACGCCGGGCCGCCCGCGCGGCAGACGCCGCCGAAGCAGACACCGTTGAAAAGCAATTGGTAGTCACTGCATTCCGAGTCCTCGCTGCAAGCGTCCCCCAGTCTCCGGTTCGGGCAGCTGCCGTCCGCGTTGCACAGCGCGACGGCACAGCTCGACGCCGCGCAGGGTTTGTAGGCCGTGCATTTGTTCGTGTCGAGGCTGCAAAAGCTCAGATCACAGGCGTCGATGCCCGGGGTGCAGGGCGCGCCGACTTTCCTGTTCGGCGCACACTTGCCGGCGCCGGTTCCATTGAAGCAGTAGGTCCCAATCGGGCACCCGGTCGCGCCGCATGGCACCGAATTTGGATCGTGCCAGCATTTGTAGACATGCTCGCCTACGGATTCGCCGCCCCAAGCTGGGTAGCACTCGTTGGCGTTCGCGTCGCAATCGGTCGAGGTTGCACAGGTGGCGCCATCGGGCAGCGGTGCGGCGCAGATGCCGTTGACGCAGGTCAGGCCGGCGGCGCAAGGTTCCGGCCAGCTGCAAGCCGCGCCAGCGGGCAGCGGTCCGGCGCACACGCCCGCGGGACTGCACCAACCGCCGGCGGCATCGCACGTCGCGCAACTCGGGTAGAAGGCATCGCACGCCCACACGTCCGAGCACGTCGCGCCGATGGGCAGCGCTGTCACCGGCGCGCATACGTGGCCGTTCGATGGCGTCCCTTCGCAAACGCCGTCGTCGGGGCACGGCGCGTCACTGCCGCAGGCTGCGCCGAGGGCGACAGGTGCCCGACAAATGCCAGGGCAGCCCCAGCAGCGGCCAGTCGCACACTCCGCGTCGTCATCGCAGGCGGTGCCCAGCGCTACTTTGCCGCCCGAGAAGATTTTGCCGCACGGGCCGGCGACGGCCACTTGCCCTGGCCGCGGGATGTGCATGCCGCCGAGCCAGTTGCGCATGAGATTGCCGGCCGTCGCGCAGCTTTCCGCGGCCAGGCATTCGGCCGCGGCGACGCCGTCATAGTCCAGGCGGCCAAGTTCGGCCAGACGCAAGCGGTTCAACAGCGGACCCAACAACGCACGGCCGCGCAGATCCCCGAGATCACCTGCACAGGTCGCAAGCCAGGTCGCGTCGCGCACGGCACCGGGCCAGCAAGTGACGATGAGCTCGCACTGGCGTTTGGCGTAGGCTTGGATGAAGTTGTTGAGCGGGATCGCGGTCGGCGTTGCGGCGATATCGGCGTCGGGCACGACGTCCAAGGCGGCCACTGCGGTGGTGTCGGCGGGCGCGGAGACATCGCCGCCGGAATCAGCGGCGACATCCGGCGCGGAAGCGGCGTCTGCCGGCGCCACCGGCGCGTGACAGCCGGCGAGCGCGAATCCCGCGCAGCACCACAACCCCCACTGCCAGCGCAGTCCCAACACGCAGCCTCCGCAAACCTCAGCCTTGT
>CAIPXZ010000622.1 GCA_903869075.1 uncultured Myxococcales bacterium | reverse complement strand
GCCGTCCGCGCAACCGGTACCCGCCAAATACCTGACATTCCCGCGGGCGCCGTTACACTCGCCGCGCGCCGTTCTGTGCTCCCCGGCGCAAGGAATTCAGCGGCATGAACTCACGCGTCCCCCCGAAAACTGCTTACAAACCGCCGGTTGGCCGCGCGGCGCCGCCTTCACACGCCAAGCGTTGGCTGGTGGTCGGCGGCGTGCTGACTGTCCTCGTCGTCGGTGGCTTGGTCGGCGGCTCCATGGTCGCCGGCAGCATCGCCCGCGGCAAGCTGCAACTCATCGCCAAGGAAGCGAATTTGCAGCTGTCGCTGACGGATCTGGCGGTGTCGCCGCTCGGCAAAATCCACATCAGCGGGCTGGCATTCAAGCGCGCCGATGGCAGCACGATCGTCGCCACCGACGACGCGACGGCTTGGATCTCGCCGTGGAAGGCGCTGCTGGGCAAGCGGCGGCCGGAGCGCGCGGAAGTCCACGGCTTCTTGCTCGACGCGCGCGTCGACGACGGCAAGCCCAAGGAATTGCTGGATTTGTACAAGGCCGCGCGCAAGGTCTTCCCGCGCAAGGAAAAGACCGAAGACAACGAGCCCAAGAGCGTCAGCAGCCTGGCATTTACGCTGGACAAGGGCGTGGTGACGGTCGCGGTGCACGGCAAGGGCTCGGAATACTTGGCCAATGGCCTGAAGGCGCGGGACATCGCGGCGCACGTCGATCTGGCCAACGGCGTCGGTGACTTGTCGGCCGTGTTTGAGGGCACGGTGCAATCCAAGCTGGCGGCCAAGCTTGTGGCGCAGCCGTCCGGTCCGCCGCGGCTGGAGGCGAAATTCGCTCCGGAATTCCGCCTGCAAATGCCCGAGGGCAAGGCGCTGCCGGCGGGCATCGACAGCGTGTCCATCACCGGCCTGGGTTTTGATGCCACCGATGGCGGCGCTGTCGAGGACATCGTGCTGCGCAAAGGCCAGACCGAGATCGTGCGCGTGGCGCGGCTGCGGCCGGATCGCGCGGGCGTGGGCGTGCGCGCGGACAAGATCACGTTCGCCCTGCCAGAGCCGCCGCATGTCGACGCAGATCCGGCCAAGCCAGCGAAACCGAAGGTGAAACCGGGCGCGCCGACGCAGCCGCAGCCGCCGACGGACAAGCCAGCGCCGCAGCCCGCGGCCGACAAGCCGGCGGAGGAGAAGCCGGCGGGGCCGCGCGTCTGGACGGGCGAGATCGAGTCGGTGGCGTTGGATCTGGGCAACGTGGATGGCGGCGAGATTTCCCTGCTGGCGCGTCTGGAAAAGCTGAAGGCGACGATGCCGGGCGGGATCGCGACGCTTGGCGTGGACAAGGTGGAGGTGAAGACCGACCGGATGCCCGGCGAGCACCCGCTGGAAGCGCTGACGGAGCTGCGGGTGACCGGTCCGTCGATGGACCTGCCGTGGCGTGAGGACGCGCTGGCGCAGCTGCCGGGCGGCAAGGCGCTGTGGAACGCCGTGCTGGCGGCGGAAAAGGCTAAGCTGCGCGAGCAAATTGAGGACGATGCGGCCGAAGAGATCGACGACCCGTCGCTGCCGCCGGAGGTGCGCAAGAAGAAGCTGGCTGAGCGCGTGGCGGCCAAGCTGAAGGCCGCGGGCGTGGAGGCGGAGGACGCCAAGGCCAAGAAGCCGGCGGCGGCCAAGGCGGACGCGGCGAAAGGCGCCGACGGCAAGAAGGTAGACAAGGTGCCGGGCGCGGCGACGAAGTCGGCCCTGACGCAATACATCAAGCCGCTCAAGGACTTTCATGGCAAGCTGCTGGGCGCGGACGTGCTCGTGCAAAAGCTGATCGACAAGCTGACGCAGGCGCCGCGGCTCAAAGTCGTCGTGGAGCAAGGTCGGCTCGGGCTTGTGCGCCAGGGCGCGCCGAAGCCGTTTGGCGGCATCCAGGACATTTCGCTGGACACGACGGCGCTGATGGGCGACGGCAGCCGCGCAGTGAAGGTGACGGCGCGGCCGTTTGACGACGAG
>CAIPXZ010000621.1 GCA_903869075.1 uncultured Myxococcales bacterium | reverse complement strand
TCGACGCCCTCGCTAAACTATCTCAAATTCCGTGTCTCAGATCATGTTGGCAGAGAGGGTTCCGCTGGGACCCCGCCCGCCGCTTCCTGCTGCGCTGCGAGCTGGACGCCGCGTTCTTTCACCTGTACGGGCTGAACCGGGAGGACACGGCGTACATCTTGGATACATTCCCGATTGTGCGGAAGAATGACGAGAAGGCGCATGGGGAGTACCGGACGAAGCGGGTGATTTTGGAGATTTGGGAGGAGATGGCGGAGGCGGTCGCGCGGGGGCGGGCGTATGTGACGAGGTTGGTGCCGGGGGCGGCTAGTGGGGATGTGGCGCATTGGGACGAACAACGGGGGCGGGGATGATCAACGAGACAGTACTGGAAATGCATTATCATCGTGAACTCATGAGAGAGATTCGCGAACAACTTCAGCTCGGCACGGACAAACGCTTCAACTTCTACAAGTACTCGCCCCAACTGGAGAAGTTTGTCGGATTTGATCAGGCGTACGCCAAGACGGAGATGACCACCGAAGAGTTCTTCGAGAAAGTGAAATCGGTCGCCGCCGGGGCAGCGGACTTTGATGACAGATTTGTTGGCTATTTCTTGCAGTTCAAGGTTGTGCACCCGCTGACCAACATGACCGCCAGTACGCCGGATTCAATCAAAACCGCTCAGGCACGCCCGCATTTCCGGGCCAACCTGTACACCAAGCGCCTCGAGGATGCTCCACGCTCCCAGCACGAAACACTTTTTGAGCTTGCCCAACGTTCGGGGGCGTTTGTATATTATGCGTGTCCCATGTTGTTCGAGCGGGTGAATCTGTACGCTGATGCCGATTTGAACTCGCTGCGACTTGTTGACGTCAAGACCTGCCCATCCTCGTATCCAGATAATGAGAAACATTTCATCTACTTCCAGACCGAGCAATCGGAGCCAATCTGGAAAAGCAACCCGGTGGAAGGCCGAGCCATTTCGCCGAAGGATTTTGCGGAAAAAATCGGAGCGCGGCTCCAACAAGATGGTAAGGAATTGGCGCATTCGCTGGTCGCCATTCTCGCCGAAGCGCGCGCCGATCCGGACGAGCACAAACGGGCCAAGGAGGCCGATTCAGCCCCTTCCGCAGCTTGGCTCGCGAGTCTGGCAGACGCGTTGACAATAGTTCACGTTGGGGAGGCTAGCGATATTGAGGACTTCGATGCGCGTTGCGAAGAATGTGATCCTGGTCCCGCGCGACAATTACTCGTCGCACTCCGCGACAATTAGAATCCCTCGTCACGCGTAGTTGTCGTTCCCCGCAAAACCAGTCACTTACGCCACCGCAGCCGTTCACGGCCTGCGTGGTCGGTGATGGCGTTGGTAAGCGACAGTCAGGTAGCCAAGCTGATGGCTCATTTGAGCAAGGGCAAGTCCAAGGGCGTGGCGGCGATGAAGGCCGACATGCATCCGCAAACTGCGCGGAAGTACCGGCGTTCCGGCAAGCTGCCGTCGGAGTCGCAGCCGGTGCACGACTGGCGGACGCGGGCTGATCCGTTCGCCGACGACTGGCCGGAGGTCGTGGCGCTGCTGTCGCTGACGCCGGCGCTCAAGCCGCACATCGTGTTCGAGTACCTGCAGACGGTGCATCCGGGCCGCCACGAACCGGGCGAGATTCGCACGCTGGAGCGGCGGATGCGCGTGTGGAAGGCGCAGCATGGGCCGGATCTGGAGGTGTTTTTCCAGCAAGTGCATCGGCCGGGCGAGGCGTGCCAGGTCGATTTCACCAACTGCGACGAGCTCTTCGTGACCGTCCTGGGTGAGGCACTGCCGCATTTGCTGTGCCACTTCGTGCTGCCGTACTCGAACTGGCAGTGGGTGACGGTGTGCAAGTCCGAGTCGCTGCTGGCGCTGCGGCGCGGGATGCAGGCGGCGCTGTTTCAGCTCGGGCATGTGCCGGAATGGGCGCAGACGGACAACTCGACGGCGGCGACGCATGACCTGCCCAAGGGCCTGGAAAAGCCAGCGACCGAGGACGCAGTGTCGTCGCCGGGGCGCCTCTTCAACGAGGAGTACGAGGCCGTGGTGCGGCACTTTGGCATGAAGCCGCGCACGATTGGCATCGGTGAGTCCGAGCAAAATGGCGACGTCGAGGCGGCCAACGGCGACCTGAAACGTCGGCTGGAGCAGCATCTTTTGCTGCGCGGCAGCCGCGATTTCGCGTCGGTGCCGGACTACGAGCTGTGGGCCCAGAACGTGTGCGCGATGGCCAATCTCCGGCGCGGCAAGCGGGTGGCCGAAGAGCAGTCGGTGATGAAGGCGGTGACGGCCAAGCGGCTGGCGGAACACGTGACCGAGGCCGTGCCGGTGTCGACGTGGAGCACGGTCCGCGTGCGGGAGAACACGTACTCGGTGCCGTCGCGGCTGATCGGCCAGACGGTGCAGGCGCGGGTGTTTGAGGACCGCGTGGAGATCTGGTTTGCCAGCCGGTGGGAACTGACCGTGGATCGCCTGCTGGGCCGCAGCGGCGCGCGCATCAACTACCGGCACAGCATCTGGTCGCTGATGAAGAAGCCGGGCGCGTTTGCCCGCTACCAGTACCGCGAAGAGCTCTTCCCGACGCTGATTTTCCGCCGGGCCTACGACGCGCTGGCGGCGGCGACGGGCGTGGAGCGCAAGGCAGACGTGTCGTACGTGCGGATCCTGCACCATGCGGCGTCGACGATGCAGACCGAAGTGGAGACCGCGCTGGAGCTGCTGCTCGACGCCGGTGAGGTGCCGACGCCCGAGCGGGTGAAGGCGCTGACGGATCGCAACACGCAGCCGGCGCGGGTGACGGAGATGCCGGCGCTCGTGCCGGACCTGCACACGTA
>CAIPXZ010000620.1 GCA_903869075.1 uncultured Myxococcales bacterium | reverse complement strand
CTGCTGCAGCCGGTCAAAGTGCGTGACGGTGCGCTGGCGGCGTGGCTGCGGGCGCAGGGCACGGAGCTTGTGGTGGTGGCAGCGTACGGGCGGATTCTCGGCGCGGATGTGCTGCACCTGACGCCGCTGGGCTGCGTGAACGTCCACGCGTCGCTGCTGCCGCGCTGGCGCGGCGCTTCTCCGATCACCCGGGCGATCGCCGCCGGCGATGCGGCGAGTGGCGTGTGCCTGATGCAGATGGACGAGGGCATGGACACCGGGCCGGAGCTGGCGCGCGTGGTGGTGCCGATCGCCGACACCGACACGACGGCGACGCTGGAGGCCAAGCTGGCGGATGCCGGTGCGGCGCTGCTGCTGGCCAAGCTGCCGGCGATTACCGCGGGCGCGCTGCCGGCGGTGCCGCAGCCGCAGGACGGCCTGACGTTCGCGCCGCCGGTGCAAAAGGCCGAGGGTCGCATCGACTGGACGCAGCCGGCGCCGCACATCCACGCGCTGATCCGCGCGATGCAGCCGTGGCCAGGCGCGACAACGACGCCGCCGGACGTGCCGACCGAGGTGTGGAAGCTGTTTGACGACGGCTTGGCGCTGGGCGACCACACCGGCACGCCGGGGACGATCGTCGCGCTGGACAAGGACGCGGTGTGGGTGGCGACCGGCGCGGGCAGCCTGCGCGTGGTGAGCATCCAGCGGCCGGGCAAGCGGGCGATGCCGGCGCCGGAAGTGCTGCGCGGGATGCGCTGGGGCGTCGGTGCGCGGCTGGGCTAGCGGATTTGTTTGGCGCGACTGCGCCGGATCCTGTACATGAGGATGATGCGCCACGCCTGCTTCACGCTGTTCCTGCTGTTGGCGCTGCCGGCACGCGCGGCCGACGTGCACCTGGCGCCGGCGCACGCAGGCGAGCACGCGGACCTGCGCGCGCGGCCGGAGGCGCAATGGCTGCCGACCGACGCCGCGACGGCATGGCTGCAGCTGCGGCAACAGCAGCCGCACAACCTGCTGCCGCTGCAAAGCACGGACCTGCAGACCGTCCATCTGGGCGGCACGACGGCGCAGTCGCTGGACCTTGTGCTTGTGGCGGACGGCTTTACCGCCAGTGACCGCGACGCGTTTTTTGCCGCCGCGCAGGCGACCTCGGACGCGCTGTTGCAGTTCTCGCCGTATGCCGAATACGCCAGCCTTTTCAATGTGTACGCGCTGTTTTTTGCCTCGAACGAGGCCGGCGCGAGCCACCCGGCGGCGGGCGTCTACGTCGACAACGCGTTTGGCACGACTTTTGACTACGGCGGCGTGGCGCGGCTGGCTGTCGCCGATGACGCGAAGGTGATCGCCGCGGTGGCGCAGGCTTTTGCCGACTACGACATTGCGGTCGTGCTCGTGAACGACGCGGCGTACGGCGGCTCCGGCGGCGCGGTGCCGGTGGTGTCCATGGCCCCGGAATCCATTGCGATTTTGCGGCACGAGCTGGGCCACAACCTCGCGCATCTGGCCGATGAATACGACGCGGCCTATCCGGGCTATCCGCCGGGCGACAGCGAGCCGAACGTCGCCAGCCTTGGGCACCTTGACCCGCTGAAGTGGCGCGTGTGGGTGCCGCCGGAGACCGCGATTCCGACGCCCGACGGGGCGGCGACGAGCTTGTACACGCCGGTCGGCGCTTTTGAAGGCGCCCGCTACGAGACCGTCGGCATGTTCCGGCCGGCGCCGAACTGCATCATGCGCTCGCTGGACATGGTGTTTTGCCCGGTGTGCCAGGAGGCGCTGATCGTCGCGATCCACCAAAGCACGGCGATGCTGCGCTCGCGGCTGCCGGGTCCGGCGGCGCTGGTGACGTGCACGCTGGGGCAATGTCCGGCGTTCACGGTGCAGACCGCGCCGATCGCCACGCTGCAGCTGAGCTGGCTGCGCGACGGTCAGGAAGTGGCGCAGGGCGACACATGGACGCCAGGCGCGGCGGACGTGGGCGATCACACACTGACGCTGCGGGTGCGGGACGCGACGCCGGCGGTACGCAATGACCCGGGTCACGCGCTGGTGGAAGAGGCGGTGTGGAACTTGCACGTGGACGCGGTGCCGCCGCCGCCGGACCAGACGGTGCGGGCGCTGGATTGCGGTAGCTGCGGTGACGCGGTGGCGACGGACGCACCGGCGCAAGTGTCGACGGCGAACGGCTGCCAGGCGGGCGCGGACGCGACGGCGGGCTGGCCGGCGCTGGCGTTGGTTGTTGCGGCGTGGGCCGCGCGGAGAGGTCGGGCATGATCACGGGACGGGCCAAGTTGGGCATCATCGGCTGCGGCAAGATGGCGGGCGCGATGTTGGCGCGCTGGCTCGACTGCGGCGCGTTGGCGCCGGGCGACGTCGTCGCGTGCACCGGTTCTGACGCCTCGGCCGCGGCGGTGGCGGCGCGGTTTGGCATCGCCTGTGGCACGGACGCGCAAGCCGTGGTTGCGGATGCCGCGACGGTCCTGCTGGCGGTCAAGCCGCAACTGCGCGCGGGCGTCGTTGCGGCGCTGCAGCCGCGGCCGGAGCAGCTGTGGCTGTCCGTGCTGGCAGGTGTGACGACGACGACGCTGGAGCTGGCGCTGCCGGGCGCGCAGGTCATCCGGCTGATGCCGAATACGCCGGTGCGGCTGGGGCACGGGTTGGTGGCGTTGACGCCGGGGCTGACGGCACAGCCAGACGCGATCGCCACGGCGCGGGCGCTGTTGGCGCCGCTGGGGACGGTTGTGGACGTGACCGAGGGGCACGTGGACGCCTTCACCGCGGTGGCTGGCTCGGGTCCGGCGTACGTCTTCCTGTTCCTGGAGGCGCTGACCGCTGGCGGCATCGCCCAAGGGCTGGAACCGGCGACGGCGGCGCTGCTGGCGCAAGAGACGCTGCTGGGTTCCGCGCTGCTGGCGCAAGCAGCTGGCCGACCGCCCGTGGAACTGCGCGCGGAGGTGACGTCCAAGGGCGGCATGACGCAGGCGGCGCTGAACGTGTTTGACGACCGGCAGTGGTCGCAGACCGTGACGGACGCCGTCGCTGCGGCCGTGGGGCGGGCCGCCGAGCTGGCGCGCGGCTGACCCTTCGTCCAGACCCGGCCGTATGCTACGCTCGCTGGACCTGCGCAGGAGCCGCCGACCATGCCGATGTTGTCCCCGCCGTGCCTGCTGCTGACGTTTGCCGCGCTGCTGACCGGGTGCGGCGTGCCGCTGCAGGTCGTGGACGTGCGCTCGGCGTCGGCGACGTACTACAGCAGCGCGGCGCCGGACGGCGATGCCGCGCTGGGCGAGCGCGCCGCGGAGCTGGACGGCTTGCTGCTGCAGGCGTGCGCCGAGCGGTTGCACCACGCCGTGACGGCGGACCCGCGCCTGGCGCAAGTGGCGGACTGGATTGCGGAACGCAACGCCGCCGGTGACGCCCCGCAAATGCCGCGGCGCATCGCCGTGACAACGCGCGCCGGCGTGCCGTTTCCGACGCCGGCGATCATCGAGCTGCGGTTCTCGCTGGGCATTGACGCCGCGCGGCTGGGCGACGCGTTGGCCAAGCAGGTGACCGAGCTTGGCAACACGGCGCTGCTGAGCCGCTATGGTCTGGCGGTGCGGACGACGCCGAGCGAGCAGTTTGCGGTTGCTGTCCTGACCGCCGCCGACGTCGATTTTGACCCCGTGCCGCGCCACGTCCGCGCCGGCGAGACGCTGGATCTGCACGGCCGCTTGGCCGACCGCCTCAGCCACCCGCGCGTGGCGGTGACGCGGCCGGACGGCCGATCGGAGAACCTGGAGGGCCAGGACAACCGCTTCGACTTCGCCGTCAAGCTGGCCAAGCCGGGTGCGTATGCTGTGGAGATGATCGGTGATGGCGCGCTTGGACCGAGCGTCGTGGCGAATTTTCCGGTGTATGTCGACATGCCCGAGCCGCCGCTGCCGCAGGAACAGGCGGTTGAGCAGGTGACCTCGCCGGCGGCGGTGGAGGCGGAGCTGCTGGCGCTGATCAACGCCGAACGCGCGCGCGCGGGGGTACGCCCGGTGACGCTGTGGCCGGCGCTGTCGAATGTGGCGCGCGCCCACAGCCAGGACATGGTCGAGCACAAGTTCATCGCGCACATTTCGCCGACGCTCGGCGACACTGAGGCGCGGCTCAAGCGCGCGGGCATCGCCTGGCAGCAGTTTGGCGAGAACATCGGCATGGCGAGCACGACCGTCGAGGTCCACCAGGGACTCATGGCCAGCCCAGGCCACCGCGAGGCGATCGTCAACCCGGCGTACACGCACGTCGGTATCGGCGCGGCGCTGCAGTTGCAGGACAAGAGCTATGTACCTGTGGTGACGGAGGATTTCGTCGCCGTGCCGCCCTAGCCGTCAGCGCTTGAGGATGCCGAGGATCTTGGCCTTGATGCTCGGCGAGGTCCACATCGGCAGCACGTCGCGCTGGTACAGGGCTTCTTGCGCCGGATCCGGCCGCACGACTGCAGCGCGCAGATCCGCCTTGGTTCCGGCATACGCCGCCGGCGCATAGCTGCCCAACAGCGCCAGCCGCGCCTGCGCCCGCGCGTAGCCGTCGTCGGTCACTTCATGCAGGATGCCCAGGCGCTGCGCCTCGAGCGGCGGGTGCAATTCCCCAGCCAAAATCACGGTATCCGTATGCGGCTGCGCCAACTGCGCGCGCATCGCCGCCAGCACAATCGGTGGGAACCGCAGGCCAATCGCCACCTCATTCAGCCCCAGCCGCGCCCGCGGGTTTGCCGTGCCGATGCGGTAGTCGCAGCACAGCGCCAGCACCGCGCCGCCGGCGATCGCGTGGCCGTTGACCCACGCCACCGTCGGCGCCGGGTGGGTGTACAGCGCCACAGTCATCGCATTGAGAAGCCTCAGGAATTTGTCCATCCCAGCGTCGTCCTGCTCGGCGACCTGCTTCAGGTTTAGCCCGGCGGAAAACGCATCGCCGTCGCCCGTCAGCAGCACCGGCTGGCCGTTGGCGCGCGCCAGTTCATCGACGATGAACTGCATCATGGCAAAATCCAGGGCGTTCTTGTTCGGCCCGGACATCTTGATTTCGTACATGTTTTTCTCCTAGTTCGTCGTCGGCGTCACGTCCACAACCAGCGGCGTCACGTCCGGCGTCAGCAGCGTCAGCGTCAGCAGCTCCAGCTGCGGGTCCCAGGCGGTCTGCCACTGCGCCGCCGGCCGATTCACGATAACCTTGTAACCATTGGGGAAAAACCGCTTCGCCGGGATGTACAGCTCGGTCGGCGCCGTGATGCGCGGGTCCGGCACGAATTCAAGGTGCAGCGTGTGCTTGTCGGCGTCGTACAGGAACGCCGTCGGCTTGCCGGCGATGCGCCGCGGGTACGCGCGGACCATCTGCACGATGCTCGGCGCTTCGGAGTGCGTCGCGTCGCCGTTGACAAAGCTCCAGCCGCCGGGACCAAAAGCCCAGTATGCCCAGCCGATCATCATCTGGTCGGCCATCGTCAGGATCTGCGCCATCGCCACCGGTGCGTTCGCCCACTTGTAATCAAAGCCCCATTCACCCATCAGCATCGCCGAATTCTGCGTCTGCTGGTCGATCGCCCGGTTCTTTTGCCAATCGGCGACTGTGTGGTCGGCGTTGACGTCAAACGACTGGTTCGCCTCGAACGACACCGAATACAGGTGCGGCGCGTACACGAGCCGCGCGCCCTGCGGTCGCGGGTCGGTCAGCTTGGGCAGGAACTGGGGCATGCCCGCGCCCGGCGCGCCAAAGCGCGGCTCAAAGAAGAACCAGTGGTCGGCGTCAATCGCGCGCAGCCGGTTGATCAGCCGCTGGTAAAACGGCCCAAACTTTTGCGCATCAAACGCCGGCGACTGGCTGTCCGCCTGCGGCGTGCCCAGCATCTCGGTCAGGTCGACCATCGATCCCGGGTTGGGCTCGTTCATGAAGTCGTAGCCGATCACCGCGGGATGATTGTGGAAACGCTTGGCCACCGCTTCCCACGCCAGGCCGTAGTGGTCCTGCAGCTCCTGATCGCTGCCGGCGTAGTTCCAGAAATGGTCAAAGGCCGCCTCGACGCCGGGCTGCAGGTAGGTCATCGACCAGATCGGCTGCGCCTTGACCGGCAAGCCATCGTCCAGCGTCGCCCACGCCGGCGCGCCGTCGCCCGTGACTTTGGGCCCCCAGACGTCCTGGTGCATGTCCAGCATCACGTACAGGTGGTTCTGCGCGAAAAAGTCCAGCGAGGCCTGGATGCGGTCGAGGTACGCCTCGTCGATCACGCCCTTTTGCGGCTCGATGCCGTCCCAGAAGATGAGAAACCGCAGGAAATTCATGCCCCAATCGGGACCGAAGCGGGCAAAGTCAGCGTTGGGCATGACCAGGTTGTGCGGCAGCGACTTGTCGTTGCCGGCGTTGGCGCCGCGCAAGATGAGGACGCGACCCTCGCAGTCGTAGAGAAAACGCGGGTCCTGATCGGTGATGCCGCTGCCTTCGCTGCCGACGCAGACGTCGGCGCTGTTCACCGCAGCATCGGCAGCCGCCGTTGTGGTCCCCGCGCAGGCGGTTGTGGCAAAAAGTGCCAGCAATGCAACGTACCGAGCCATGGCGACCTCCTCCGCAGCGCAGTTTCGCGCGCCGCAAGCCTAGCGAGCGGCACAAAAAGCCGCCACTGGTCGCGCAGTTCCATGACAATCGCGTGACAGCGCCGCGGCTACACCCGCTGGCTCAGATGGTGGCGAATTTGCCGGCGCCACCACAGCCACTCGTGCGCCACGTCGTGACCCCAGACGTCCAGCTGCAGCGGCACGTGCTTTTCGCGCAGCCCTTGCGCCAGATGCAGCGTCTCCTTCAGGCAATTTTTCTCGTGCGCGCCCTGCCCGCACACAAGCGTCACATGCGCGTGGCGCTGGATGCGCTGCAGCGGATCGCCATGCAAATTCCATACATAGCTCAGCGGGTTGCTGTAGTAGACGTCGGTGTTGTCCTGGCCGTGCGTGAACGTGCGCGCCTCGTAGCGGCCAGACAGGCCGATCGCCTCGGGAAACAGCTGCGGGTACTTCAGCGCGCAATTGACGGCGTACATCGCGCCCACACTGGCGCCCAGCACAATCACGTCGCTGCGACCCGTCACATGGCGGATGTGCGGGATCAGCTCGCTGACGAGGAACTGCTCATACGCCGCGTGGCGGTGCATGCGCCAGGCCAGCGAGGCCTCGCGGTGGTTCCACGTCTCGACGATGTTGGTCTCGGGCTGCCAGATCCGCATGCGGCCGTGGCCAATGAGGTCCGCCAGCGCGTCGATCACGCCGTGCTGCTGCCATTCATGGGCATAGCCGCCCGACGTCGGCAGCGCGATAACCGGCCGGCCGGCGTGCCCGTAGGTCCACACGTGAACGTTTTTGCCCATCGCCTGGCTGGGTGACCACTGGTGCTGTGCGTACATGCCGTCTCCGCGCGCCATTGCCGGTGCACTGGCCCTACCGTGCGGGCTGGCGGCGCGGCCGTCAAGCGCAAATGCGCAAGCGGCGGCGGCGGCGTGGCGCGGCGCTGGTGCCCACACGGCGGAGCGTCCGGGCGCTGAAGGCCGCAATGTCGGACGACAGTGTCCGAACGAAGCGTTGTATTTACCTGATTTCTTCGCATGCGCATCACGCGCACTCAGAATCCGTTGACATGACAATTTCGTGACAACGGCCGATTGACGAACGAACGTTCGTTCGCCACCCTGCCGGTGGGGAAATGTTTGGGGGAGAGGGCCATGGCTACCGAAGCTTCTGCTTGGTTCCTGGAACAGGTCGGTCAACCGCTTGTGCACCGTGCGCTGGCGTTGCCGGATCTGAAGGTCGACGACGCGCTCGTCGAGGTGCTGGCGTGCGGCCTATGCCACACGGACTTGGGCTACGCCGACGGGTCGGTGCGGCCGAATCACGCGCTGCCGCTGGTGCTGGGCCACGAGGCCGTCGGCATTGTGCGCGAGGCCAGCGACGCGACGCTTGTCGGCAAGCCGGTCATCGTGCCAGCGGTGCTGCCGTGCGGTCGCTGCGCGCTGTGCCAGAGCGGCCGTGGCAACGCGTGCACCGCGCAGAAGATGCCAGGCAACGATATTCACGGCGGTTTTGCGACGCACATGATCGTGCCCGCCGCGCCGCTCGTGCGGCTGGATGCGGCGCCGCCGGGGACGGACCTGCGGCTGCTGTCAGTGGTGGCGGACGCGGTGTCGACGGCGTGGCAGGCGACGCTGCGCGCGCAGGTGCGCCCGGGTGACGCGGTTGTGGTGATCGGCGCCGGTGGCGTCGGCGCCTTCGTGACGCAAATCGCCAAAGCCCTGGACGCACAGGTGATTTGCTGCGACGTGCGCGATGACAAGCTGGCCCAGGTGGCGGCGGTCGGCGCGGACCTGACAATCAACGTGCGCGGCAAAAACCCGCGGGACGTGCGCAAGGAAGTCCACGGCGCGTTCGCCAGCTGGGGCGTGCCCTCGCTGAACTGGCGGATCTTCGAGTGCAGCGGCACGCCGGACGGCCAGACGCTGGCGTTTACGCTGCTGGCGCGCGCCGCGACGCTTGTGCAGGTCGGCTTTTCCGCCAAGCCCGTCGAGCTGCGGTTCTCCAACCTGATGGCGTTCGACGCGACCGTTCACGGCACCTGGGGCTGCCCGCCGGAGGCCTATCCGGACGTCCTGAAGCTGATTTGGCAAGGCAAAATCCAGCTGGCGCCGTTTTGCGAGCTGGCGCCGATGTCGCAGCTGAACCAAGCGCTGACCGACATGGCGGCGCACAACCTGGAGAAGCGGATGATCCTCGATCCGCGCGCTTGAAAAGGAGATAAGACCATGACAACGCTAATCAATCATGAACTCGCCGGCGACCTTGAATTTCGCCACATCGGCTACGAGGCCAAGCCGGTCAAGGGCCGCGACGGCCAGCCGGTCGTGGGCTTGCACCAGATCTGGATCTCGCTGAACAACGAGAAGCAGCTGAATTCGTACACCACCGAGGCCGTCAAGGAGGTCATCCTCGGCTTTCGCCGCGCCAGCGCCGACCGCAAGGCCGTCGCTGTGGTGTTCACCGCCGTCGGCAACCGCTCCTTCTGCACGGGCGGCAACACCGCGGAATACGCCAGCTATTACAGCAACCGGCCGCTCGAGTACGCGCAATACATGCGGCTTTTCAATGACATGGTCACGGCCATCTTGCTGTGCGACAAGCCGGTCATCTGCCGCGTCAACGGCATGCGCATCGGCGGCGGCCAGGAAATCGGCATGGCCTGCGATTTCTCGGTCAGCGGCGACCATGCGCGGTTTGGCCAAGCGGGACCGGTGCATGGCTCGGCGCCCGACGGCGGCTCGACGGACTTCCTGCACCTCTACGTCGGCTACTCCAAGGCAGCAGAATCACTTGTGTTGTGCGAGCCCATGTCGGCCCACAAGGCGCTGCGGCTCGGGCTTGTGAACGACATCGTGCCGGTGCACAAGCTGGCGGACGGCACGTTCATCGCCAACCCGCTCGTCGTCACCGACCGCGAGCTTGACGGTTTTGGCCGCCCGGCGCTGGGCGAGAGCAAGACCGGCGCGGCGCTGGCGGAGGCCAAGGCGGTGGCCGCGACCTGCACGATCGACTTGAGCCAGCTGGACGCGCTTGTGGACACATATGTGACAAAGCTGATGTACACGTTCCCCGACTGCTCGCGCAAGACCTTGGAAAGCTTGCGGAAAAAGAAGCTGGAGCACTGGTACGCGAATTCCGAGACAAATCGCTCGTGGCTGGCGCTGAACATGAACACCGAGGCGGCGGCGGGCTTCCCGGCGTTCCACTACGGCGATCGCAACGAGCGCGAGATCGATTTTGTCCTGCTGCGGCAGCGGCTTGCCGAGGGCGCGCGCTTTGACGCGGCACTTGTGCAGGAAATCCTGCCGCCGTCGGCGCGGACCAACATGGCGGCGGATCGCGCGGCGCAGGGCTGAGGCAGCATGAGCACGACGATGGATAACCTGGTGGTGGCGACGCGGCTGGAGGACGGCGCGGTGCTGGATCTGCGGCTGAACAAGCCCAAGGCCAACATCCTCGACGCGGCGATGATGGCGGCGCTGGCGGCGGAGCTGACGGCGGCGGTGAGCGACAAGGACCTGAAACTCGTGGTGATTCGCGGCACGGGCGGGCATTTTTCGTTCGGCGCGTCGGTCGAGGAGCACCGCAAGGCGCAGGCGCCGGGGATGCTGGCCGGGTTTCACGCGCTGATTCGCCAGCTTGGCCACTTTCCGGTGCCGGTCGCGGCGCTGATCGAGGGCCAGTGTCTGGGCGGCGCGTTCGAGCTTGTGCTCGTCTGCCATGTGCTGTTCGCAACGCCGAACGCCCAGCTGGGCTGTCCGGAGATTCGCCTCGGCGTGCTGCCGCCGGTGCTGGCGGCGGTGGGCGCCCAGCGGCTGGGCGGTGCGCTGGCGGAGCGGCTGCTGCTGACGGGCGCGTCCCTGCCGGCGCTGGAGGCGCAGCAGCACGGCCTGCTGACGGTGCTGGACGGCGAGACGCCGCCGCTTGCGCAAGTGCTGGCGTGGTTCCGCAAAAACCTGCAGCCCTCATCGGCATTTGCGCTGCGCCAGGGCACGGCGGCGATCCGCCAAGGCTCCGGCTTGTTCACGGCGCTGGATCGCGGGCTCGCGGACGCCGAAGCGCTGTACCTGCGCGAAATCCTCGCGAGCCACGATGGCAATGAGGGCATCGAGGCGTTTCTCGCGCGGCGGCCAGCCAACTGGGTGAACGCATGACGCCGCGCCAAGCCCGCCTCGCGCAGCAGCGCGCGGACATCCTGCACGCCGCGGCGGCGCTGATTGCGGCGCGCGGCTTTCACGGCATGTCCATGCGCGACCTGGCCGAGGCGACGGGCTTTGGCGTGTCGAGCCTGTACAACTACTTTACCAGCAAAGAGGAATTGCTGGCGGAGCTGCAGATCCGCGCGTTCGAGACGCTGATCGCCGCGGCCAATGACTCGCGCAACGACACGCCGGACCCGGCGACGCGGCTGTACGTGTTTATTTTCAATCAGGTGCGCTATTTCATCGACCACGCCGACGTGATGCGCGTGCTGATCCACGAAGCCGCGGCGCTGCCCGCCGAGCACCGCCAGCGCGTGCGCAGCTTGAAAGAGGCGTACTTCCGCATCGGCCGCGACGCCGTCGCCGCGGTCTTTGCCCAGGGCTGCGGCACGCCGGACAGCGCGCGCGGACCGGTCGACGCCGTCGCGCTGGACCGCGCCACGTACAGCATCTTCGGCATGATCAACTGGGTCTGGGCCTGGTACGAGCCGAGCCTGCACGGCACGCCGGAAGACGTGGCGCGCAGCATCCACGGCCTCGCAGTGTGCGGTTTGGTCGCGCGCTGCCCGGCGAGCCCGAGCCACGACCAGCTGCCGCAAAGCTTGGCGCAGGGGCAGGTTTCCCTGCTCAAGCACCGCACAGGAACGCATTAGGGGGAGTCCATGAGTGAACCGACGACGCAAACGCCCGGGCTGCCGGGCGCCGACCGCGCGAGCCAGATCCTGCATCAGGCGCGCACGATGATGGACGACCTGCACCTGGGTCCGGTGCAGCGCTGGAAAGCCGCCAATCCGGGCGGTCTGGCGATTGGCTACATGCCGATTTACGTGCCGCGGCCGCTGTTTGAGGCCATCGGCTGCCTGCCGGTGACGATTTTTGGCGGTGGCGACCAGGTCGACATCATCCGCGGCGACTCGTACTTCCAGTCGTACATTTGCCACATCCCGCGCAGCACCATCGAGCTGGGCCTGAACGGCCACCTCAACTGCCTGGACGGCATGGTGTTTCCGTCCCTGTGCGACGTGATCCGCAACCTCGGCGGCATGTGGAAAATGCTGTTTCCGGATCGCTGGTCCAGCTACCTGGACCTGCCGCAGAACTTCGCGCTGCACCTGGGCGGCAAGTTCTACGCGCAGGAGCTCAAGCGCATCGCCCGCGAGCTGCATGAGCGCGGCGCCAAGGCCTATGACCCGGAGGCGCTGCGGGCGGCGATCCGCAACGAGAACCGGCGGCGGCTGGCGATCAACGTGCTGGACGACCTGCGGCGCCGCGAGCCGTGGCGGCTGCCGACCTCGGACATGTACGTGCTGCTGCGCGCCGGCGGGCTGATGCCGGCGCTGGATCACGCGCAAATGCTGGAGGAATTCGCCGACGCGGTGCGGGCGCGACCGGCGCGGCCGTTCGACAACGTGCGGGTTGTGCTTGTCGGCGCGTTCTGCGAGCAGCCGCCGCTGGATTTGATCCGCACGCTGGAGAAATCGGGCTGCGACATCGTCGACGACGATCTGCAACTGGGTCTGCGCTATATCGAATCGGCGATTGACGACACGACGAGCGACCCGCTGGAGGCG
>CAIPXZ010000619.1 GCA_903869075.1 uncultured Myxococcales bacterium | reverse complement strand
CAGATCGTTCAGATCCGACGTCGCGAACCGTCCACCGTCCAGCGGCACCAGCGGACGCAGATCCGGCGGCAGCACCGGAATCGTCGTCAGGACCATCCACTGCGGCTTGTTGCCCGAGGAACGCAGCGCCTCGACGATCTTCAGCCGCTTGCCGGTCTTCTTGATCTTCGCTTCGCCCGACAGCTTGGTCAGCGCGTCGGTCTTCTCTTCCCACAGGTTCACTTCGGCGCGCAGGCGCTTGGCCAGATCGTCCAGCGTCTCGACGTCCACGCCATCGCCCGGCCACCGCGGCTTGTCCGGCGGAACGCGACCTGGGTCCATGTAGGTCAGCAGCTCGAGGATCGCCTCGCCGCCCATCTCCAGCTTCAGGTAATCGGTCGCCGGCATGGCGTCGATGGCCAGCTCGCCGAGCGTGTCGACGACGTACTCGTAGTCCTCGGTCGACAGGATCCGACCCGGCACCAGCGGACCCACTTCCGGCAGCCACTGCGTGTTCAGGTCCTTCGAGACGCGCTCGATGACCATGCCGCCCTGGACGTCGTAGTAGTCTTCCTCGTTGATCAGCGTGCCGCGCTGGATGTCGCGCGTGCCGCGGGAGACGATCTTGCCCATCTCCGCGGATTCCTGCATGTTCTCCAGCTCGCCCATCAGGTCGGCGCGGCGCTCACGCGGGATGTAGAACACGTTGATGCCGGCCTTGCCGCGCTCCACCTGCAGCTTCAGCGCGCCCAGGCAGACGTACTTGGCGCAATACAGCACGTATTCCAGGTCCTTCAGCGTCATGCCGAGCAAGTGACCGATACGCGACGGCAGGCTCTTCAGGAACCAGATGTGCGCGACCGGCGTCGCCAGGTTGATGTGCGCCAGCCGCTCGCGGCGGACCTTGGACTGGATGACTTCCACGCCGCACTTTTCGCAGACCACGCCGCGGTGCTTCATGCGCTTGTACTTGCCGCAGTTGCACTCGTAGTCCTTCACCGGCCCGAAGATCTTGGCGCAAAACAGGCCATCGCGCTCCGGCTTGAAGGTGCGGTAATTGATGGTCTCCGGCTTCTTGACTTCGCCGAACGACCATTCCTGGGCGATCTTGCGAGGCGAAGTCAGCCCGACGCGAACCGCCTTGATGTTGAGCGGGTTCTTGGGCATTTCGAAGAAGTGCAGCATCTCGCGCATGGACAAACCTCACGGGGAAAATTGGGGACAGGGACAAAGGGCGCGTTTTGGGCGAATCCCGGCGTCGGACGCCGGGACCGGGCTCTATTCGCTTCGCTCACGGAGCCAAACCGTTCCGGTTTGTCTCCGCCCTTCGGGTTACGATCCCTTTCGCACTGGTACTCAGTCGCTTTTGGCTCGCTCCCGCTCGACGCGCAGTCTCGCGGAGTTGCGAAGCCGGCTACGGAATCGGCTGGCCGTCTTTGTCGAGCAAGTCGACATCGAGGGCGAGCGCACGCAGTTCCTTGAGCAGCACGTTGAACGACTCGGGCAGGCCGGGTTCCAGCTTGCCTTCGCCGCGCACGATGCTCTCGTACATCCGCGTGCGGCCGATCACGTCGTCCGACTTGACGGTCAGGAATTCCTGCAGCGCATACGATGCGCCGTAGGCCTTGAGCGCCCACACTTCCATTTCGCCCAAGCGCTGACCACCGAACTGCGCCTTACCACCCAGCGGCTGCTGCGTGACGAGCGAGTACGGCCCAATCGAGCGGGCGTGGATCTTGTCGTCGACCAAGTGGTGAAGCTTGAGGACGTACATGACGCCGACGGTGACCTTCTGGTCGAACGCTTCGCCGCTGCGGCCGTCGAACAGCTCGGTCTGACCGGTCGTCTCGACGCCCGCGCGCTGCAGCAGCTCGCGAATCTCCGCTTCCGTCGCACCGTCGAACACCGGCGAGGCCAAGCGAATGCCCTCGTTGTTGTCGTCGATGAAGCGCAGCAGCTCTTCGTCCGTCAGGTCCTCGACGAGCTTGTCGATGTCCGGCGAGGCGAAGACGTGCTTCACGGTCTTGCGGATCTCGTCCGTGGACGCGCCCGCCAGCACCGCATCGTGCAGCTTCAGGCCCAGGCAGCGCGCCGCCCAGCCGAGGTGCGTCTCCAGGATCTGCCCCACGTTCATACGCGACGGCACGCCCAACGGGTTCAGCACCACGTCGACCGGGCGACCGTCCGGCAGGAACGGCATGTCTTCTTCCGCGAGGATGCGCGACACGACGCCCTTGTTACCGTGACGACCGGCCATCTTGTCGCCGACCTGCAGCTTGCGCTTGATCGCGACGTAGACCTTGACCATCTTGATGACGCCCGGCGGCAGCTCATCGCCGCGCACGAAGCGCTTGATCTTCTCTTCGAAGTAAAAGCGCGTCTGGTTGGCGTTGTCTTCCAGGTGGTCGAGCAGCTGGCCGAGCTGGGTCTGCAGGTCCTTGTCGTTCACGCGGATGTCGCGCCACACGTTCGGGACCTTGAAGCGGTCGCCGTCGTCGTACAGCTTGTGCGGCAGCGACGCGAGCTCGGCTTCATTCAAGTCCGTGCCCTTGGCGAACACGACCTCACCCTGGTCATTGACGACCTTGGAGCCGGTCTTCTGGCCGGCGAGAATCCGCGCGCACTTCTCGTACGTGGAGTCGGCGAGGATCTGCACCTCGTCGCCCATGTCCTTCAAAAGCGTCGACTTCTCGTCTTCCTCGATTTCCAGCGTCCGCTCGTCCTTGGCTTCCGACTTGCGCGTGAACACCTTGGCATTGATGACCGTACCCACGACGCCCGGCGGAACGCGGAGCGAAGTGTCGCGCACGTCGCCGGCCTTTTCGCCAAAGATCGCGCGCAGCAGCTTCTCTTCCGGGCTGAGCTGGGTCTCGCCTTTCGGCGTGATCTTGCCGACCAGGATGTCGCCCGTCTTGACCTCGGCGCCGATGCGGATGATGCCGCTGACGTCGATGTCCTTCAGCGCCTCTTCCGAGACGTTCGGGATGTCGCGGGTGATGTCCTCTTTGCCCAGCTTGGTGTCGCGGGCAACGCACTCGAATTCTTCGATGTGGATCGAGGTGAACAAGTCTTCCTTGATCACTTTTTCCGAAATCAAAATCGAGTCTTCGTAGTTGTAGCCGCCCCACGGCATGAACGCGACCACGACGTTGCGACCCAGCGCCAGCTCGCCGCGATCCGTCGCCGGACCGTCGGCGATCACGTCGCCTTCGGTGATGTGGTCGCCGCGCCGCACGATCGGCCGCTGGTTGACGCACGTGCTCTGGTTGGAGCGCGTGTACTTGACCAGCTTGTAGATGTCCGTCGACGCGTTCGGATCGTCCGCATCGCCATCGCGCTTGACCACGATGCGCGTGGAATCCACGTTCACCACGGTGCCGTTGTGCTTGGCAACCACCGTCACGCCGGAGTCCGCCGCGACAGTGCGCTCGAGCGCCGTGCCAATCAGCGGCGACGTCGTGCGGAGCAAGGGCACCGCCTGACGCTGCATGTTCGAGCCCATCAGCGCGCGGTTCGCGTCGTCGTTCTCGAGGAACGGGATCAGCGACGCTGCGACCGACACCAACTGGTTCGGCGACACGTCCATCAGCTCGACGTCTTTCGGCGCGACCTGCTTGAACTCGCCGTTGACGCGCGCATCGAGGAACGTCCCGGACAGGTGCCCGTTGGGATCCAGCTTGGCGTTGGCCTGGCAGATGATGTGCTCTTCTTCCTCAAGCGCCGAATAGTACTCGTAATTGTCCTGCGGCGTGCCGTCGACGACTTCGCGGTACGGCGTCTCGATGAAGCCGTACTCGTTGACGCGGGCATAGGTCGCCAGCGACGCGATCAGACCGATGTTCGGACCTTCCGGCGTCTCAATCGGGCAGATGCGGCCATAGTGCGTCGGATGCACGTCGCGGACTTCAAAGCCGGCGCGATCGCGCGTCAGACCACCCGGACCGAGGGCGGAGAGACGACGCTTGTGCGTGACTTCCGACAGCGGGTTGGTCTGGTCCATGAACTGCGACAGCTGGCTGCTGCCGAAGTACTCGCGGACGACCGCGCTCATCGGCTTGGCGTTGATCAGCTCATGCGGCATCGAGGTCTCGATGTCCTGGGCGATCGACATCTTCTCCTTGATGGCGCGCTCCATGCGCACAAGACCGACGCGGCACTGGTTCTCCATGAGCTCACCCACCGCGCGAACGCGGCGATTGCCCAGGTGATCGATGTCGTCGATGTTGTAGCCCGGACGACCGTTCTTGAGCGCCAGCAAGTACTGAATCGTGCGCAGGATGTCCGCGCGCGTCAGCGTGAAGCACGGCGCCACCGGGGCCAAGCCCAGGCGATTGCGCAGCTCTTCATTGCCGGCGACTTCGATCTTCGACTGGCGGTTGCCGCGCACCGGCATGATGAGCACCGTGCGCATTTCCGACAGACCGACGGTCAAAAGCCCCGTCGACACGCGGATTTCCGGCTGGAACACGCCGCCCGGCAGATCGAGGCGCTGACGCAGGACGTCGTGCGCTTCCACCGCCAACTCCGCGCCCTTCTCGGTCGCGGCGATCAGCAGCTCGCCGTTGGCATCCAGGGACACGCCGACGAACGGGCTATCCGCCCAGGCCGCCTGCAGCGCCGCGGCCAGCTCGCTCGGGAGCGCCTGCTGCGGGTTGGCAAACGCCTTCTGGTCCACCTTCCACGACACGTGCTGCTCTTTGCCGTCCGCGCCGCGCACGAGAAAGCCCAGCGACCAATCGGTCTGCTTGACCGACTCCGGCCGCGTCAGATCGGCGACGCTGAACACGCCCGAGAGGTGCGCCATCAGCTCGTTCGGCGACACGCGCTTCATGTCCGGGAAGGTCTTGGCGTCCAGCTTGACCAGGAAGGACTTGACCTTCTGGCCGGAGCTGTACATCGAGAACTCGAGGCGCCAGTTGCGGTAGTCGTTGCCCGGGCTCGACAGGTCAAACGACCGATCGCGGCGCATGGACACCGTCTCGAGACGCACGAGGCCCTGCTTCTTGAGCGCCATCAAGGCTTTACGCCGCGCGAACTTGTACTCGACCTTCATGCGGCCGACGTCCGACAGGTCGTAGCGCTGCTCGTTGAAGAACAGGTTGTTGAAGTAGTTCTTCGCCTGGTTGGCCGACGGCGGATCGCCCGGGCGCAGGTGGTGGTAGATGTCTTCGATGGCCTGCTCGGTCGTCGGCTGGCGCTTGCGCTTCTGGACGTCTTCCACGTCCTTGGCCAGCGTGTCGCGCAGGTACGGCCCCACGTTCAGGCGGTCGATGTACAGCACTTCAAACGTCGCGATGTTGCGGTCCAACAGCTTCTTGACGTCCGCCGCCACCAGCTCGTGGTTGGCCTCGAACAGCACTTCGCCGGTCTCCTGGTCGATGACGTCGGTCGCGATGACCTTGCCCTCGATCTGATCCGCCGGCATCTCCAGCTCGTTGACGCCCGCATCGCGCAGGATCTTGATGACCCGCGCCGTGAACTTGCGGTTGCGGTGCAGCAGCAGCGTGCCGTTGCCCGGGTGCGTGATGTCGTCGGTGGTGCGCTGGCCTTCGAGCAGGTCGAAGTTCAGCGAACGCATCGCGCGCAGCTTGTCGCCTGGGATCAAGCGAATGGTCTCGATGTCATAGTAATAGTTGAGCAAATCCTCGGTCGAGTAGCCGAGCGCGCGCAGCAGCACGGTGGCATGCAGCTTGCGGCGGCGGTCGATGCGGACGTACAGCGTGTCCTTGTGGTCGAACTCGAAGTCCAGCCACGAGCCGCGGTACGGGATGATGCGCGCCGAGTAGATGCGCTTGCCCGAGGCGTGCGTCTTGCCCTTGTCGTGTTCAAACAGCACGCCCGGCGAGCGGTGCAGCTGGCTGACGATCACGCGCTCGGAGCCGTTGATGATGAAGGTGCCGGCGTCGGTCATCAGCGGAATTTCGCCGAAGTAGACTTCCTGCTCCTTGACGTCGCGCACGGACTGGATGCCGGTCTCGCTGACGTCGAACACGACGAGGCGGATGAGCACCTTGATCGGCGAGGCGAAGGTCATGCCACGGGCGCGGCACTCGAGCACGTCGTATTTCGGCTCTTCCAAGTGGTAAGACACGAACTCGAGGCTCGCGGTCTTGTTGAAGTCCTGGATCGGGAAGACCGAGGAGAAGATCGCCTGCAAGCCGACGTTCTCCCGCTGCGGAGCGGGGACGTTGCGCTGGAGGAATTTGTCGTACGACTGGCGCTGAACGTGGATGAGATCCGGGACCTTGACCACGCGGTTGATGCGGGAGAACGATTTGCGGACACGGAGGTCCATCGCGGTGCGAGCCATCGTCTAACTTCTCCTTCCAGCCTCTTGCCTGCGCGCACGTGGTGTCGTGCGGAGCGGAGTGGCGGATTTCTGGGGACGGGGAACGGGCAAACCCCTGAGCGGCGAAAACGATTCCGTCCGCTCAGGGGTGCCCTCTGAACCTCTCCGGCAGCCAGCCCAGTCACGCGCAGTGACCAGATGCTGCCGGCGCAAGAAACCAAACCTTGGCGAAATTACTTGATTTCGACCTTGGCGCCGGCTTCTTCCAGCTTCTTCTTGTAACCTTCGGCGTCGGCCTTGGAGACCGCTTCCTTGACCGCGGAACCCGGCTTCTCCGACAGTTCCTTGGCTTCGCGCAGACCCAGGTTGGTCAGTTCGCGAATCACCTTGATCACGTTGATCTTGTTCGCGCCGGCGTCCAACAGGACGACGTCGAACTCGGTCTTCTCTTCGACAACCGGGGCAGCAACAGCCGCGCCAGCGCCAGCGGCAACGGCCGCGACGGGAGCGGCGGCGCTGACGCCCCACTTCTCTTCGAGGGCCTTGACGATCTCGGACAGTTCGAGAACGGTGAGGCCGGACAGGTGGCTGATCAGATCTTCACGAGAAATCGACATGGGAAACTCCTGGATTGCCTGGGCATCATGGCGTCTTGCCGGATGCACTGTGTTCACTCAATTCAATCGACGCAGAACCTGCTGACGCTTATGCCGCTTCCGCTTCAACCTTGGGCTCCAGCTGCTCAATACGTGCATTGAACACGTTGAGGATGGAGCGCGGCGAAGCAGCGAGCGTACCGACGAACTTGGCTGGGACGGCATTCAAGGTGCCGAGCAGCATCGCCCGCAGTTCGTCGCGTCCCGGCAGTTCCGACAGTGACTTGACTTGCGCGGCGCTGAGCGCTTTGCCAGACAGGGCACCACCGGTAATCACGAGGTTCGGGACGTCCTTGGCAATCTTGACGATCGCCTTGGCCGGACCGACCACGTCGGGACCGAAGGTCATCAGCACAGGCCCTACCAGCTTGTCAGAGAGCGCCTCGAGCGAGGTGCCTTTGACCGACAAGCGAGCAAGGGTGTTCTTCACCACCACAACTTTGCCCTCGGCGCCGCGAACGGCGTTGCGAAGGCTCTGCATCTGTTCCACCGTAATGCCGCGGTATTCCGCGACAATGACAGCGTCGATGCCGGCAAGCTGCTGGCGAAGCGCGTCGACCCGATCCTGTTTTTCAGCCTTGTTCATGCTGATCTCCTGTGCCGTCATCGCTGACGGCGTGTCGGGTCTAACACCTTGCAGCCTGAGTGGAGATCTGAGACGGGAGGTCTCAGACACCGTGGTGCACGCCGGGCACCGTTGCCAGGCAATGCGTGACGGAGGCAGTCCAGATCGGAAAGCTCCATCGCATCCAGGAGTGGACGCCGCGCGATGTCGCCATCGGTGCGGGCCTTCCCTTTCAGCTCACCACACGTCTCCGTCGGACTTAGCGCAGGAATCGCTTCCCGCCGCCGACTTCTCAGACGCAGTCCCGGTCGAATCAGGGCGAACCCTGGACCAACCGGGACTTGGTGACCTGGCGCCGCAAGTTGCGACGTCAGGTCGATTTCCCGCAAAGCGCGCAGCTTTGACGGGGTCCAACTGGCTTACGCCAGGCGGAATTCAGCGGCCATGAGCACCGGATCCACGCGCACGCCCGGGGCATGCGTGGTCGTCACGGTGAGGGCCTTCAAATAGGTGCCTTTGGCGGTCGACGGCTTGGCCTTGACCAGCGCTTCCACCAGCGCCGCGATGTTCTCGCGCAGCTTGACGGCTTCGAACGAGCGCTTGCCGACGGCGGCGTGGATGATACCCGCCTTCTCCGCGCGGAACTCGATCTTACCGGCCTTGGCCGCCGAGACCGCCGCGCCGACGTCAAACGTCACCGTGCCGACCTTCGGGTTCGGCATCAAGCCGCGGGGACCAAGCGCCTTACCGATCTTACCGACGGCGACCATCATGTTCGGCGTGGCGATGCAGGTGTCAAAGTCGAACCAGCCGCCCTTGATCTTCTCGATCAGCTCGTCGTCGCCCACGAAGTCGGCGCCGGCGGCAGTCGCCTCCGCAGCCTTTTCGCCCTTGGCGAACACGAGCACGCGGTTGACCTTGCCGGTGCCGTTGGGCAGGACCACCGCGCCGCGCACCATCTGGTCCGCGTGCTTGGGGTTGACGCCCAGGTTGATGGCGACTTCAAACGCCTCGTCGTACTTGGCGAACGAGTTGTCCTTGGCGATCTGGATCGCCTCGTCGAGGGTGTAGCGCTTCTGCCGATCGAAGCGGGCGAGCGCGGCGTTGTACTTGCGCGAATGCTTGGCCATGGTGTCCTCAGTGCAGGCGGTCGCGTTTCGCGAACTCAGCCTGTGAAAGTCAGTGGTTGTTAACCGATCACGTCGATGCCCATCGAGCGGGCGGTGCCGGCGATGGTGCTGCGTGCGGTGTCCAAGTTGGTGGCATACAGGTCCGGCATCTTGATCTTGGCGATTTCCTCGACCAGCGCCTTGGTGACCTTGCCCACTTTGTCCCGGTTCGGCACCGACGAGCCCTTGTCGATCTTCGCGTATTTCAGCAGCAGACGGGACGCGGGCGGCGTCTTGGTGATGAACGTGAACGAGCGGTCCGAATAGACCGTGATCACGACCGGGATGACCATGCCAGCCTGAGCCTGCGTCTCAGCGTTGTACGCCTTGCAGAACTGCATGATGTTCACGCCGTGCTGACCGAGCGCCGGACCCACGGGCGGGGACGGCGTCGCCTTGCCAGCCGGCAGCTGCAACTTGATGTAACCAGTGATTTTCTTTGCCATGGCTCACTTCCCGATTGCCTGTTGGGTGCGCTGCGTGAATCTCACTCAGCGTCGCGTTGCAAACGGCCGGCAATCGCGGCCTCACGCTCACACCGCCATCGTGGCGGTCGTCCTTGCGGGCTACTGCCCAGCGATCTTTTCCACCTGCATGAAGCCCAGCTCCACGGGCGTGGCGCGACCGAAGATCGACACCAGCACCTTGAGCTTCTGCTTGTCCGCGCTGACTTCCGCGACGGTGCCGGCAAAGTTGGCAAACGGGCCGTCGATGACGCGCACTTCCGTGCCCTCGTCAAAGCTCACAACCGGCTTGGCCGCCACTTCGCTCGTCTCCAGCTGACCGAGGATGCGCTGGATCTCCAGATCCGGCACCGGGCTCGGGCGCTTGGCCTTGTCTTTTTCCGTGCCCAAGAAGCCAATGATCTTCTGGGTGTTTTTGACCAGGTGCCAGCTCTCGTCGGTCAGGATCATCTGCACGAGCAGGTAGCCCGGGAAGAACTTTCGCTTGGACTCGCGGCGCACGCCGGCGCGCACTTCCGCGACTTTCTCCGTCGGCACCAGCACTTCGCCAAAGTACTGCTCCAGGCCCTCTTGCTTGATGCGCTCAACCAGGCTGGCGCGCGCCACGTTCTCCGAGCCCGTGTACGTGTTGACGATGAACCAGCGCTTGCGCGGGGTCCGCGCCACGGCCACGGGGGCTTCGGTCGTCGTCGTCTCTTGAAACTGCTCAGTCATGTTGATTCCCTGTCAGGTTCCGTCGCGCAGCGTCCGGTTCGTTCGCGCATACCGTTCGGTCGGCGTCGACAACACTAGATGCGGTAGATGAACCGCGTCACGACGCTGATCAGCGAGTCAAAGACCCACAGGCACAGCGACACCAGCACGGTCGTCACCATCACCACGGTCGTCAGCAGCCGCGTCTCCGCGATGGACGGCCAAGTCACCTTGCGCAGCTCGCCCGCCACTTCGTGGGCGAACTGGAACAGCTTCTCGTTGCGCCACAGCGCGATGCCGCCGACGATGCCCGCGGACACGCCAAGCAGGTTCGACAGGCGGAACTCGCGACCGATGATGCCGGCATCCCACTCGGGGCGGATCAGGTCAAACAAGCCGGCGAACAGGTGCGCGCTCAGGAACCACACGAGCAACGCTGCGGCAACGAACGCCAGATTGACCATGCGCTCTTGGCTCATCTCGCCCACTCCTTGCAAAGGCGTGACGCCCTTGCCGATTCGTCTGCGGCCCACTGCTGGGCGGCTCGCTAGTACCAGAAACGCTCACCAGGGCTGCTCGCGGGCCATTCGGCTCAGGACCGGTGGTTTGCGAGCGGGGCAGGCCAGGCGGGATTCGAACCCACAACCCGCAGATTTGGAGTCTGCCGCTCTACCGTTAGAGCTACTGGCCTCTCGATCCGCCGAGGCGGACCCATCTGCGGCGTTCTCGCTGCGTCGGAACGACTCGACGTACTCAAGTACGCCTTCGTCGTCCCGCCTTGCTCGGCCTTGCATCTGGGCCCGTCTCGGCGGCCGAGCGGGGCAAGACACAGGACAAGTCAGCGAGAATCTCGCGGATTACTTCGTTTCCTTGTGTTCCGTGTGCTTCCGCTCAAAGCGGCAGTACTTCTTCAGCGTCAGACGACCGGGCGTGGTCTTCTTGTTCTTGGTGGTCGTGTAACGAGAGACGCCCGGGATGCCGGCGGTGCGGCAGGTCTGGCACTCGAGATGGATGATGCTGCGGTTGCTGGCGGCCATCACGGACTCCTTCTAGCGGATGCCTCGGCGGGTGAGCGCGAGGCGCGAACGGGGAACGCGGACGTTCCCAGGAACTTTGCCAGCGTGCGAGCCGCCGGGACCAGCTTCCGGTGAAGGAAGGGCTGGTCCCGGCGGACCGCGAAGTCGCTGGCGCGACGCGACACTTACTTGGTGATCGAAGCCACCAAGCCCGCGCCGACGGTCCTGCCGCCTTCACGAATCGCGAAACGCATACCGGTCTCCATCGCGACCGGCACGATGAGCTTGACGATCAGGTCTACGCGGTCGCCCGGCTTGACCATCTCGACGCCCGGCTGCAGGTCAATGTCGCCGGTGATGTCGGCCGTGCCGAAGTAGAACTGCGGGCGGTAGCCCTTGAAGAACGGCTTGGTACGGCCGCCTTCGTCCTTGCTCAGCACGTACACCGAAGCCACGAACTCGGTGTGCGGGGTCACGGAACCCGGCTTGCACAGGGTCTGGCCACGCTCGACGTCGTCGCGCTTCAGACCGCGGAGCAGCGCGCCGAGGTTGTCGCCCGCCTGACCCTGCTCCACCGTCTTGTGGAACATTTCGATACCGGTGATCGTCGTCTTCTGCGTCGGGCGAATGCCCACCACTTCGACTTCGTCGCCGACCTTGACCGTGCCGCGATCGACGCGACCGGTGACCACGGTGCCACGGCCCGAGATCGTCATCGTGTCTTCGACGGCCATCATGAACGGCTTGTCGAGCTCACGGATCGGATCCGGGATGAAGTTGTCCAGCGCGTCCACAAGCGCGTCGATCGACGGCGTGCCGAACGGCGTGGTCTCACCCTGCAGGGCCTGCAGCGCGGAACCGCGGATGATCGGCGCGTTGTCGCCGTCGAACTCGTACTTCGAGAGCAGCTCGCGCAGCTCCATGTCGACGAGGTCGACGAGCTCGCCCTCGGGGTCATCCGAGTAGGCGATGTCGCACTTGTTCAGGTACACGACGATCGACGGCACGCCGACCTGACGCGCGAGCAACACGTGCTCCTTCGTCTGGGGCATGGGGCCGTCCGTCGCCGCGCACACGACGATCGCGCCGTCCATCTGCGCCGCGCCGGTGATCATGTTCTTGATGTAGTCGGCGTGGCCCGGACAATCGACGTGAGCGTAGTGGCGCTTGGCCGACTCGTACTCCACGTGCGCGGTCGAGATCGTGATACCACGAGCCTTCTCTTCCGGTGTCTTGTCGATCTCGTCGAACGACTTGGCCTTGCCAAAGCCCTTGGAGGCCTGGTGCTTGGTAATGGCTGCCGTCAACGTGGTCTTGCCGTGGTCGACGTGGCCGATGGTTCCCACGTTCACGTGGGGCTTGTTACGCTCAAACTTGGCCTTGGCCATTGTCAGGGTCCTCCCGCCATGCGTGTGGCGTCTGGTTCATCGAACAAGCACCCGCCTGTTCGTTGCCTTGCGGCGTGGTTGCCACCGGCCTTGCGGTCGGACAGCTTCTCTGCCTTCGGGCGCTTGCCGTCTGGCGGTTTGTGCCCGTTGCCGGACACGTAGGGCGCGACCTGTTGGGATCGCTCGTTCGGTGCGGCGCTCGTACCGCGTTTCTGTGCCCTCTCGGACAACTCATGCGCTCTCAGGCAACCGCCAGGTTCAGCGCGACGTTCGGAGCCTACGACCGGATTTGAACCGGTGACCTCTTCCTTACCAAGGAAGTGCTCTACCGACTGAGCTACGTAGGCGCTGTCGTCTGGACCAAAGCTGCGTGAGCCTCGCCCGCCGCCCGGCGATGTCGTTGCCGACACATCAGGAGCGGATTCAGACAGAGCGGGAAACGGGATTCGAACCCGCGACATTCAGCTTGGAAGGCTGACGCTCTACCAGCTGAGCTATTCCCGCATCACCCGCGCACGGCCATCGCGCACAGCGAAGGCCAAGATTCGGGGGGTGGCAGGGGGGCGTTAAGCCCCCTCCAAAACAGGCAACTGGGTGGAAGCTGGTGGATTCGAACCACCGTAGGCGTAAGCCAGCAGATTTACAGTCTGCCCCCATTAGCCACTCGGGCAAGCTTCCATCGTTCAGGCTACCGATCCGGGCACATCGCCGCGTTACTCGCTCCGGGCGCCCTTTACGACATCCGGACCTTGCAGCTTGCGCCACATCGTCAGCACGCCAGGTCGCATCGGGCAAGCTCAGAGCTGGCGAAGGGACTTGAACCCGCAACCTGCTGATTACAAATCAGCTGCTCTGCCAATTGAGCTACGCCAGCGGCGGACAGGAGTCCAGTTTTCGCTGGTCGCAACATCCGCCATCACCGGCAAATGCGGCGACGCGTGATCATCAAAACCGGCCAAAATCAGCGGAGTTCATCTCCCAGATCGCTGTTTCAACACCACTTTTTGCTACTTCCGCAGGGGTGGACCGCGCACAACGGACCCCTTTGGGGGCCGTCTGTATACCCTGAGCGGCGCTTTGTGTCAAGGCTTTCGTCCGGTTCCAGACACGGAATCGTCACGCCGGGGCTGGCTGGCTGGCCCGCACCATCGCCATCGTCAGCGTCGCGAACGCCGAGACATTGAGCGACGGCATTTGCTCCGGTCCCGCCAGCGTCACGAGCTGATCGCAATTTTTGCGCACAAGCGGGCGGATGCCACTGCCTTCCGCGCCGAGCACGAGCGCCGTGGCGCGCGCCCATTTGTAGGTGCGCAAATCACCAGTTGCGCCATCCAGCGCCGTGCCTACAACCTCGATGCCGCGGTCGCGCAGGCTGCCCAAGGTACGCGCCAGGTTGACCACCTGCACCACCGGCACCGACGCCGCGCCGCCCTCGGCAATGCGCTCGACAAGCGGCGTGACTTCCGCCGATCGGTCTTGCGGGATCACAACCGCCGTGACGCGGAAGAACGCGGCACTGCGCAGGATTGCGCCCAAATTGCGCGGATCAGTGATGCTGTCGAGGCAGACAATGAGCGTGCCGTCCGCCGGGCCTTCCAGCGGCATGACGCGCTCCAGGTCGGCGTATTCGAACGGCGTGACACGCACCGCCACGCCCTGCGGGTTGCCCTGCTCGTGCTCAAAACCGCGCGGCGGCTCGGTCTCCACGCGCACGTGCGCTGCCTGCGCCAGCTCTTGCAGCCGCGCCCGCACCCGCGCGTCGCTTGCCCACAGGTACAGCGCCTGCACGCGCTTGGGCTGCCACCGCAGCAGCGCTTCCACGGCGTGCAGCCCGCTGACGACGTCCGGCGGCGGCGCTTGGCGTTCATCGCGGCGTGGCCGATCTTCGCGGCGCGGCGGCGGCTGGTGCGAGGTCAGGATCGGCCGGTCCGTGCGCGCGCGATCGCGCGACGGCGGGCCATCGCCGCGGCCACCTCCGGCGTACGGCCGGTCACCGCGCGGTCGGTCGTTGTACGGCCGGTCCTGGCGCGGCCGCTCTTGAGACGGCTGATCGTCACGCGGCCGCTCGACCGGCGGCTCCGGGCGCGGCGGCCGATCCTCCGGACGCCGGCGCACGGTCCCGGGATGCGGCTGGTTGCCGGCTGGCCGCTGCGGCGGCCGCGGCGTTGGGCGCTCAAAGCGCGAGCGGCCGTCCTGCGGCTGGCGATCGTCGGGGGGCAGATCATCGCGTTGCGACATGTGTTTCTCCAGAAGCAGCGATTTCTGCTAGTAAATGCTCAGCGGCCGCCCGCGGATCCGCGGCAGCCAGGATGGGTCGGCCGACAACGAGGACGGTCGCGCCCGCTGCCGCCGCCGCCCGCGCCGTCGCCGTGCGGGTCTGATCGTCCCCGCCGGCTGTCGCGCGGATGCCCGGCACCACGCGCACGAATTCTGCAGCAAAATCATGGGTCAAGTGCAGCTCGTGCGGCGACATCACCGCGCCCGCCAGGCCGCACGCGCGCGCCAGCTGCAGCCGCCGCGCCACGACCTCGATCAACGGCGCGTCGATGCCCACCGCCGGCAGGTCCGCCTCGCCCAGGCTCGTCAGCACCGACACAGCGACGACGCGCGTCTTGCCGCGCCCCGCCTGCGCCGCCGCTTCCAGCATCGCCTGGCCGCCCGCGGCGTGCACGGTCAGCAGCGCCACGTCCAGCTTGGCCGCCGCCGCCACCGCCAGGCCCACCTGATGCGGAATGTCGTGGAATTTCAGGTCCAAAAACACGTCAAACCCGGCCATCCGCATGTGGTGGACGATCGACGGCCCGACCGCCGTGTACAGCGACAGCCCGACCTTGACCAGCACCGGCAGGCCGTGCAGCTGGTCGAGGATCGGCTCCAGCGGCTCGACGCTCGTGCCATCGAGCGCCACGGCCAGGCGTGGCAGCGGCCGCATCACGCGGCACCCAGCACGATCGCCTTGCCGTTGCGGGCCGCCGCGATCGCGTCAGCCACTTTGTCGACCAGATCTGCGACCGGCAGCTCCAACCGCACGCCGCTCTTGCGGATTTTGACCTCGACGATGCCGTCCGCAGCCTTGCGGCCGACGATGATCTGCAGCGGATAGCCGATCAGGTCGGCGTCCGCGAACTTCACGCCCGGCCGCTCCTCGCGGTCGTCCAGCAGCACGTCGACGCCGGCGTCGCGCAGCCCGAGGTACAGCTGTTCCGCCAGCGGCGACGGGTCCACTGCCAGCACCGCGACCTCGAACGGCGCGATCGCCACCGGCCACTGGATGCCGCGCGCATCGTGGTTCTGCTCGATCGCCGCCGAGAGAATACGCGATACGCCGATGCCGTAACAGCCCATCTCGAAAGGCTTTTCAGTGCTATCCTGGTCGAGGAACGTGGCGTTCATGGCCTTGGAGTACTTCTGCCCGAGGTAAAAGACGTGGCCGACCTCGATGCCCTTGAACGCACGAAGCTTGCCGGTACAGCGCGGGCACGGGTCACCCGGCAGCGCCATCCGCACGTCGGCGTAGATCGCGTCAGCGAGGTCGCGCGCCGGCACCACGTCGATCGTGTGCTTCTGCTTTTCATTGGCGCCACAGACCGCGCGCGGCATGGCGCGGATCTCGGTGTCCAGCACGGCGTGGACCTTGCCCAAGCCGATGGCGCCGATGTAGCCCGGCGGCAAGCCGGTGGTCTTGGCGAACCACTCGGCGTCGGCGAGGAACAGCGTCTTGGCGCCCAGCGCCTGCTTGACCTTGACCTCGTTGACCTCGCGATCGCCACGCACGAACGCCACCGCCGGCTTGTCGTCGGCCATGTACAGCACGGCCTTGATCGTGTCCTGCGGCGTGACCTTGAGCAGCTTGCACAGCGACTCGATGGTTTTGGTGCCGGGCGTCTCGACCGCCGTCGCCGGGCCGAGGTTCGGGTCAATCGCCACGAAATCCTGCGGCGGCAGCGGCGCCTTTTCGACGTTGGCGGCAAAATCGCAGGTGTCGCACGACACGATGTTGTCCTCACCGGAGTCGGCCAGCACCTGGAACTCGTGGCTCATCGAGCCGCCGATGTTGCCGGTGTCCGCCTCGACGGCGCGAAAGTCCAAGCCCAGCCGGGTGAAAATGCGCTGGTAGGCGTCGTACATGACCTTGTAGCTCTTGTGCGCGCCATCGACGGTCGCGTCAAATGAGTACGCGTCCTTCATCACGAACTCGCGGCCGCGCATCAGGCCGGCGCGCGGCCGCATCTCGTCGCGGAATTTGGTCTGGATCTGGTAGAAATTGACCGGCAGCTGCTTGTAGCTGCGCACGTCCTTGCGCGCGAGGTCGACGACGACCTCCTCATGCGTCGGTCCAACACAAAAATCTGCCTGTTTGCGGTCCTTGATGCGCAGCAATTCCGGGCCGTAAAAGTCCCAGCGCCCCGATTCCTGCCACAATTCCGCGGGGATAATCGCCGGCATGAAGACTTCCTGCGCGCCGGCGCGGTTCATCTCCTGGCGCACGATCGCCTTGACCTTCTCCAGCGAGCGGACGCCCAGCGGCAAGAAGCTGTAGATGCCGGCCGCAACGCGCCGGATGTAGCCACCGCGCACAAGGTATTGATGGGAAATGACTTCTGCGTCTTTCGGCGCTTCCCGCAAGTT